>NZ_JAFNOZ010000004.1:0-130659 GCF_026536045.1 Lactobacillus sp. B4005
AAAAGGACTAACTCCGCTTGAATATCGGAAGTTAGTCCTCAGCTAGCAGCTAATACAAAGTGTCCTAATTTTGGGGTTCATATCATCATTATCGTCAGTCTTTTTTTATTTATTATTGAATTACACGCTTAGCAATGCACGGATAAAAGTAAGAACTAAGCGTTTGTAACACTACTCCCGTATCTGGTGTTGAGGCGTGGATATATTGATTATTGCCAATATAAATACCAACATGATACGGTGCATCAACTGAGCCCCAGTATAATAGGTCACCTGGCTGTAACTGATCCATGGCAACGGTCGTTCCAACCTTAACTTGATCAGTTGTCACACGTGGTAATTGAACACCTGCAACCTTGTTATAAATTGACTGGACCAGGCCCGAGCAATCATAATTATCAGGGCCATTACCACCCCAGGCATAACCTTTGCCCAATTGCGACTTAGCCAAATTAACAACGGCTTGCGCACGTTGAGCTGCACTACCTGTTGCGGCTGGGACTGTTGCAGTTGGCAACTTGCTTGGAGCCGGTTTTGGTGTCTTGTTATTACTTGTGGCACTAACTGGCTTAGGCGTTTCCTGCTTATTCGGTTTTGGCTTTGCGGCCTGAGCCTGATTCATTGGTTGCTTCTTTTGCTTTTTAGCTTTCTTGGCCTTTTTCTTTGGCTTTGCGGCTATCTGCTCGGTTGCAGCCTGATTAGCTGATTCTTCATCATCCAAATCCTCGGTATAGCGCGCCTCGATCCATTCGTTGTCGCCAATTTTATACCAAAGTTTACCCTTTTTATCGACTGCAGTTTCAGCAACATTCCACTTGCTCTTATTTTTAGCACGGAAATTAATCAGCTGGCCGCCTTGATAATTTGTCCAAATTTTTACCTCTTTACCAGGTAAATAGTTTATTTGAACACGTTTGACCGGAGCTTTTAGTGTTGCCGCATCTACCGTTTTTTGTGGTGCCACCACAGCAACGCCCGTTAATGTGAGAGCTGCCGCAAGACCCATTTTCAAAAAATTACGCTTCATCAAATTCAATCTCCTTTTGGTAGCTAGATGTGGTCATTAATTAGTACTCCACTTTATTTTAGACGCTTAAATTTATTTATCAAGTTACATCCATTAAAATAGGAATAAAAAAACACCTAGATAAATTTCTAAGTGCTTTTGCTTTAGTTATTTAATATTTTCTACAACTAGTTGAGAACACGCTTGGCAACTGAAGGATAAAAATATGAACTAATACTGTCTTTAACAACACCTTGTGCAGGAGTTGCAGCATGAACATATTGATTATCGCCCACGTAAATGCCTACATGATAAGGAGAAGATGCAGAACCCCAGAACAATAAATCACCTGGTTTTAGGTTCTTAAGGGAAACAGTCTTTCCTTGTTTAATTTGTGAATAAGTAGTGCGGGAGATTTCCTTACCGGTAGCCTTACTGAAAACATATTGTGCTAATCCTGAGCAGTCAAATCCGTTAGGTGTATTACCTCCCCATGCGTAAGCCTTACCGACTTCTGCGTTAGCCAAATTAACAACTTTAGCAGCTTGTTTTGAAGAAGATGTAACATTTTTGCCGACCATACCTGCTTGGCTTGCTTTTTTAGCAACATTGTCATCATTTGCATCTACCGTGTAACGGGCCTGAATCCATTGATTTTCACCAATCTCATACCACGTTCTGCCCTTAGTGTCAATTGCCGAGCTGATAACATCAACAACTTTGCCATGCTTAATCCTATTTCCTGTAAAACTAGGGTTGTTGTAATTGTCCCAAACATTGATACCATAGCCAGGAACATAATTAATTTTAACTTTAGTAGTTGCAGCTGCAACTTGGTGAGCCGTGGAATTTGAATTAGTAGCGTTTGCAACCCCTAAGCCAGTAATGGTTAAAGCAGCCGCAGCAGTAAATTTTACCAAATTACTCTTAATCTTCAAAATCAAATTCCTCCCGTGTTACATCTTCAATAGTATTTACACATTTTTTATCTAATAATCTCTATATCACAGTTCTAATTTTACTCGTACTATATTACAAAAATGTTACAGAAGTGATACCAGAAAATAAAAAAAGCCCTTTCAGAACCGGCGTTTCTATATAGGACTAATTAATTATTGCTTTATATGTAAAAAGAAAATTGGTTGAGTTTAAGTAGAGAATAATTATTCAAGCACGCGCTTAGCGGCTGAAGGATAAAAGTAAGTACTGATTGATTGTTTTAACACACCTTGATCGGGAGTTGCGGCGTGAACATATTGATTACCACCAACATAAATACCAACGTGATATGGGGATGTAGCTGATCCCCAGAAAAGAAGATCACCCTTTTTCAATTTCTTCATTGAAACTCTTTTACCAAGTGTAACTTGTGAAAAAGTAGTACGTGGCAAAACTGTTCCACCCGCTGTTTTATAAACATATTGAACCAAGCCTGAGCAATCAAAAGCCGACGGACCATTTGCACCATAAACGTAACCTTTGCCTACTTGTTTTTTAGCTAGCTTAACAACAGCATCACGCTTCTTGGATACTGAACTGGCATCAACATCAGTTGTAGTAGCTGCTGTAACTGTAGTTACAGTGGCAATGCCAGTAAAAAATAGTGATATAAATGTAACTAACTTGATTAAACTATGTCTGTGTCCCAAAACTAATCTCTTTCTCCTTCTCAAGATTTCTTTTTACTTTGCCGAGCACAATCTTTTGATTTCCCTTAATTTGTACCTGACAATCTATATGGTACTCACCAAATGTTACACATTCATGTCAAATGAGCTACAAAACGTTAAGATTTTTTTTAAAAACACAGTCCAACCAGTAGTAATATTTAAACGCTTAACAAACTACTTACGATAGCATCAAGCTTCTTCTCGGTTTTACTCCAATTATCATTCACTATAATATGTGCATCTGCCTTTAGTTTTTCTGGTAAAGTATTTAATTCGCTACCGCTCAAGCGCTCCGCAATCTTGGCAGGATCATCCCCTCTCTTTAACAGCCGTTCCTTTAGTTCCTTTTTCGAACTAGTCGTTACATATAAGAAATATACCTGGTGATTAATTGCTTTTAGATAAGAGGCTGCACCTTTGATATCAACAATTAATGACACTAGCTGGTGCTCTTCCCATGCCTCTTCCAATGCCTCCTTACTTGAGCCATACTGGTAAGAACCGTATTTAACATGCTCAAAGAAATGCAGCTTGTTAAAACTGGCATCACTTTCAAAATGGTAAGAGGTGTCTGGACTTTCTCCTTGGCGGATTGGTCTAGTAGTATGGGTCAAAACCCGCGGAATGTTGAACTTTTTGGTTAAATATTCAGAAATTGTTGTCTTACCAGCGCCACTGGGGCCAGCAATTAAAATTAATTTTTGCAAAATCCAGGCTTCCTTTACTTGAAAACAGTTTACTTTTATAATAATATCTTTCTATTATAATTAAACACGGGGAAGAGAGGAAGTAAAAAACTAACCATGAAGAAAACTGAAGTAAAAATAGATGACATTCTTAGCGCAAAATCAGAAGAAGAACTTACTAAACCATTTCTAGGTAAAGTAGAAAAAATTTACGAAAATTCTGCCCTGTTGAAGATCATTGACTTTGATGAAGCCGACGAAACAGCTGTTAGCGACTTAAATGAAAAAATTGTTGTTAACTTCAAGAACTTGAAGGCCGCACCTAAACGTAAGATTAAGGAAATTCAAGCTAAGGCTAAAAGTGATGTCAAAGTGGAAAAAATTGCCAAAGCAAAAAAGACCACTGATGACGCTGACAAAGAATCCAAGTAAAAAGTTATTTTTTAAAAAGCAGTGAATAAAATTCACCGCTCTTTTTTTTTGCTTGGTTTTTGCCTAAAATTAAACTAATATCAATAATCATTAATGGAGAAAACAAGTGAAAGAAAAAGCAAGAACCATCTTATTCTGGTTTATTTTAATCCAACCTTTTTTAGACTTATATTGGTTTTATCATGGTACCCTGGCAACTATTTTGCCATTTACATTACCAACTATTATTCGCATTCTAGTAGTTGGTGTCCTGATTTGTCTCTTTTTCAGCCAGAAACAGTCCTGGAAAAAGTTGACAACAAAAAAATGGCTACTAGTTTATTTAGTCTTATTAACGATCTATTCAGCGCTACATTTAATTCATGTTCGCAATTTTACGAGTGTTAATCCCACTAACTACGGCTACTCAAGTAGTGGTGAACTCTTTTACTTAATTCGGATGGTTTTACCGTTAATCGTTCTCTTTTTAACTACTGAGCTCGATTTTGGTGAAAAACAGTTGCGCCAGGTAATTGAAGGCGTCTCTGGCTTGTTTTCGGGGACAATTGTCGTGTCCAACCTATTTGTAATTTCACTCAAATCTTACGAAACGGGAACAATCAGTGCTAATATTTTTGCTTGGTTTTTTAATCCGAATATTGGCTATTCGCACATGGCTTCCAAGGGCTTTTTCAACTTTACCAATATGATTTCGGCCGTTTTATTCATGCTTGTACCGCTAATGGTCTATTATTTATTCACTAACTTTAACTGGTTAACTATTACTCTTAATGTTATCCAAGCATTAGCAATGATTGAAATAGGGACAAAAGTTGCCGCAATTGGCCTTTTAGGTGGCATCTTTATTAGTTTAGTACTATTTATTTTCCATAAATACGTAATTAAAGACGTGCAAAAAGGTGGTCGGCCGTTTTTGGTAGCTGGCTTAATTATGCTGGGCTCACTAGCAATTCTACCTTTTGGGCCAGCTATCCAGCGCTATAATTACGAAATTTATTTAGCCAAGCAATCTGATCACGACCTGAGTTCAGAAAAGCGGGAGTTAGCAGCGGGACTGAAGAAATATCCTACTGGTAAAAAGCGGGAAGACTTCTTACGTGCTTTTATTAAGCAAAACTACCAGGCTTACGCCTTAAATCCCAAATTTGTTTTTCACAGCTACCCATATCAATACGATCCTGAATTTTGGTTAAAAATTATTAATCAGCCCGGGCAAGTCCGCATGGAGAACCGCTATCTTGAAAAGGCAATGCTTAACCAGGTGGTCAAAACTAACAATAATCGGCTGGATAAATATTTCGGCATTTCGTATACGCGCGAAAACAATATTTTTAACTTAGAGCGTGATTTCTCGGCACAAATTTATTCACTTGGCTTCATTGGAATGATCTTGTTTGTGGGACCTTATCTTGCCACAATTTTATACGGGGCTTATAAGTGGCTACGTTTTAAATATGCCCGAACCTACTTAGTCAGTTCGCTTCTTGCGTCCAGTTGTTTTATCCTATTGGCAGCTTTTTCATCTGGCAATGTCATCGACTTTTTAACTGCAAGCTTGATTCTCGCCTTTATTCAAGGCAACTTATTAATTCAGGTACGAAAACCGCAAGAAGTTAATAGTGTAGTTAAAAATGGCAACAAAAAAAGATTGCTCTAGATACACCAAAAACTCTATTTGCTTTACTTTGAGTTTTTTAATCTATGTATAAACTCTGGAGCTAATCTTTTAGAATTATCTTTTAAATAGTCAAAGTAAAATATCTACTTTTACTTCATCGTTTCAGCTAGTGCCTTAAACCATAAGGCACTTTTTTTAATGTAGCGTTTCTGTGTTTTAAAGTCCACATAAAAGAGACCGTAACGTTTATTATAACCATTGGCCCAGGAAAATTGATCCTGTAAAGACCAGACAAAGTAGCCTTGCACATTTACACCTTCTTTGCGAGCCTTAAGGAGTGCTGCAACGTGCTGATCAATAAAATCTATTCTTGGTTCATCATCAATTATGTTATCTGCGCTACTAAAATGGTCTTTATAGCCTAAACCATTTTCAGTAATATAAATTGTCTTACAGTTAGGGTAATCATGACTGACTCTTTTTAGAATATCATACAAGCCTTCTGGATAAATATTCCAATCCCAATCAGTTGTCGGCACGCCTTCTTTTTTAACAGTTTCACCAACACCCTTAAACTTAAAAGAAGACGTCCCCTTATTGCCTGTACCATTAAAATGATTTTCACTTTCACCTTGATAAGCTTTAATAAATTGATTCTGATAATAATTAAGGCCAAAGAAATCATTTTGTGTTGCTGCTTCGGACAAGATATCTAAATCGCCATCTTCAATCTTAAGGTGCGCATTGTTTAACCGGAGAATTTCATTGATTGACTGCATCGTATCATCAGAATAATAACCTAGAAATGTTCCATCTAATAAAAACTTGTTTATAAATGCGTCTTCTAACTTAGCAGCGTGTTTATCCTTTTCATTATTGGAAATTGGGTAAACGGGTTGCAAGACGTGAATTAAACCTATCCGACCAGGCAAACCCAATCTTTTATATAGATTAACAACACGTGCATGTGCTAGCAGTTCATTATGTTGAGCCTGAATTGCACTCGACACGTCAAAATGATGGTTAGGAGGAAAAGTACCAGCGATATATTGGGAATATGCTAGGGAGATCAGTTCATTTATCGTGAACCAATTTTTGATTTCTGAAAATTCTTTAAAACAAAATTCCGCATATTTAACAAAATAGTCAATATTCTTACGATTTAACCAGTCGCCATCATCAAACAGAGTTTTGGGGCTATCGAAATGGTGCAGGCTGACGTAAGGCTCAATGCCATTGTCTAAACATTCTTTGAATAAATTATGATAGTACTCAACACCCTTTTGGTTAACTTTGCCAAAACCCTGAGGAAAAATTCTGGTCCAAGCAATTGAAACACGAATAGCATTTAAACCATACTTTTTGGCTAGACCAATATCTTCTGGGTAACGGTGGTAAAAATCACTAGCAGGATCTGGTGAAAACCTACCCTGTTTTTCAAGATAATCATCCCACATTGTTTTGCCTTTACCATCAATTTTAGTACTTCCTTCCACTTGATAAGCGGCAGTAGCTCCACCCCATACGAAATTTTGGGGTAAACTTTTTACTCTCTTTAATATACTCATTTTAACAATTCTCCTTAATCAGAAATATTGGCAATAATAAGATCTAAGCATTTGTCAGCATGTTGTGTCATGTCAATGTACTGTTTGCCAGTAGTCGTTAACATTTTGGTATTACTTTTGTCACATTCTTTTTGTAGCTCATCTTTCATCGCATTCATTTGTGGTGCCAGAATAACGATATCCATACCTGCTAGCAGGTCATGATGTGCACCAAACGAAGCAGCGGCAACAGAGAGCGGCAATTTGTTTTCAGTTGCTAATTTATTTAAGGCCTTAGCCAAAATACCGCTCGTTCCACCACCTGCACATAAAACTAAAACGTTTAGCGCCTTGCCATCTTTAGTTGCAGAAAGAGGAATCTTACTTGCATCTTCTTTGGAGCTGGTATCCTCATTGCTACTTTGAACAGAATGACTATCTTCATTCTTTACGTTCAAATTACTTGCACTCTTAGCCTCTTCTGCACATTTTTGCGTGTCATAGGCTTTGAAAAAAGGATAATACATAATTGTATCAACTACTAAAAGTAAAATTGCTAGAATAATTGAACCAACAGAAAATCCCGTCCCCATAATCAGACCAAGGGTACCTGGTGTTGTCCAAGGCAAATTGTAAATAAAACCTGGCATATGAAATAGATCAACAAAAATCTTAAATAGCCATACATTAGCTATTGGCGTCAAAATAAATGGGATAAAGAAGACCGGATTTAAAATTAACGGTGCGCCAAATAAAATTGGTTCATTAACGCCAAATAATACCGGAACAGAAGCTGCACGGCCAACTGCCTTTAATTCTTTTGACTTTGACCAAAATGCAAACATTAATGTAATTACTAATGTCGCGCCTGTACCGCCAAGAGTTGCAACGAAATATTGTGTTCCTTGAGCTAAAATCCTGTTAGCACCGGCAATATTGCCTGCTTTCCAGGCTGATAAATTAAGTTCAACATTACTTAAATAAATTGCAGTAACTGCTGGTTCGACAATTGACGGGCCTTGAATTCCAATAAACCAGAAAAAGGCCATTGCACCATAAACAATTGCTAAGCCCAAATAGCCATCTGCCGCAGTAAACAACGGGGATAATATTTGAATAATCCAGGCCGCTAAGTTCGTTCCAGTTGCAGCGCGAAAAGCTAACGAAAAGCCCCAAAATAAGAAGGTACTTATTGCAAATGGAATAATATTTTTGAAGGCGCCAGCAATGTTTTGAGGTACTGCATCAGGTAGCTTGATCGTAATATTATGTTTAAAGCATTGGTAATAAATATTAGGAACAATAAAGGCTACTAAAAAGGCACATATGAGTCCCTTAGTCCCAATCATTGCCACCGCAAAATAAAGATTATTCAGTTTGTCAACCATCGTGTCAACAGCGACTAATATAAATGAAACTTGCGCGGTAAATTGGACACCAACAGTTGGAATTTGACCGGTTTTTGGCAAATTTAAGTTAAAAGAATCGGTCAAGGCCTTAGCAACTGAAGAAGAAGCCATAAGTGCTAAAACTCCCATCGACATGTTATAAAACATATTTAATGCATTTGCGACCTTTGTAGGCCAAGCAAAGTGCCATATTAATGGAACATTGGCAATTAATAAAAAAATACTTGAAAAGATGATTATTGGCATTAATGCTATAAAACCATCTCTAACAGCACGTAAATATTTGTTGGCAGCAACTTTTTGAAAAAAAGGTTGTGCTTTTTCAATTTGCTTAATTACAGCATTCATCATAAAACTTCTTTCTGAATCAGTACTATTACTATTCCTTATTTCTTTGTCTCTCAAGCTGGTTGTTAATATCATTGTATTTTTGATACAAATCAACAAAATATTTAATTTCGTCACGCAAAAGCATTGTTGTCATTAAGGTGTCTTGCCCATGTGACATAATAAAGGTCGTTTCCATTTCCTCACCGTTTGCTTCTGCACTCATTAATTTTGTTTGCGAATTATGGGCATCATTTAAAGAGACATCAGCACTTTTTATTAACTCCTTTGCCTTTTCATAATTACCATTTTTCGCTTCATCTAAAGCATTAATTAAAGCAGTTTTAGCATCACCCGCATATGCAACAATTTCAAACCCTGCCATTGATATTTCTTTTTTTGATACCATTTTTTCTCCTTAAATTACTGTTCTAAAATTTGATGGATGTGAATAACAAAATATGTCTCTTCTGCTTCTGACAATTGGCAATTAAACTCGGCTTTGAACTTTTGAAATATTTCTTGGGTTATCTTAAATGACTTTGGATAAGCCATAATCAAGTCAGTTTGAATTTTCTTGTCAATAGTTTCTTTTCTTACAGGGGGATGCCGAATACGATTAGACAGATACTGAATATGAATTAGTAAGCGTCGAAAACTATTTTTGTTTCTGGCATTTTGATATATGTTGTTATCATCAAGCACATTCATCACAATGCTGATCATCCTTGAATTATTAGATATACGCCGTTTTTTTTTACTTTTCTGAGGTATACCGGTAGGAATCTTACTGTTAATAAAATGTAAGGCTAAGCTTCTAATTTCAGATTTAGGAAAACAAACACCTAATCTATGATTAATGATATTTAGTGCTGCGGATGAGATCTGATATTCCAAGGGATATTCTTTGGCAAAATTAGGAATTTGATTTTCCTGATATTCATTATTCTTAAGTAGACTGTAAGCTCCATTAATATGTTCGCTTAAAGTTAAGTAAATGGAGTCATATACATGAAATTTATAATCTTTCTTGGCTTTATCAATGATTGAAAAAACAACCGCAACAATTTCAACCGGAATATTACGAAACAAATAGTCAAAAGACTCCTTATCTTTTTTATTATTTAAATAAAATATTTTTTGAATTTTACTAGTGTCTATGTTTTTACTTTTCCCCTGACTAAAACCCACACCGTTACCAAAAACGATTGCTTCCTTTCCCTGCTCAGTAACAACTAAAACACTGTTATTATTAAAAATTTTTTTAAGGCGCATCACTTAACTCCTTTTTTAAACAAAAAAAACTACCAGCAATGACCAGTTAAACTACAATTCGTAATTTAACTGATATTGCTAGTAGTTTCGCCTAATTTAATAGTAACAACCCACTTATTTAATTATCTACTTACAAACATAGCACATATCGCTATATTTGTAAACGCTTCATTTTAAGCTTATTTTTCTTTGATGAACGAAGCATCTGGAATTCGAATTAAATAATATTGCGTAGCCGTATGACCAGCATGCAAGCCAAGCCCGTTTTGCCAAACCTTTTTATAAGTCGCCGTATAAGTTGCAACATAAGCACGCTGGTATTTACGGTCCATTTTCTTAAGCTGGCTCTTTTGGTATGGTATCCGTGAAGCATTTAAGTCTAAAGGACTTTTACCATAAGCCACTGTAGCAAAGTCACTCGAAACTTGCGCCTTGTGTCCAGCACGATAATAAGTATAAGTTTGCGTACTAATTTTTTTCTTTTTTGAATTAATCGTCACATAACTTGAATTACCCGAACCAGTATTCATTACTAACGGTTGATACGTGATTTTTGAACTAATTACACTTTTATCTTCTAAATCCGGGTTATCAAGCAATGTTTTATTAAAGAGCCAAATAATGCCGACTAAAAAAACTGCTACTTCGAGCAGATCAATCAAAAAATTAGTCCAGCTAAACTTCTGGTGCTTCTTAATAATCATCGTAATCCGACGCTTACGAATATTTTGAATAATAAAAATGAAATATAAAATGGCAATAACCCACAATAAGATGCCCAGTAGATTCCAGCTAAACATAACTTCCTCCTGTAATAATCTTCATTATATTGTAAAAAGCCCTGCTTGAATAGTGCAAAAAGGTTAATTGCTTATTAAAGTAATGTGCTTACTTTTTTGCTTTAGCTTTAGTCGTCGTCTTTTTGACCGTTTTTTTGGCGGCTACTTTTTTAGTCAGCGTCTTTTTAGCGGCCGGCTTTTTAGCGGCCGGCTTTTTAGTCTTCGCTACAGGTTTAAGCTTCTTGTATTCACGCACCTGACTTAATTTTGCCATAATTGCTTCTACCAGCTTATTAATTACCTCATCTTCATTCTGAGTAATTTCCTCTTCAGTTGCTATTTGATCAATGCGAAAATTAGAGGCATTCAAAAATTCCGACTGCGTTTCAAAGTAAACAAATACCGGATAGTCTTTTTCTTCCTCAAAAAAATTGGTAATTTTTTTATAATTGCTGTATGGCAAGTTGATAATATTGTTTTCTAAGACGAACGTGACCGGTCTTTGCCCCGTTACTTCAAGTGCAACGTGGCTTAAGGAATTATGCTTGATAGCTGCAGCAGTTTCTTTAATCATTTTAGTTGCTAAACTCTTAATTTTGGTTTTGGACTTACTAATATCTGCGTATTTGACAGTTTCTAAATCCTGTAAGTAGTCTTGTTGTTCAATTTTAGTAGTTAAATCAGTTAAGTTAATCTTCAAAATAAAAAAATCCTTTTATAAATTAGTTATCAGTCTTCTATACGATACTCAAATTCAGCGCCAAAAACAATTTATTTTTATTTTTTTAAAAAATAATTTTTAAAGAACATTTGTTTAAAAAAACAAGCGTTAAGAAAATTATGGTCACCCACTTTTACTAAGGTATACCTATTTTAGCGATTTTTTTAATCCGGATAAAATAACGAAATTGTTTCAAAACAGGTTAAAAAAAGAGTTCTTTAATTATTCATGCGAAAACTTCTTTATAGCCACTTTACAAGCGTTTTCACAAAGAATAGAATTACTATTGAAATTAAGAAAATTTTTTAT
Organism: Lactobacillus sp. B4005; assembly: GCF_026536045.1. Classification (NCBI taxonomy): domain Bacteria; kingdom Bacillati; phylum Bacillota; class Bacilli; order Lactobacillales; family Lactobacillaceae; genus Lactobacillus; species Lactobacillus sp. B4005. Next base: position 11,780 of record NZ_JAFNOZ010000004.1, read on the forward strand.
TAAATTTTTCAAACTGAAAGGTAGACAAATATGTCAGAAAAAGTTTATACAGATTATTTCTATAACTCAGACGATTTTGATAAAAACCACGGTATGGGCTACAAAGAACTTCATATTCCTGAAGGTGTTGAAGCTCAACCATTAATTGTTCCACCAGTCTTAGAGCCTGATAAACAAGAAAACAATGATGTCTGGTACACCATTGAATCCCAAGAAGGCGACTTTCAATTCTTACCTGGTAAAAAGACTCATACTTGGGGCTACAATTTCCCAGTCCTTGGTAAGACAATGGTCTTAACTAAAGGGCAACATGTTCACGTAACTTTGAAGAACAGTTTGCCTGAATTAACTACTTATCACTGGCACGGCATGGAGGTTTCAGGCCCTGGCAACGATGGAGCTTGCCACTCACCTGTATACCCTGGAGAAGAAAAGCACATTGACTTCACAGTTAACCAACCTGCAGCTCTCACTTGGTTACATGCTCACCCATGTCCATCTACTGCCATGCAGGTTTGGATGGGTCTTGCAATGGGTGTTGTTGTAACTGATGCTAACGAAGCACAATTACCAATTCCTAAGACTTATGGTAAAGATGAATTCCCAATTATTTTGCAAGACCGGATTTTCCATGAAGATAACCAATTTGATTACAAGGCAGATTACAATGCAATGGGTATCTTCGGCGATACGCCAGTTATTAACGGTGTGGTTCGTCCTTACGTAGATGTCACTACCCAAAAAGTTCGGTTGATTTTCTTAGGTGGATCTAACCGGCGTGAATGGCGTCTGCACTTTAGTGATGATTTGGTAATGACCCAAATCGGTGGGGATGATTCATTCTTAGAGCATCCAGTTAAGATGACTAAGGTTTTAATCGGACCTGGTGAGCGTCAACAAGTTGTGGTTGACTTCAGTAACTACAAGGAAGGCGACGTTGTTAACCTTTACACTGATGACTTTAAGTTGGTTGAATTCAGAATTCACAAGTATGAAAAAGATGACAGTGTAATTCCTGACACCTTATTCAAACCATATGATCCTGTTGTTAACCCTAATTCACCAGTTCCTCACGTAACGATGGACAACCACAACATGATTAACGGCAAGCTATTCTCCATGCAAAGAATTGACATGAAGCAAGAGTTAATGACTGCTGAATACTGGGATGTAACTAACACTAATGATAAGGTTAACGGTATGCTCCACCCATTCCATATTCACGGTGCGCACTTCCTTGTTGTTTCACGTAACGGTAAAGACCCATATCCAAACGAGCAAGGTGTCTACAAAGATACTGTTGAAGTTGCCCCACAAGAAACTGTTCGTTTGAAGGTTTACTTCCAAAACACAGGTGTGTTCATGTACCACTGCCACATTATCGAACACGAAGATGCTGGTATGATGGCGCAAATCCAAATCGTTGATCCTAAGGATCCAGACAAGAAGTATGACTTAATGGACATGGAAACTTTGACTAAGGCATTTGCTGAAGAAAAAGGTATTCCAATGGACGAAGTTTACTGCCCAGGAATGGATGTTGAAGGTATGGACGTTAAGGGTGAAGATCACTCAATGGACGCACTTTCAGGCGCTAGCCACCATTAATTAAAACTTAAACTTAAACAAAGTAAAAAAACGCTCAAGTAAGAGCGTTTTTTTCTTTTACCTATTTTATCCTAAGCAAATCACTAAAAATCAGTTAAATTTAGAGACATTGTGAAAAACAGCTTTGCTTTTTTTCTATAGCCTATGTTTAAATAGCATTATGAAAAAGAATAGAAGCAAGAACCTAGTGTTCCTGTTGCTCGGCGTATTTCTTTTAGGATTAGCCTTTGCAGTCTTTAACTCAAATGATTTCAAGGACAAATACGACTGGGTAACATTAAAGTCAGCCCAAAAATTGGATGTACCACTAGAAAATCAGTATCCTGAGCTGCCTAACGGCTGTGAAGTTACTTCCTTGTCAATGCTGCTGCAATATTACGGCATCAAAGTAACTAAACTTGATCTATCAGAAAATATTAAGCATGTTGCTTCTTTTTCCAGCGACGGACAGTTTCGGGGTAATCCTCATGTGGGGTTTGTTGGTTATATGAGCCAAGCAAACGCCGGCTGGTGTGTTTATAACGAGCCGCTTGAACAAGTAGCCCGCAAATACACTAACCGCATTCAGAATTTCTCAGGACACGACTTCATCCAAGTCATGAAATTGGTATCTGATGGTCATCCGGTTTTGATTATCACAACACTCAAGTTCGATCATGTCAACGACATGCAAACTTGGCAAACCAAAGAAGGAGAAGTAAATGTCACTCCTTCATCACATGCCTGCGTAATTACTGGTTACAACAAGAAAAAACACCAAGTTCTGGTTAACGATCCATTTGGTCATAAAAACAAAGTGGTTTCTTGGTACAACTTGGAGAGAAGCTATAATCAGCAAGGTAAACAGGCGCTATATCTTAATTAAGTCAGCTATTTTACAAGATAGCGGCTTTTTTAGTGCACAAAAAAAGCAGATTCACTTAAGAATCTGCTTTTTCCAAATCGAGGCTTGTTAAAAAACAAGTGACTACTTCTGTTCACATCAGGTTGGTCAACAGCCAACACTTCCCGTGTCTGCCAGCTAAGGCGGGCGTCCTCATCCAAATACGCATCTCGCGTTTTTGTCGACTCGTATTACTTATTATACGTACTTTTATTCTGCTTGTAAAATTTTTTTATTCTGAAAAATATTTCTACAAACATGCTTGATAGTAACATCCCTAAGGCGATTGAGCCTGTAACGATAATCACACGTAAAGCCGAGTCACTTGCCCCGTTAATATTTCCGGCGGTTAACTCACGCACAGCCTGGTATGCGGGAACTCCCGGTACTAAAGGGACAATGGCCGGGATATAAAAGACAGTTGCCGGACACTTTTTTATTCGGGCAAAGACAATTCCTAAAATGCCAATCGCAAATGAACCCAGCAGATTAGACAATAGCCGGCCCATTGAGGCCTCCATCGCTAACCAGTAAATAATCCAGCTAATGACCCCACTAATTCCCGCCAGGTTAAGCACGCGGCGCGGAACATTAATAGTTAGGGCAAAGCCGGCTGAGGCAAGATAGGCAAAAATGATGTTAATAATTAATTCTAACCAAAATGGCATTTTATGCTCCTAAAAATTTCAAAATAATCCCAACGCCGCCGCCAAGGGCAAAGGCGGTTAACATTGCTTCACAAATCTTGCCCATTCCTGATAACAAGTCGCCCTTAAACAAATCACGCAAGGCATTAGTTAATGCTAAGCCTGGAACCAATGGCATCAAAGCCCCGGTAAGAATATTATCAATAATCATTGCGGGAAACAGACGAACTAACCCTACCGTGACAATCGTCATAATCATTGCTGCCACCAATTCAGCTAAATATTTGACTTTTGTAAAGCGTTTAAAATAATAAAACGAAACAAAGCCGATAGCACCAACTACTGCCGCAGCCGGAAAATCAACCCAATCATAGTTGTCCATAAACATTACCATTAGCGTTGCACTTAAAATGCCGGCGCCAATTGTTTGTAACCATAATGGAAAAACTGGAAATCCACCGTGAGCGATTTTAAATACTTGGCTTTTAACTTGGCGTAAGGTAATTTCACGCGCTGCAAAAGCCCGTGACAGCGAATTAATCCGATCAACCAACTCTAGGTTAATATTCCGCTCATGAACCAAAATGCTTTGGCAATAGTTGCCGTGATCGATACTCATAAAGATCCCCGTTGGCATTACAAACACCCGCGGGTCCGGCTCGCCAGCGCTTTTAGCAATGCGCACCATCGTGTCTTCGACCCGGTACATCTCACTGCCGCCTTCAATCATTAACTGGCCTGCTGTCAGGCAAGTATCAAGCAATTCTTGGTAAAATAATTTATCTTTCTGTCCAGGCATAATTTCCTCAAAGTTTATTCATTGTTTCAATATCAATTGTTTTATCAACCCAGTCACCTTGGAAAAAGTCGCGCTCATGGCTAACGATAATTACGCTGCCGGGAAACTTAACAATTGCTTGCCGCAACGCATCTTTTGAATCACGGTCAAGGTGATTGGTCGGCTCATCAAGAAAGAGTAAATTGGCCGGCTCAAACTGCATTTTAGCCAATTTCACTTTTTCCTGTTCGCCCCCAGATAATTTTTTCAAAGGACTCATCGCCTGCTGGGCGGTCACACCCAACCGAGCCAAGGCGCCACGCAGTTCCTTAGGCTTAATGCGTTCAAAGATTTCTTGCAAGTATTGCAGCGGCGTCATATTTTGGTTAGGCCAAGCTAGGTCCTGCTTAAAGTAGGCAATTTTGGCGGTTTCAGATAAAGCAAATGTCCCAAAAATCGGTTCAATCTGTCCCAGCAATGTTTTTAGCAAAGTCGTTTTGCCAATGCCGTTAAAACCAGTAATTGCCACTTTTTCATTGCCACCGACCGAGAAATTAAAGGCTTCTTTCACCAACGCGTGGTCATATCCGATTACCAAGTCTTGCGTCTGCAATAACAAGTTGGCAGCCGTTGCCACATAAGGAAATTCAAAATACGGTTTGTGATTGCCCTTAGGCGGAGCTAAAACATCCATTCTGGCAAGTTGCCGCTCACGTGACTTAGCACTCTTAGAGCGCGTTCCCGCCTTATTTTTCCGAATATATGCTTCTTCCTTAGCAATCTTGCGTTGCTGATTAGTGTAAGCCTTCAGATAAGTTTCTCGGTTGGCTTCTTTTTGCCGCATTGCCTGCTTAAGAGTTCCAGTATAACGGGTAATCGTGCCAACATCAATATCAATAATGCAGTTCGCTATTTTGCCCAAGAAATCATAGTCATGACTAACTACAATAAAAGCGCCGGTAAAGTCATTTAGGTAGCCGACCAACCAGTCAATATGGGAAACATCCAAATAGTTAGTTGGCTCATCCAGCAGCAATACATCAGGACTTTGTAATAATAATTTGGCTAAAATAATTTTTGATCTTTGTCCACCGGACAATTGACTGACGTCATGATCATAACCCAATTCTGCTAGCCCCAGTCCCGAGGCAACTCGTTCAATTTCTGTATCTATGCCGTAAAAGTTATTCTCTTCCAGGTATGTTTGCAGTTTCCCCGCCCTTTCGAGCAGTTCTGCGTCACCCTTTTCCGCATATTGATTGTAAAGGGCGCTTAACTCATGTTCTTTTTGGTATAGCGGTGCAAATGCTGTCCGCAGAAATTCACGAATCGTAACACCTGGAGCTAACTTAGCGTATTGATCAAGGTAGCCTACTGTTACCCGATTTTGCCATTTTACTTGACCTTCATCCGGTAACATCTCACCAGTCAAAATCTTAATTAAGGTTGATTTACCAACCCCATTTTGACCAGTAACTCCCATATGATCTTCCTTATTAAGAACAAAATTGCCATTCTCATACAAAGTTTTATCCACGAAACTTTGCCCTAAATTCTTAACTTGCAGTAAACTCATTTTACATCTCCCTCAAATTAATTATCTGTCTGCCAGTATCCAAGCAAGTTGCCTTTTTGCTCATCATCTTAAGTTGCTAATGCGCGCAATCAAAAAGGCGGGCGTTTTGCCCACCTTTTTACTTTCTTTCTTGTTCATATTTTTGCAAGGCTTCCAATATTTTAGGCCAATAACGCTTAGGCAAAATTAATTGCAATTTATCGTGATAAATTGGAAAATCACTTGCTTTCATTCCGGTAATTTCAGCCAAATCTTGATCAGATAACTTATATTCACGCGCAATCCGTTTAATTTCAACAGAAGCGTGCCCCCGAAACCATGAAAGAGCAAAGAAAAATAAGGCAAAAAAACTAGCGGCCAAAACAGCGGCCGGTAAAGTCCAGTGAAATGTGCGCAAGCAAATAGCCGACGCGGCAATAAAGGCAACAAGTGCTGAAATTACGCCATAAATAACTGCGAATACTGATTGCCCACGCATATTTTTTGCCTCCTTTGCTATCAATAACTACTGACCAGTTGAATTGTCATCACTGGTATCCGTTCCAGTTGAATTATTTTCTGATTCATCTGTCACGACTGAATGATAAATTTGGTAATTAGTAAAGGGATTAGGATCCTTCCACTTAATATTATTATTCTGCTCATTTAACTTATTGAGCTTAGTTTCATCATTATCCAATACTTTCTTTTCCAAGTCAAGATTGGTCCGGATTTTGTTAGATGCCTTCTGCAGTTCCGCGGTCGAAACGACTTGGATTGATGATCCATTAATCCACGCATCATGTCCTTGAATATAACCGCTATCGATATTTTGCGAACAGCCGCGATATGTCAATGCCAAAGCCAACATATCATTGAATGTCAGATTGGTCCGAACATACTTGGTAAAGATTTTTACTAAATTACGGTAATTAGCAATTGAGTCAACCGAGATTGCTTTGTGGACAACTGCGTTAATTACTTGCCGCTGACGCATTTGCCGCCCATAATCTCCGCGGGGATCATCGTGACGCATCCGAACATAAGCAACTGCATGCCGGCCATTTAAATGCTGCTTTCCCATACGAAAATCACACCAGTCATAAGAAAAGTCAAACGGTACGTTAACATCGACACCGCCAACAGCATTAACAAGACTTTTGAGTGCCTTCATATTCACTTCGACATAATAATTAATCGGAACATCCAGTAATGCGGAAACAGTTCGCATCGACGCCTTGCTTCCGCCTATTCCATAGGCAGAATTGACCCGAAACATGTTGTACTTATCTCCCGGATCGCCTAGAATATTAGCCAAGGTATCACGCGGAATCGAGGTCATTGTTGCCTTATTTTTACCAGGATTAGCAGTAGCCAAAATCAACGTATCTGAATTACCCTTATCATGACGACCTTCAAGTCCTTGATCAACGCCAAGAATTAAAATTGAAATTGGTTTTCTCTGGGCAATTAACGCAGAAGTAGCAGAATTGCCACTTTGACCATCAATTGCACTGTGTAAAGCGAAATACATGTGAGCAGCCCATGCCAGGCCGCAGCTTACGCATAAAACGATTACAATACCGCAAACTCGGGCAAAAAGATTGCCTTTTAGTGCCCCAGTCGGAGCCGCTAAAACATGATTACGGTGAAGATTAAGGGAAGAGCGCTTTTTACGGTAATCTTCTCTCCGTTTTGAATTTGGTTCCATACCTTGATTCAATTCCTTCCATAATTATCCATGTTTATTTGTATCACTTTCAAACTTGAATTAGAATATTAACAAATATAATTAATAATATCTTATTTTTTAGTTTTTAGCATAATTAGTATTAAGCATATAAAAATAAAGGAGAACTGTTAATGGCTATTCCCAAAAGAAATGAAGTTCCTGAAGAACTCAAGTGGGATCTAACCCGGATCTTTAAACAGGATAAAGACTGGGAAATCGCATACAATCAGGTTAAAAATGATGTTCAGAGTCTAAGTAATTTAAAGGAAAAATTTACTGAATCAGGGCATAAATTATATGAAGGTTTAAACAAGATTTTGACTGTTAGTCGGAATTTAGAAAAGGTTTATGTCTATGCAACCATGTCTAGCGATGTCGACACTAGTAATGCCCACTATCTCGGATATGTGGCCCAAGTGCAGGCACTTACCAGTCAGTTTGAAGCGGCCATTGCTTTCCTCAATCCCGCAATTATTCAAGTTCCCGAAGAAAAAATGGCACAGTTTAAGAGTGAGGAGCCACGACTAAATGACTACGCCCACATGCTGGAACAGATTACGCGTAAAAGGCCACACACGCTATCAGCCCAAGAAGAACGACTAATTGCCGATGCTGGCGATGCACTGAGTACTTCCGGAAACACCTATAATGTGTTAACCAATTCCGACATGGAATATGGTTATGTACAAAATGAAGATGGCGAAATGGTGCAATTGTCCGACGGCCTCTATTCCCTACTCATTCAGTCTCAAGATCGGAAAGTTCGTCAAAACGCTTTTGATGTTATGTATGCAACGTATGATCAATTTAAAAACTCACTTGCTTCTACCCTTTCTGGTGAAGTTAAGGAACATAACTATAACGCGCGGGTTCACCACTATGATTCGGCTAAAAATGCTGCGTTAGATGAAAATGGTATCCCCACAATTGTGTATGATACTTTAATTACTGAGGTTGACCAACACCTTGATTTACTACACGAATACGTAAATTTGCGAAAGCAAATCTTGGGCTTAAACGACTTACAAATGTGGGACATGTATGTTCCTTTAACCGGTAAGCCATCATTGAGCTATACTTTTGCGGAAGCCAAGGAGGAAGCTAAAAAAGCTTTGCGCCCTCTTGGTGAAGACTATTTGAAGCAAGTCGATTACATCTTTAATAATCGGGTAATTGACGTAGTTGAATCACAGAATAAGGCAACAGGAGCATATTCCGGTGGCTCTTATGATACAGATGCTTATGAGTTACTCAATTGGGAAAATAATGTTGACTCCCTCTATACGCTAGTACACGAAACTGGTCACTCTGTCCACAGCATGTACACAAGACAGACGCAGCCATACGTTTATGGTGATTACCCAATTTTTGTTGCCGAAATTGCCTCTACAACTAACGAAAACATTTTAACTGAGTACTTCTTAGATCATATCACTGACCCCAAGACGCGGGCATTTGTCCTTAATTATTACCTTGATTCATTTAAAGGTACGTTATACCGGCAAACGCAGTTTGCAGAATTTGAGCAATTTATTCATGAAATGGATGCCAAGGGCGAACCTTTGACAGCTGACCGGTTAGATGACTTTTATGGTGAACTAAATCAGCGTTATTACGGTGACGCGGTAGAACCAGGTGGTGAAATTGCCAAAGAATGGGCACGGATTCCGCACTTCTACTATAACTTCTACGTTTACCAATATGCTACGGGTTTTGCGGCTGCTACTGCTCTTGCCAATAACGTGGTTCACGGCAGCTGCGACCAAAAAGAGGCCTACCTTAATTTCTTAAAATCCGGTTCAAGCGATTACCCGGTCGAAATTATGAAACGGGCGGGCGTTGACATGACTAAGCCTGACTATCTGGAAGAAGCTTTCACAACTTTTGCACAACGCTTAACTGAATTTAAAACAATTGTGACAAAAAATCTTAAATAACCCTTGAAATTTTGCCATGTAAATAATATAACAAATATGGAAATAAAATTTCTCACATCAAAAAACCACTTCTTACTCAAAGAAGTGGTTTTTCTATAGTTAAAATTATTGGTATTCAGCCCAAAAGCGTTTGGCTAAAGCTTGGTATAATTGACATCCCAATAAATAGTCATCTATTGCAACATATTCATTTGGTTGATGATCGGTTGTCCCCGCCGCTGGTCCTAAAATAATGATTGGAAAAGTGCCAGCTTGAATATATTCAGATGAATCCGTTGCACCTGTTCCCGCCGTATACTCACACGGCAAATTAAATTCTTGGTTAACAACCTGTTTGGCTAATCTTGCCAGTTTCGTATTTTCTTGGTTAGGCAGCGGCACTTCAGGAAAGCTATAGCTAATTTTCAGCTGCGCACCCTGCTCATTTAATTGCGCTACAATCTGTTCTAATTCTTGGTATATCTGCTCATTAGGGTAAACCGGTGTTGTCCTGATATTGCCTGAAAGCCAAGCATGATCAGGAACCGAGTTAATCTGACTGCCACCTTGAATCTGACTGATTACATGGGTCAAAGATCCCAAGACTGGATCCTTTTTTGTATGACTAGCCATTAAGTCCTGTGCCTTTTGGGCAAAAGCAATCAGCGGCATAATCGCATTTTGACCTTTTTCTGGTGTCGATGAATGAACACAAACTCCCTTTGAAGTCACGTAATAATCGATTACGCCTTTATGAGTTACCCGGATATTAAAGTGCGAGGGTTCACCAACAATTAGGCCAGCTAAATCTTTAGCATAGCCTTCTTTGACTAATTGTGCTGCCCCATATTCGCCGGTTTCCTCCCCAACAGAAGCTAATAAGCGAATTCGGCCAGGTAGTTCTTGCCCACTGTCTAGCAAATCAAGCATTGCAACCACCATTGCCGCAAGGCCGGATTTCATATCGCTTGCGCCCCGACCATAGAGCTTGCCATCTTTAATTGTCGCTTCAAACGGCGGAAACTGCCAATTTGCCAAATCACCAGCTGACACAACATCCTCATGACCGGAAAAGCCAAGCAATGGACCATGATTTCCCATTGTCACAACTAAATTGTCACGTCCGGGTTCATAAGTGACACGTTCAATGTTAACAGGATAATTTTTAAATAAGTTCGTCAGATAATCAGCAACTAGACTTTCATGATCATTGGCCGAATCAATCGCAATTAAATCGCTCAGGATTCTAAGTGCACGTTTTTTATCCACAATTTTATCCTCTTTTTATGCTTCTAGTACTTTTGCCAAAAATTCCTGCGCCCGCTTAGTCTTTGGTTGGGCAAAAAATTCTTGTGGTGCCGCCTTTTCTTGTACATAGCCGTCTGCCATGAACCAAACTTCATCGGCAACGTTTTTGGCAAAGCCCATCTCGTGAGTGACCACCACCATGGTCATCCCTTTTTGCGCTAAATCTTGCATTACTTTCAATACTTCGCCGACCATTTCTGGATCAAGAGCTGAAGTTGGTTCATCAAACAGCATCACTTCTGGATCCATAGCTAATGCCCGTGCAATCGCAACCCGCTGCTGCTGACCACCGGATAAGCTTGCTGGAAATGCTTCAGCTTTATCTTCCAGCCCAACTTGTTTGAGCAGTTCAATGCCCTTAGCAGTTGCTTCCTCATCGCTAAGCTTTTTGACTTTCATTGGCGCCAACTTGATATTTTCAATAATATTCATATGTGGAAATAAGTTGAATTGTTGAAAAACCATTCCCATTTTTTCACGTAAAGTATCTAGTTGATCCTCACTTAAGGCGGTTAGTTCTTGCCCGTTAAACAGTACTTTACCAGAAGTCGGCTCGTCTAAAAGATTAAGACAGCGTAAAAAGGTACTTTTTCCCGCGCCACTTGGACCAACCAAACAAATCACCTGGCCATCATCAACTTCTGCGTTGATATCCTTTAAAACTTCATTATGACCGAATGTCTTTTTTAAATGTTCTACTTCAATAACTGGGGCCTTGTTAGTCATGATTCATTTTCCTTTCAAATACTTTCATCAAGCTGGACAGGCCAAAGGTGATGATAAAGTACAAAATCATTGTAATTACTAATGGCATGACTCCACGATAAGTATCAGCCTGAACAATTCTTGACTGGTAAATCAGGTCTTTAACACCAATAACAGAAACAATTGAACTTTCCTTAATCAAGGAAACGAACTCGTTTCCCAGAGCAGGCCAAATGTTTTTCATAGCCTGCGGCATAATTACATAGCGCATCGTTGCCGAGCGTGACAGTCCTAATGAACGTGAGGCTTCTGTCTGCCCTGTTGCAATTGAATTTATTCCTGACCGAATAACCTCCGCAACGTAAGCCGCCGAGTTCAGTGAAACAGCAATGATTCCTGACAAAAGTGCCGGAATATTGACTACTAAACCTAGGCCAAAATAGATAAAGAGCAGTTGGACCATTAAAGGCGTTCCCCGCACAAATTCAATATATGCCGTTGCAATTGAATGAGCAATTTCATTATGGCTTAACCGCATTAAAGCCAAAATTGCTCCTAGTAAAAAGCCAAAAATGACTGAGATTGCTGAAATAAACAGGGTATAGCCAACACCAGCAATGAAGAAGTCTTTATATGCCCACATTGAGTTCGAAGCCTTAGCCTCTTTTTTAGTTTTTCCACCTGCTAGGTATTTACCGGCTTTTGGTAAATAAACCTTGTTAATCAAATCCTTCTTTTTAATCTCAGCAATCGATTTATTTGCCGCTTTGACTAAACTTGTAGCACCTTTATGAAAAGCTACGGCAGAACCATCAGAAGTTATCTTTAATCCCGAAGGAATTGCCATGATGCCATCCGTATTTTTGGCAAAAGCAGCTGCAGTGGCGGTATCAACTGCCACCGCATCAAACTTATTGGTTTTCAAAGCTAAAATAAGATCACTATCTTTATCCATTGTTTTCAGCTTGGTCCTTTTTGCTTGCTCCTTAATCAAAGTCGCCTGCAAACTGCCAGTCTGAGCACCGATTGTCTTGCCTTTAAAAGAACGGAAGTCATGGTACTTATCTTTATCAGCCTTTCTAATCAGTAAATCTTGTCCACTTCTATAATAAGCCGTACTAAAGTCTACACTTTGCGCCCGCTTGGGTGTTGCAGTCATCCCAGAAATGACCATATCAATCTTGCCAGTTTCCAGGGCGACAAGTAAGGAATCAAAATCCATTGTTCGAACAACTAGCTTAACTCCTAAATCGTGAGCAATTTTTTGCCCAACCTCGATGTCCATCCCGACTACCTTAGATTTGCCATTAATATTTTTGACAAATTCATAAGGAGGAAAGTCTGGACTGGTTCCCATAACAAGCTCGCCCTTACTTTTTACTTTTTTCAGGTAAGTATCCGTTATTTTAGTGGATTGAGTGTCTTTGGTAGCTAGCGCTTTTTGTGGCACCAAGGCCAACAACATGAACACTGCGAGGACCATCTCAAGCCATTTCCACGCCTTTTTCATAACTTTTCCTCCATTATTAGCTTTTACATTATAGCAATTATAATAATATAAATATTAAATTACAACGTCATATTTGACTTTTTTTCTCATTTTTGATAGCCAAAATAAAAAATGTTCTGCTTACTAACCTTGTTAGATTGTAAATGCAGAACATTTTCGTTAATAATATTTAAAATTCTATTCTTGAGAAGCACCAGAAACAGCATCGGTTGCTGAATCCTCTTCTTTTAGCTGATTATCATTAGTTACAGGATATGGAGTAATTCTTGATGGATCAGTATTTGATTTCAAGTTATCAGCAGTATAGTTGAAATGAGTCAACCGGGCATGCTTGATATCTGCAATTGTCTTGCAACCAGTCAATTGCATATCAATTAGCAATTCCTGGTTAAGTTGTTCAATCACTGATTGAACGCCCTTTGCACCGCCAAGTGCCAAGCCGTATAGATATGGACGACCAATTCCGACCAAATCGGCACCAAGGGCTAAAGCCTTGAAGACATGCGAACCGCGCCGTACGCCTGAATCAAAGATGATTGGTACACGGTGGTCAACTGCCTTAGCGATTTCTGGCAACATGTCGATTGTTGCTGGACCACAGTCAATTTCACGACCTCCATGATTAGTTACGTAAATTCCGTCAGCACCGGCACCCATTGCTAAGAAGGCATCTTCAGCACAAACAACACCTTTGACAAAGACAGGTAAGCCTGACATTTCCTTAATCCGCTTAATATCTTCTGGGCCAATCTTTTGTGCCGAAGAAGCATACATTTGCGCAACAGTTTGACCTTCACCCTTTGCGCCTTGATAGCGGGTAAAGAAATCTAATGGAACTGGATAAGCAAATTTAGTTCTTAAGTTAGCTTCACGAAAACCGGAAACAAGAGCATCAACAGTTAAGAAAATGCCAGAATAACCGGCTTTTTTGACCGCATCAAAGACCATCTTATTAAAATCCCAGTCTTTACTTAAATAAAGTTGGAAAAATCTTGGTGCATTAGGAGCAGCGGCCGCAATATCCTCAACACTCTTGTTTGCGTAAGTACTGGATGTAAATAGTGCACCAGCCGCAGCTGCACCCTTTTGTGTAGCAACTTCAGCATCCTTATGCGCAATACCGTGGCAAGCTATTGGTGAAATTATTACCGGCGTTTTCAGCTTCATTCCCATAAACTCGGTATCAAGTTGCGGGCTATCCATATTAGTCAACGCACGGGGCACAATCTGAAAATGATTAAACGCAGCAGTATTATTACGCCATGTCCACTCATTCTCCGAGCCAGAGGCAATGTAATAATAAGCTCCTTCTGGCATGACTTCTTTTGCACGCTCCTCAAGCTCATCGAGGTTAATCATGCTTATTGCTTCGTCTCGATCACTTTGAGGAAACCCATTATAATATGATGTCATTGGTAAGACTCCTTTGTTTAAAACTATCTACTTCTATTATACATGGAAATGCTTACAATAGTTAGTGAATTTTTAAAAAGAATGTTATTCTGTTAAGCCTCTTGCTGTATATTTTTTCACAAGCAAAAGAAGAAAACCTGCTTTTGCAAATTTTCTTCTTAACTATTTTATAGACTACGTCTAAATAAATGTATGAAGTAAGTAATAAGATAAATTACAACTTCAATTACGGCAATGAAAAAGGTAACTGGTAAATTGGTAATAAAACCAAGATATAACCCTAGCCAAACACCAACAAGAGCAAAGAAGACAGACCAGGCAATCATTGCGCCAACCGTCTTACCCAGATAATTAGCCGTAGCTGGTGGCAAAGTCAGTAAAATAAAAACTAATAATGAACCAACAATTTGTGCACCAATTGATACAGACATTGCTAAGGCAATTAAAAATACCAGACTAACCCAGCCAGTTTTAACCCCATGCGCCAGTGCGCCAATATGATCAAATGAATCAAAATTAAGCTGCTTTTGCATACCGAAAATCATTAATAACACAATGATGGATAAAATAACCAGTTGAACTACGCCGTGCTTATCAACACCGATTATGCTGCCAAACAAAATATTAGTAGCATAATTACTATTAGCACCGGAAATGGCCAAGAATAATACCCCTAGCCCCGTGAACAAGGCAGAAATCGCACTAATTGACGATTCTTTTTGCTCACTGTGCAACGATAATTCGCCAACACTGATTGATCCAAGAAGGGTAAATAATAACATGCCCCATAACGGTCCAATCCCGCACCAGACAGCAAAGGCTGCTCCGGCAAAGCCGATTTCTGATAAGGTATGCGCTAAAAAGCTAAAGTTGCGGGCAACCACATAAACCCCTACGGTACCACAGGTAATCGCAATAAAAGTACTAGCCAAGAAGGCATTGCGCATAAAGTCATATGCAAACATTATTCATAGGCCTCCTTGAAACTCGCCATTTCTCCCTGCTCGATTTTTTGGTGGTTCAAATACAGGTAGTCCTGCATATATTTTTCCGCCAATGGGATATCATGCGTTACAAATAAAACCGTTATTTTATGCTTTTCATTTAAGTGCTTAATCAACCGCATGAGTTCATCCTTAGCCACTGGGTCTAAGCTGGCAGTAGCCTCATCCAAAATAATTACATTTGGACTATCAAGAAGCGCTTGGGCTAGATAAGCACGCTGCTTTTGCCCTCCTGAAGCTTCACCCATCCGCGTATTCCTAATATCATATAAGTTTGTTTCCTGCAGCTGGGCTTTAATAGTTTTCTTTACCTTGCCCGTCTTAATTAAAGGTGCATTTAAGCCAATAAAAGCGGCAATTGATAGCGGGTATTCCGCATCAATATTACGAAACTGGGGAACATAGCCTAAGCGAACACCATCTGCAAATTCAAATGAACCGCTTGACGGTACCAGCATTTTCATTAAGACATTGATTAACGTTGTCTTACCAGTACCATTGGGACCTAAGAGCGCAGTCATCGACCCTTTTTTTAGTTTAAAATTCAAATTTTCAAAAACGGTCTTTTTGTCAAACCTCATAGAGAGATTATTAACTGTTAAAATATCAGACAAATTGCACCTCTGAAACTTTTTTATTTAAAATTGCCAACCTTAGCAAATTGTCCATTATCGATAATATAGTACTTGCGCCCATGAATCTTGACGCGCCCGCCATAAGTTCTAACATAATTGCCCCGCAATAACTTATCCGTGCCAATGCGGATACCATCTTCGTCATAGATATAAGCATTATGCTTTAAGAGCCTCAAGCTGCCGTCAACATTAGTTGCGACAACATACTGATTAGTGCCAACTTGCAAGTACTTTCTACCTTTAATAACTTTCGTGCCATAAACTGTTAACTTAGTCCCAGCCTGCTTAGTTGCCTGCTTAGTTTTGACACCGCTTTGATCGTAAATCAAAGCGTTATGCATTAACAATTTAGTTCCAACTGGCTTAGGTAGTGTGGGAGCTGTTGGTGCAGTTGGCTTAGGCTTAGTTGGCTGCGGCGCAACCGGTGTGGGAGCTGGAGTTACGCTACCTGCTGAGCCATTATCATAATAGTACTTGATGAGGTCAAAAAAGTCGTCCATCGAGTAACCCCATTTAGCAAAATAGCCATCAGGATCGCCATGGTCAGTTCCACCCAAAAATTGAGAAACCGCGCGGTGAGACCAAACAGTTCCCTTGCCATCATGGACGGCATTATCTGGTACCAAGTTATATTTACGCATCACTTGTGCAACGTAAATTGCGTCATTATTAACACTTTTGGCGAAGTCAGAAAGATTATTTTCTTCACATAATTCTACTTGGAAAAAGCGGTTATTAGCCTGCGGACCAGCGCCCCAAACGCCATAATCAGTTGACGTCATTTGAATAACGCCAGTCTTGTCAACGAAAGCATGAACATACGAATAAATATTCATCCATTCGCGGTTAAAATAAATTGCCTCATTATAGGCTGAAGCACCAGGCGTCGCTGTCTCGTGAATAACAACACCTTCAGGTTTACCATTACGATAATTAATTTTATTTTGGGCTTGAAAATCGTTAAATGGTATTCCCTTTTGCTGCAACATTTGGTTGAGGTAAGTTATGCCTCCGTAACTATTTTGCTTAGCCATATCATTAATTGAACTGGCATGAACTGCTACTGGCTTAGTTGCAACTGCAGTGACAGTTGGAACTGTTATTCCTGCAGCAAAAGCTAAAGCCGCAATTATTTTCCTCATTTTTCTTTCCTCGTAATAACTATTTTTTGGCTACAGCAGCCAATTTTTGATAATTTTCAGTCATCCATTCAAGGTAAGTTGTCTTAGAAGGAATTGTTTCCCGGACATAGAGAACAGGAATATCCTGCTCTTTAGCCAACTTGATAAAACTGTTAACAGTTGAACTAGAAGTCTGTGAATTAGCAACAAAGAAAGCAATCTTGCGCTGCTTAATTCCCTCTGACATTGCCCGGACAGTTGCAGGACTAGGATCCGTATTATTCTGAATTGCTTGTTCAAATTCTTGATCGGCGACTTTTAAGTGAGCGGCTTCTAACGCGTAATCAAACACAGGTTCACTAACATAAACTGACTTGCTATTTTTACCATCTATTTGAGAAGCCGATTTTTGAATATGAGCTATTTTATGCAAATACTTTTGCCCGTTATCCCGGTAATAGCTTGCATGACGTGGATCTTTTTTACTGAGCTTTCTAACTAAGTAATTAACATATTTTGTTGGCATAGTCAAATCAAACCAGATGTGCGGATTAGCGCCCTTTTTCAAATTCATTAGGTCTTCACCCACAAGCACCGGTTCTTTATCAACCGAAGAAGCAAGCTTATTCATCCAGCCATCATAACCTAATCCGTTAGCGACAACAATGTCAGCATTTGATAATGCTTTGGCATCGTTAGTTGTTGGCTCAAAGTCGTGTGGATCAGAATTGGGGTTTTTAATAATTGCCTGTGCCGTACCATATTTTCCCACCACATTTTGAGCAATATCAGCATAAACGTTGGTCGTGGTCATGATCGAAATTTTACTACTTTTTTGCGGTTTCTGCGTGCAAGCACTGAGTAAGAGGAGAACCAGACCAATTAAAGCCGTACCTGTAAAAATTTTCCTTAATTTAGCAAATGTCATTATTGTTGTCATTCCTTTTCTATTTTATTTTTTTAATAACATAAATTGGACCGTCGCAGCAATAAAAGTTACTTACAATTAATAACCATTATACACTAAACAGAGACCAATATTAAAGTAGTGCATTACAACAATTACGCTACAATTTGATTACTTTTTGAATGCAAAAGCGTCTTTTTGTCCGCCTGGTATTTATATAACGTGAATAGAGCAAACTAAAAAGCGTGCAGAAATTCCCGCACGCTTTTAGTGTAAGTAAACGTATAAACAAATCTTCTAATTCTAAATCTATAATCCAATCATATGTGAAAAGATTGGAACCAACAAATTATCAACTAAAGCAGTTGCTACAACGGCGACGGCCGCCATTGCTCCCTGAATTGATCCTAGTTGCAAGGCAAAAGCAGAGCCAACCGTGTGGCCTGCAGTTCCTAGCCCTAAGCCTGTTCCTAGCGGATCACTGTTTAGTTTGAACCAGTCCACTAATTGTTTGCCAAGAGCATAAATTACAACCGCATTGATAATACATGCCATGGCGGTTACTGAAGCATTGCCTCCGATTGAAGAAGTGAGCGGCATTGCAACAGCAGTAGTAGCGGATTGGCTGAGCATTGATCTAATACCAACCTTATCAAGTCCAACTGCCTTAGACACTAAAGTAATTAATACCATTGAAATAAAAGTACCAACGATTAAGCCCAATAAAATGACGAGCCAATTTTTCTTAACAACATCATTACGTTTATACAATGGTACAGCGAAAGCAATTGTGGCCGGTGTAATAAACCAAAAAATGATGTCGCCACCTGGTTTATAGGCTTTAGCATAAACTGTCGCAGTCGTGACATTAAAATACTTGCCCAGAATAACCAAAACGGCAATTCCCAAAACCATGCTGACAAAAAGTGGCTGAAAGAGGAAAAATCCCTTGGTTTTTTTGAATAGCCATTGTCCAATCAAGAAAAGGACCAATGATAAGAAAACGCCAAATAATGGGTTTGCAATATACTTCACTATTTAACACCTCCTACTTTCTTATGATCAACAATACTAGTTTGGTTGCTAGTAATCTTATGAACAGCCCAGCTAAAAAACCGTGTTGTATAAGCAACGACAACCAGCAGAATAATTGTTGAAGCAATAATTACAATCACTAATTGCACGCCTTGCGTTTCCATTATCTTCAGATTAGCTGCTAGTGAAATTCCTGACGGAACAAACATAAAACCAATCAGCGAAATCAACGCACTTCCAAACGAGTCAACCCATTCAACTTTAATAAGATGAAAGGTTAGCAAGAGATAGAGTAAAACTAACCCAATGACTGGCGTTGGCACTGGAAATGATTTTGGCATTAAATCAGATATTATCTGGGATGCAAATAATATTGCAGCATAAATAAACATCTGAACCAAAATCGGCGCTGACTTTGTTTTTTCTGCTTTTCCCTTCTTCATAAGCCATTTCCTTTCTCATTACATCTTTGATTGCCTTCAGTAACTACCTTAACGGAAAAATATTATCTTGAAAGCGATTTAACGGCGAACTGCAAAAAAAGACTTGTGAACTGCACCTAGCAACTTTCACAAGCCCTATTTTTTAATTTTTTCCTTTTACATCCCCAGCCGCTCATTCAGATCTTTACGGTAAGAGCGGCCAACTTGGATTCGATCACCGTTACTCATAATTAACAGCAAAGTATGGTTAAACCAAGGCTGAACTTCCTTAATATCTTCAATATTGACTACAGCACTACGGTGAACCTGCATAAAACGTGGATCCGTCAGCCGCTTAGCAATCCACGCTAAGGTCTTTTTAGTTTGGTATTTTTGCTTATTAGTTGCGATTGTTAAAACGCCATTATCAATTCTAGCGGAAATAACATCTAGCTTTTTGATTACGGCATTTCGGTCTTCTAGTTCGATGCTTAAAACCTCACGGTCGGTTTTAGCTTGAACCGACTTAGTTACCTGCACATTTAAGATATTAACCACCTTGGCTAATGCCTGGTCAATCCGCTTTTGTTCAAACGGTTTTAAAACATAATCCAATGCGCCAACATCAAAGGCCTTAACTGCATACTCATCATAGGCAGTTGCAAAAATGATGATAGGCGAATAAGTAAGCTGCTTTAATTCTTCAGCTAGTTCAAAACCGTTTTCCTCATTGAGCGAAATGTCGAGAAACATTAAGTCGATCTGATGCTTTAACAGAATTCCTTGCGCTTCTTTAATGTCTTCAGCTTGATAAAGTTTAATTGCCTGCCCCCGCATGGCCGGGCTTTTTTTAATTAAATACGCTAATTCATTTCTTGCTAGTGGTTCATCATCAACAACTAAAATCTTCATCTTAGTTTCCCCTCTTTATTAATTTACTTTTTTGGCTAACTTTAACGGAATTGTCGTCTTAAATGTTGTGCCATTTGCACCAGTTGACACCTCTAACTGACTAGATGTTCCGTATAAATTGATTAAGCGCTTATTTAAATTATAAAGTGCCAGTCCACTCCCCTTTGATTCGCTGATTGGTTCTTGACCTAGCCTGCTTAAAATCTGCGGATCAATTCCGCTACCATTGTCACTAACGCTGATTGCAAGATTTGCATCCTTTCTGTTCAAATTGACCGTAATCTGATTACCGGTTTTACGCCCTTTAAAAGCATGCCGAATCGCATTTTCAATAAAAATTTGGAGACAAAAAGACGGCAGCAAAGTTTCATTTGGAACTTCAATCTGGTAATCAACTGTAAATTTATTAGGAAAGCGCAGGCTTTCTATTTTAGTATATGCTTCTACGTGCTGCTTTTCCTGCTCAAGCGTAACCTCTTTAGCCTGGCCATTCTTTAAACTAGACCGAAAAAATGTGCTTAATTCCATTAAAGCATCATGAGCCTGATCAACGTCGACCCGCATTAAGGCAACAATTGTATTAACCGCATTGAAGAAAAAATGGGGATTAATCTGAACTTGTAGAGCCCTAATTTCAGCTTCGTTGAGTAGCGCGGTCTGCTGCTCGGTAATTCCGATTGCCAATTGACCGGAAAAAATCATGGCAAGACCACGCACTAAATTTTCTTCAACTACGGTCATCTCTCTTCCCTCACAAAAATATAGTTTTAAGGCACCAATTGTTTTCTTATTAACTTGAAGAGGACACACAATTGCCGATGTTAAGGGACAGCCTTTGTGCGGGCAGCCAATTTCTTCTTTAGAATGAGCCAATTTTTCCTTGCCCGTCGCAATTACCGTTTTTGACATATCAGTAATAACTGGTTCGCCAGCAATATGATGGTCCTGGCCGGCACCAACATGGGCTAAGACGTTAACTCTATCGGTTAAACCCACGGCATCAAACTTCGTATATTTTTTGATAATGTGACAGACATGAGCGGCCGAATTAAGATCCAAGCCGTGTCTAAAATAGGGCAGAGTTTTATTGGTTAATTCCAAAACATCCTTTGTCTGCACTGCCCGCAGTTGCCGTTCATTTGATAAATAAGTTTTTAAAATCTCAATAAACAGGCTGGAACCAATTGTGTTTAACAAAATCATCGGAATAAAGATCAGTTTAATTAGGCCAAAGCCGTGAAAAGCAAAGATAAAGGCCATTTGGATCAGTTCCGCGAACAATGATAAAACGGCAACCCAAAAAGATGACGGATAAAGACTATTCTTTTTTACCCTGTCTCCCAGAACCCCAATAAGATAGCCAATCAGAACTGAACTAGCAATGTAAAAATAATCGGAAAAGCCACCAAAGATAACCCGGTGCAACCCGCCAACAAGCCCCACCAGCATGCCAACATAGGGACCTGCAGTTAAGCTAGCAGTGGTAATAACCAGCATTCGGGTGTTAGCAATCGAATCGGTCTGTGGCAAGCCAGTAATTATTAGCGGCGTAACAATTTCTTTTGAGCTAGAAATTTCCACTCCGGTTAAGTTGGCAATAACAACAAATAAGGAAAAAATTACGAATAACCAAATCTGCGACTTTAGTGTTCTTTTTTCAATTAAGTTTCTGAAAAAGCGCATATTAACCAGCATGAAAGCAAGAATCATGATTATTCCTAGTCTTTCCGCCAGCAAAATGAATAAATTAAACACGATATTCTCCGTCTCACTAATATATTGAACTATCCCCTTTTTAACACTTTAGTATTACATATAATCTAGTTTAACTTAGAGAAATCGGATTCAACTGCCAAAATTGACAGGTCAAATGGCAAAAATGCGGGGTTAAATTACCACTTTTATTTATTAAGCGGCGGTTAATTAATGGCACTAATTTTGCTAGCAAAAAACGCCACCTATTAAAGTGACGTTTTTAAACGAATTGGTAAATTAATTAATTTTCGGTTTTAATTGCTTTTTTCCATAAGCCCAAGATCACCCCGGCCACAATGGAACCAACAATCGTAGCTACAAAGTAGAGCAAAATGTGGTTAGCAAGTGGTGATACCCAAAGACCACCGTGAGGTGCGGGAACACCGATGCGCCAGAAGCCAACTAAAGCTCCACCAACTGCTGAACCGATGATACATGATGGGATGACGTGACCGGCATCAGCGGCAGCAAATGGAATTGCACCTTCGGTAATGAATGAGAAACCTAGAATCCAGTTAGTAATTCCGGCACGGCGCTCATCTTCAGTGTACTTGTTCTTGAAGAAAGTAGTTGCAATTGCGGTAGCAAATGGTGGTACCATTCCGCCGACCATAACTGCAGCCATCATTACGGCAGCAACCGTTGAATGAGGGTCATTGGCAAACGCACCTGATGCAAAGACATAAGCAGCCTTGTTGAAAGGTCCACCCATATCGATTGACATCATCGCAGCCAAGATGGTGGTCAAAACAACTAAGTTACCAGTACCCATTTGGTTTAAGAAGTTAGTAATTGCAAAATTAATTGTACTGAAGATTGGGTTAACAATGTAGTACATAATCAGTGCAATCAGCAGCAAACTCAGAATTGGGTAAATAAGCATTGGCTTCATACCCTCAAGTGATTTTGGCAACTTAGCAAACAATTTCTTCAAGCTAACTACCAAGTAACCGGCAATGAAACCTGATGCAAGACCACCAAGGAAACCAGCTGGTGACTTAGCGTTAGTTAAGACATTAGCTACGTAAGCACCACCATAGGCACCGCTATAGACAGTGGCCATAAAACCACCGACGAAACCTGGCATCAAAGCAGGTAAGTCGCCGATTGATTCAGCAATGTAACCTGAAAGAATTGGTACCATGAAGGCAAAGGCCATATTTCCGGCATTGTTGAGGAAAATGAAGGCAGGTGACTTTGGTCCGCCAGCATAGTTTTCCACAATGAAGGAAATAGCCATTAAAATACCACCACCGATAACAAACGGCAACATGTGAGAAACACCATTCATTAGGTTTTGGTAAATTGAACCCCAGAAGCCCTTCTTAGAGTCATCGGATTCTTGTGCAGCCTGACCATCGGAATGGTAAACACTAGCCTTTGAATCAAGGATAGTTTCAACTAATTCGTCAGGTTTATTAATACCGTCAACAACAGGTCGGCTAATCAATGGCTTACCGTCAAAACGGGGCATGTCGACTTTCTTATCAGAGGCAATGATAACACCCTTTGCCCGCTTAATTTCGTCTGCGGTCAACTTGTCCTTAACACCTTCGGAACCATTCGTTTCAATTCGAACATCAGCACCTTGTGCTTTACCGGCCTTAATGATTGCTTCTTGTGCCATATAAGTGTGGGCAATCCCATTAATACATGCAGTAACCCCAACAATTAACGGCTTGTCTGCATCACCGCTATTACTTGCACTGGCAGCTTGTTCTTTTTCGGCTTTTTTATCAGCATCGCTTTTTTGTTCAGCATCTTCAAATAGCTTGATTACTTCTTCAGGTGATTGGGCATTCTTTAATGCTGCAACCAAATCCGGGTTAATCAATAAGCCTGATAGCTTAGCCAAAGCTTGCAAGTGAGTATTATCAGCACCATCTGGTGCGGTAATCATAAAGAACAAATAAACTGGTTGGCCATCAAGTGAATTGTAATCAATTCCTTGTTCACTTTTGGCAAAAAGAACACGGGCCTTATTAATTGCCTTGTTACGAGCGTGTGGCATTGCAATGCCATCGCCAATACCAGTTGTTGATTCATTTTCACGTGTCCAAATCGATTTGATGAATTCATCTTCATCATTAACAATCCCGGTCTTGACTTCCAAATCAGCCATTTCCTTGATTGCATCTACTTTGTTTGTCGCTTTAAGCGACATAATCATCGATTCAGGAGCTAAAATATCTTTAATTTGCATTTGAATTCTCCTTCATTACGAAATTTCTTCCACGTTAATTTGTGGTAAGACAGCTTCTATCTGGCTCATGACCGCAATATCCTTGGTAAAGGCTGTAGCAGCACCACAGGCCATTCCGATACGGAAACTTTCAACCGGATCCTTAGTTTTAACGTAAGTTCCGACAAAGCCCGCGATCATTGAATCACCCGCACCAACGGAATTAACAGCAGTTCCAACTGCACCTTTGGCGTGGTAGAAGTGATCTTGAGTAATCAAGTAGCCGCCCTTGCCAGCCATTGAAACCATGACATTTTGTGCACCCATGTCGAGTAACTTATGAGCACATTCAAGCATATCTTGATCAGATGAAAAAGTCGTGTCAAACAAATCGGCAAGTTCATGGTGATTTGGCTTGATTACTAATGGCTTGTAGTTAAGCGTATCAAGTAGAGCCTGACCAGTTGTGTCAATTACAAATTCCGCACCCGCATTTTTAATTTCAGGTAATAATTCTTGGTAAAAATCAACCGAAAGACTAGGTGCCAAAGAGCCACTTAAGACAACAATGTCGCCTTTTTGTAAATCACTTAAGCGTGACTTAAAAGCCGTAATTTCCTGATCAGTAATGTTAGGTCCAGCAGCATTAATTTCTGTTTCAGCTTGGGCATGTACCTTAACGTTAACCCGCGTATCATCAGAAATAGTGACAAAGTCATTGACAATGCGGCGCTGATTTAATTGCCGGACCAATTCTTTGCCAGTAAAGCCACCAACAAAGCCCCAAGCAGTATTATCAATTTTTAACTGGTTAAGAATTTGCGAGACGTTAATCCCCTTACCTCCAGCTAAAAATGAACAATTATTGCTACGGTTGACACTGCCGCTTTCCACCTTTTCTAATTGGATGACATAATCCAAAGCAGGGTTAACAGTAACCGTATATATCATCTATTTGGCCTCCTTCAAATCTACTTTAGCAGGTAAAGTATTTTTATGTTGCGTGTTTAACACGGTCGTAATCACGGTAATATTTTTAGCATTGCCAAAAATGGCAAAATTGCGTTCACCAATTTTAGAAGCATCAGTTAGAACATAAGTATGATCTGACTGAGCAATTTCCATTTTCTTGATTGCCGCTTCTTCGGGATCCGGTGTGGTTAGATTGCCTAGACGATCAATCCCATTGGTACCGATAAAACAAGCCGCAAAATTCATATTCTGCAGCTGCTGAAGTGCGGACTCGCCCACAACCGCGTGAGTATCCTCCTTGATCTTGCCGCCTAAAAGCATGGTACTAATGCCGTGCCCAACAGCACTTAGCGCTGTTTCAATCCCATTAGTGACAATTGTGACTCCCGGAACTTCCGCGAGAAACGGCACCATTTCATAGCTGGTTGTTCCCGCATCGATAAATAGGTAATCATTTTCGTGCACATAATGTTTGACCGCGTACCGGGCAATGCGAACTTTATCATCGTGATTCATTGTGAAGCGAATATGCTGCGAAACATCGTGAGCAAAATTTTTCACTGATTGTGCTCCGCCATGAACGCGTTTGACTAAACCCTTTTTTTCGAGCTGAATCAAATCTCGACGAATCGTTGATTCTGAGGTCGCCGTCAGTTCCGAAAGATCGCAGACCCGACATAATTCATGTTGGTTAATGTAGTTCTCGATTAATTTTCGGCGCTTTTGCGTTAACATACTTTCCCTTCACCTCCTTGGGTAATTTTATGCGCGTTTCTCGCTAAAAGCAATCATTTTTGCTCAAAAAAATTCATTTTCATGCAAAAGTGAGCAATTATGAGTAATTTAGTCGCTTGTAATGAAAAAATGCTGTAGCGGTTTCAACCGTTCAGCATTTTTAGCTTAACTATCAGATTTTTTATAATTTACTTATGTTCTTCCTTAGCCGACGGTAAAAAGAATGAACAGCAAAAGCCAATAATGGCAAAAATAAGCATTAAGATAAAGCCTAAATGATAGCCGTTTGCCAGCTGCGCTGCCTTAGTTCCAACCATATTCTTTGCTCCCAAAGTTACAACTAGCATTGCTAAAGCCGTGCCAAGCGATCCCCCAATTTGTCTAATTGTTGAGGAAGCTGCATTGGCATGAGCCGTTAAATCAGCTTGCACTTCATTAATTCCAGCAGTAAAAGTTGTCATCATGGTAAACGAAATACCGATCATGCGCATTGCATAACACAAACTAATTAAAACCAGGCTCGTTTGAGCATTAAAGATTAGCATTGGTAACGTACCGCATAATAGCATTACAAAGCCGAATAAAGATAACCGTTTAATTCCGTATTTATCATATAAAGTACCAGAAATCGGATTACAAATTATCATAATTAGTGCCCCGGGCATCATTACTAGTCCCGAAATTAACGCGGTTTCCGCACGCGTTGTTTGAAGATAAAGAGGTAAAACCAACTCAATTCCAACCATTGCGATATTACTGATGGTGCTAAGCAAGGTACACAAGTTAAAACGCCGATTTTTAAAAACGCGAATATCAAGCAGTGGCTCCGCTATGTGTAATTGCCGGTGACAAAATAGGCAAATAATGACTATCCCAATGACAAACACCAAGATTAACGGCAGCGTAATTTTACCAGTATTACCAATTTCTGATAAAGCATATAGAAGCAGGCCAAAACCCAGAATTGATTCTAAAAACGAAATACCATCAGTTGAATCAAGGTGCGCTGTTGTAATGTTTTGTATCGTAAAAAGCCCAAAAGCCATCACGATTGCACTAGTAACGCTCAAAATAACAAACAACATTTGCCATTCGGCATATTTTAAAATTAAACCCGAAATTGTCGGTCCCACCGCCGGGCCAAAGCCAACGACAAAGCCGGTGATGCCCATCGCTAACCCACGCTTTTCCGGTGGAAACATCAGCAAAATTACGTTTTGAATAAACGGCATTAAGCCTCCAGCAGCTACGGCTTCAATAATTCGTCCAGTCAATAATACATAAAAGTTTGGGGCGAAAATACAAATAACCGAACCGATACAAAAGATTCCCATCATGGTTAAGAAATTTTGCTTTAAGCTAAAAGACGCAAAAATCCACGCCGAGATTGGAATCATTAATCCGACCACAAGTAAATATGCAGTAGTGAGCCATTGTGCTGTTGCTTGACTTACCCCAAATGAATTCATGATTGTTGGCAGGGCATTATTTAAAAAAGTTTCTGCTAATAAAGCAACAAACGCTCCAAAAAGCAGTACTGTCATCATTACTGCTCGTTTATGACCAGAAATGCTTTTTACCTCTTTTTCCATTATTTTCTCCTTTTAGATAGCATGCTACACTTTTTGTAAAAATACAAATTAAAAATTACCAATAATTACATTTAAAATATGTCCCAATTGCTTAACGTCTGCGTCAGATAAACCAGCAACAATCCGCTTATTGACCTTATCCATAATTTCATGAATTGCAGTAATGTTATCATCAAGCAAAGCAAAACCTTTAGCACTTAATGTCAAAACAATTTGCCGTTGATCATTTTTTAAGTGGGAAGTAGCAATCAAATTATTGTCTTCAAGACGCTTAACGATTCCACGAATCGTGGGGTGGCTTAAGACAAAAGTATCCGCTATTTCTTTTTGGGTAATCGTCCTACCCTTTGAATCATATAAAAATACCAATAATGAGATTTGCGCACCCGTTAAAGAATATTTTTTAAACATTTCTGCAAACCGATTATTCAGCTCTTTTTCAATTACGGTATTGGCTATTTTAATTTTGGGACCAAGTTGGTTTAAAAAGTGATCAGACATTTTCCTTTCCTTTCTTAGTTGCTAATTATGTAGTATACTACATAATCTCTAAAATGGTAATTTTTTTTAATTGATTATTTTTGAAAAACAACTATATTTTTATGCACTTTTGCTAAGTTTCATAAATCAGCTCTAGACCATTATTATCAAAAAGCTACGTACTATTGCATACGTAGCTAAATTGAATTTTTATTCTTAAGCATTAAAAATAATCATAAAAACTAACTTTACCTTTAACAAACTCGATCATATTAGAACTATTTGCTTCAATCAATTCTAGGTTAACAGCCTGGTTTAACGTTAAATGCCCTAATAAAACTTTAGTCCAATTAGTTATTGTACCAGAGTAATTAGGTTTCTCTTTCGTTTTAGTACACTTTATTTCCCCCGAATCACGAGTTAGTTTCCAAACGCCGTTATTCCAATTACAAATTTGATCATCTTTTACCTCAAGATTTACTTCATTAGCTCCCCCAAAATTTATGCAAGAAGCAATTTTAGCAAAATCAATAATTCTACTCATCATATAAGGACTAATAGTAATTTTTAAATCCTTTTGTTCTGGAAAATAGTCTTCAATCATCGATTCCTCAGAAGCGATGATTTTAAAATTAGTGCATGTGGAAATATGTCCACCAATAAAATTGAGTAAAGCCAATGCTCCTTCTTTACTTGAGAAATAAATTTCTTCTGCACAGAATTGGCTGTTAATTATACGGTAAAACATATATGCTTGCGAACAACTATTTTCATCGACGTAAACTGCGATAAATCTCCCTGGATAATATGAATCCAAGCGATTCCACCACCATTTTTGCCTAATTACCGTATTTCGCTCATTCCCAGAATCAAGCTGAACACGGTACATGTTAAGAACTTGCTCTTGTAAATCACGATCATTCCATTTTCCCCGAAGTACTTTTCCCTTTTTTGGTACTTTATAGTGCCTAAACATTTCTGGGTTAATAACATAAGATTTTTGGTAAATCGTATTTTCGTAGCCATACTGTCGATAAAATGTTTCAGACCATGGAGCTAAATTGGAAAATGCAACACCGGAACTATGCAAATCCAGTAAAATTTCTTTCATAATTTTGGAAATATCACCATGTCCGCGATTCTCAGGATATGATGCCACATATCCGACACCTGCCATTTTTACTTTTCGATTAAAAATTTGACTTTTAAAAGAATTAACCATTACGTAGCTTTCTAACTTGCCATTATGAAATTCACCATAGTCATCACTGTGGTTATATCTGCTTTTAAAATTAATATCTTTTTGAACATCATAATTTTTCAAAAAAGCATATTCTACCAGTGAAGATATTTGATTTAATGTAACCTTGTTTTTATTTAACTTCATTTGAGTGTTCCTTTGCCAACATTTGCTTTTCACAGGCTTTAAAGAATGGATAGTACATTATTGCTGCTATAATACATTCAATTGCTGACCAGACACCAGCGCGCCAGTCCCAACCGCAAGCCATCATCGGTCCAATAACTGGTGGCATAGTCCACGGAACCATGGCGACTGGTGCAGATATCCACCCGATTGTAATAAATAAATATGATAATGTAGCTAAAACTAGCGGAATAGCAACAAAAGGAATCATAATCATTGGATTCATAACAATTGGAAAACCAAATATTATAGGCTCATTTATTTCAAATAAAGAACTCGGAAATGCTAACCTACCTAACTCTTTATAAGTTTTACTTTTTGAGAAAAGCATCAATGCACAAAGCGTCAGTGTCGCACCTGTACCTCCTACATTTACCAATAAACTAGAAAAGCCCGAAGCAGTAACATATGGTATGGTCTGATGATGCGCAAATGCTGTTGCGTTAGCAGTTAAGTACTGCAAAAAAATCGGGTCTGATATTCCCTCTAAGGTCATATCACCATGAATCCCACAAATCCAAAGTAAACTTACAAGTAAAGTATAAACTAAAATTCCCGGTAATGTATTCAGTGCAAAAACTACAGGATGAAAAATTGCCTGAACTACTTGATTAATATCAATATTAAGAACTACTTTGACTAACCAAAATAGTCCTAATACAGCTAATCCGGGTAAAAGAGCTACAAAAGAATTTGAAACCGCGATCGGTACTCCTGTGGGTAGTTTAATAACAATATTTTTCTTTATAAAGAAGTAAAAAATAAATGTGGCTACAAAAGCAGTCAAAATCGCAGTAAAAATACCGCCCGAGCCTAGATTATTGTAATCTAACACATGCTTACCATTAAACGAAGTTAAAATAAACGCCATCACTGAAAGACCAACGCTTGAAATCAAATCAATATTAAGTGCCTTCGCTAATTGATAAGCAATTCCAATAGTAGCGAGTAAAGAAATAATTCCAAAAGACGCATTTACTGCCTCTGTTAACATCCAACTATATGGTTTGATCAAGGCTGCCCAAGCTGGAATTGGAATATTACCGATAATCAAAAAAACAGACCCACTAATTACAGCAGGCAAAGTAATGACCAGACCATCGCGAATAGCAACCAAATATTTATTATTTCCAACCTTCGCCATTGGTGGAATAAGCTTATCTTGCATCCATTGCATAAAATTATTCATTCATAATTCCTCCATCTTTATCTTTCCTTTTCATATCTAGTGTAGCGCATACAGTAACATTGGACTAATAGAAAATGATTGGTATATATCAATAACTATTTTTTTATCAATTGGACAGTACGATAAATAAAATTCGGCATTATTTTATTGTTTATTATTAGCTGTTTCCTTTAAACACTCGCTTCTTAATTTTTCATGTTTTTATTTATGATAGAATTAAAATATTATCAACTTAATTATAGAAAGGCATCATGTTAGATAATGGACGAAAACGAACCACAACATCACATTTCATCGCATCACCATATGAAAATTCATTGGAAAGAGTTTTTTAAAAGCTCAGATGACACGCTCGTTAAAGACACAACTCTGGTAGAAAAAAGCTCGCTAGTTGGCCGCGTTGGTATTATGCTTTTAGGTTGCGGAACTGGGGCCTGGCGCGTTCGTGATTCAATGAATACCATAGCGCGGGCGTTAGACATTACTTGTTCTGCTGATATTGGCTTATTAACCATCAGTTATACTTGCTTCGATGTCGATAATAAGTCTTATTCACAAACTTTATCACTGCCAACTACCGGCGTTAACATGAATAAGTTGAATAAAATGGAAGATTTTGTTCGCCGCTTTGAAACAGAAAATGAATACTGGACAATTGGTGCGGTTCATCAGGAACTTAATCAAATTGAAAAGCATACCAAAAGCTACTCGTTAACAATTGCTGCTCTGAGCGCGGGACTTGCCTGTGCCAGCTTTATTTTCTTATTAGGCGGCGGTTTACCAGAAATGATTTGTACCTTTTTTGGCGCTGCCATCGGAAATTACTTCCGTGGCGTAATGGGAAAGCACAAGGTTACTTTGGTGGCCAAAATTGCTGTTGGTGTAGCTATTTCTTGTGCTATTTACTTCTTTTGCTTCCGACTGGGAGAAAAATTCTTAGGTTGGAATTATCATCATGCGTACGGCTATATCGGTTCAATGCTTTACGTTATTCCCGGCTTCCCATTTATTACCTCTGGGCTCGACATGTCAAAGCTGGATATGCGTTCAGGACTTGAACGTCTTTCTTATGCGGTTTTAACCATTATGATTGCAACAATGGTTGGCTGGGGCGTCGCAACCACCCTAAGCTTAAAGCCCGGCTCAATTCCTGAGCTCACACTAAATCCGGTAATGCTAACAGTTTTGCGCCTAATCGCTAGCTTTGGCGGTGTCTACGGTTTCTCGATCATGTTTAATGCCAAACCATCAATGGCAACAGTGGCAGCACTTATCGGAGCTTTTGCCAATACTCTACGCTTGGGACTAGCTGAGTTTAACCATGTTCCTGCTCCTCTTGCAGCTTTTATCGGCTCGCTGTTGGCCGGCTTAGTTGCCAGCTTTGTTCGTGATAAAGTCGGGTTCCCTCGTATTGCAATCACGGTTCCGGCAATCGTTATTATGGTGCCTGGACTTTACATGTATCGCGCTGTTTTCAATTTCGGTGTAACCAACATTAACATTGGTGCTTACTGGATAATGAACGCGTTGATGATTATCACTGCTTTGCCGATTGGACTTCTAACTGCCCGGATTTTAACTGATCCAAAATGGCGTCATGCAGATTAAACACTACCAAGCGGTACTTATTGCTAGGCAAATTAGTAAAGACAAAATTAAGTACTAAAGCAGTCTGGCATGTAGAATGACTTTGTACATTGTGTTTGGCCTCTCGCTATATTTGAAGATTAGTAATTAAATACTAGTAAGACCAAGAGATAATATATACAAAAAACGTTGAACCAGTAAGTTCAACGTTTTTTTAATGGTCCAGGAGAAGATAATTTTTCCCAGACCTCTTTGATAAATTTAGTAAAAATGGTTTTTGGTTTAAACTCTAATTATAGTTTACAAACAAAATTAAAACCTATATCTGTATTAGTCATAAGAAATAGAAAGGTGTTTACCTACAGCTGCGCCCAGCTTGTCCAATGTCTTAAGTGAAGGATTCATATTACCTTTTTCAATTCGCGTGATAGTTGATTTGCTTACACCAGCCTTTTCTGCTAAATCTCGTTGACTAATTCTTGCATTTTTACGCAATTCAGTAACCGCCACAGCAGCCTCTAGCTGACGACCATACTGATCAGCGTATTCTTTTAATTGAGAATTATTTTTAGTTAATTCTTCAAGCATTTTTTCAGTTTCATTTTTCATTACTATCATCCTTTAAAAATTTAGCTCTAATTGCTTTAGCATGAGTTATTTCTCTCATCGGAGTCTTATTGCTCTTTTTCTTAAAACCATGAGTAATAATATAATGATTTCCTTCTTTATGAAAATAAATAGCTCTTGCGCTATTATTTCCATAATGTGAGCGAATTTCAAATAAGTTTGATTCTAATTTTTTAATCCACTGTTGTTCTTGTGCTATTAGCAAGCCAAACTTACTAATTTTTTCAATTGTAACCAATAATTTTACAGCTTCTTTATGGGGCAATTTACGCCAAAAGACACGAAACTCATCTTTGTCATAGTATTCAAAAACAACTTTTTCTTTCATGTACTCCTCCGTCAAGCATTATGGTAGCATATATGCTACCGTATTACAACTATAATCGCTGCTGCAAAAACACTAATCGTTGAATAAAGTAAGATCTGCCACAATAATGCCCTGAAATTATTCTTATAGTATATATTGACTTTCCATTTATTTATAGCTTAGGAATCAAATATGACTAAGACCTAAAGAAAAAGCATTGAACGCATGCATTCAATGCTTTGATAAATTTAGTAAAAAATAGTTGTCAAATTTTTTATAATCAGCCGCCTAACTGTTATGTTTTTTACTGCTTATTGGCAATTGCTATAATCGCATTGCGGCCCGAAAAGATACAATAACCTGCATGAGTACCCGGAACGTTAACGCCGTAGGTATCACCGTACAAAACGGCTGATCCATCACTACCAATTGCGTAAAGGCCACTAATTGGTCTGCCCTTAGTATTCAAAACTTCATTATTGGTATTTACACGTAAGCCGTCACCAGTTGTATAGGCACCAACGCCCAGTTCAATGGCATAAAATGGGCCATCCCCATCAACTGGAAGCATGTATTTGGCTGGCTTATGGAAATCGGTATCCTCGCCATTAGCAGCCATTTCATTATAGTGCTTCACATAAGCTGGTAAGTTAGGGGTATCAATCTCTTTAGCTAATTCTTCAATTGTTGCAGCTTTATGCAAGTACTTGCGACCATCTTTTTCAGCTTGTTCAATGTCTTCTCGCAGACTTGGGTAACGGTCTTCAGGTACAAAAGGTTTCATTGATCTTGGATATGACTTATCGGTGAAGTCATCTAAGATTTTCTGACTGAAAATACAAAAGACACGCTCTTGGCGATTCATCGAATTGCCTTCATTAGCCCAGTTGACGACTGCTGCACTTTCATCTACAAAACGTTCACCGATTTCATTAACCCACATTTGTGGTTGATCACAGACAGAACTCCAAATGGCTGTACCCCATAGTTTAAATGAAGGAACCGAATCATCTTTTAATTGGCCACCAAACATCATTGACATTCCGGTAAAGAATTGTTTAGCACCAAGATTCCAGGCAAGACACAGGCCATCGCCGGTACTTTTACCAGAGTTGACAGGAATTACATTATCCGGATTTTGATGAGGCGTGTGCTCCATTAAATGCAAATTATTTAGATATCCGCCGCTTGCCAAAACTACGTTATCAGCAACTACAATCTCATCCTTATCATTTTCAACATTCGTCAAGGTCACATTATAAGTCTGATCCTCATTTTGCTTGAGATCAGTTACGCGTGTTAAAGTAATAATTTCAATGCCCTTAGACTTCGCATATGGCTCAAGACCGGAATGAATTGCATCGTGACCCTTACCTTTGAATAAATGCCATGTTCTAGCGCCCGAACCAAGCCCAGCAACCATCGCAAATTTGACGCCATGATCTTCAAGCCAGGAGACATTTTTGCCAGCTTCACCAATATATTTTTGCCACATTTTTCCGTCTGCTTTATAGTGCGAATATGTCAGCTCTTCCTTAAGCAATTCTTCCTTATCAATGACGGCATGATCCTTTTTCTGCAACTCAGAATCAGCTGCAAACACGCCCTCAACATAGTTTCCTGTACCACCAGTGGTCTTGCCTTTTTCTACAAGCAAAGTTTTTAAGTTATCATCAGCAGCTTCAGCAGCCGCAGCAAAGCCAGCAAGACCTGCACCAACAATTACAACATCATACTTCTTCTCAGCCATGATTTTTCTCCTTTGACCAAAAAGGCACATACAAATTTTCAACAAATCTGTACATGCTTTTTTAAACTATTTACCCTCTTTAGCAGTTTCAGCTGCATCGATTCCGGCTAAGCGTCCTGAAATGTAAGCAAAACCTAAAGTTCCACCTTCAAAATCAACGTACGCCTTACCATACATTCCGGAAGCATCAGCACCTGCTACATAAAGATTAGGAACAGGCTCGCCACTTGGTGCTAGAGCATGCATCTTTTCATCAATAGTAGCACCACCGAGAGTTCCAAGGTTACGTGCAATATACTTAACTGCGTAAAATGGTCCGTTTTCAACAGGAATCATTCTCTTAGTATCGGAGAAGAATAGTTCATCTTCACCCTTTTTCTTCGCAGCATTATATTGATCAACGGACTTTTGCAAATTCTCCGGATTGACACCCATTTTTTCTGCAAGTTCTGCAATTGTGTCACCAATAAAGACAACATCAGTTGAACTTAGCTTGTTTAACAATGAAGTAAAGTCCGTCTTTTCATGTTCGTGCTTGATACTTTCCTCAGTGTCAGTTGGGAAATTGAATTCCATATAGAACTGGCGCTTATTCTTCCACTTGCCATAATGGTCTTCAATTGCGACCATGCCACCTTCTTTAATCTTATCAAGCATTGCCTGATCAAAGATGACATATTCAGTCTGCTTGGGCTGCTCGGACAGCTCAGCTCCATGAACCGCAAAGTCCAAAGCGTGAGTTTCACTGGCATAACGTTGGCCACGGTTATTGACCCGGAGGTTTGGAAAATCGGCCAAAGCGTTAACTGGCATCCAGTTAGGACCAACTAATTTTGCCATTGCACCAATGTCTTCATTACTGAAAGTTTGCCAGAAATAATGCGTTGAGCCATTAATATGGTGCGCAGTACCAGCATCCCAGGCCATGTTTAGACCATCACCGGTGTTTTGTAAAACTTGTCCTTGGGTGCTAACATCACCCAAGTATTCTTTACGCATTTGCGGATTACCGCCGAAACCGCCTGTAGCGATAATCACTTTTTTAGCATTGACATGAAGCTCTTTATCATCACCCTGTGCAATTAAACCAATGACTTTACCATCAGCATCCTGCAAGAGCTTTTGCCCAGCAAAACCAAAATACATTTGCCCGCCAATTGACTTAAACTTCTCAATCAACTTGGTAACAGCCTTAGTTCCGCCTTCTTGATAGCCGTGAAGAGTAGCTGGCATACCAATGTGGTCAAAACTACCACCGGTTCCGGCATCAACCAATTTCATGATTGCGCCGTTTTCATTCAGCCAGTCGACAGTTTTGCCTGATTCATCAATGATGCGGCGAACAAGAATTGAATTCATATAGCCTTGTGAAGCATCCATATATTCATCATAGAGCCACTTCTTTGATACAACTGCATTTTGCTCTTTTTGTTGTTGGCTATCGCCGGCAAACATCCCACCGGCAAAAGTACTAGCACCAAGTGGCGAAATTGTTTTTTCAATTAAAGCAACACGAACGCCGTGCTGACGTGCTGCTAAAGCGGCAGCTGCGCCTGCACCACCAGCACCAACAACAGCAACATCAACGTCAATTACTTCTTGTGTTTCTGTCTGACTTTGCGCACTGTTTTCTTTTAAAGCAGCAAAGTCAACTGCTGCCTTATTTAAGGCCTCTTTAACGCCCTCAATAATGCCACGTGAAGTTTCCGAGGCACCGGAAACGACATCAACGTCGGCAGATTGATGGTCAACAATTTTTTGAGCCATCTTGTGAAAAGCATTGTCGGCAAGGCTATCAGGAGCATACTGATCTAATGGTTTAACGCTAACAATCTTGTCTTCATCAACCTCTACTTCAAGGTTGATTTGACTCTCTTTGCCCTGACCGGAACCGGTATATTTTCCCGGCTTATCGGTAATCTTTTTTGCCATGATAAAATTCCTTTCATTCAACATTTACCCACGAATACGACCACCATTTGCATCTGGTAAAATTGCAATTATAATAGCTGTAATTGCAAAAAATAGTCCTTGAATTATAAATGTTAATTCATAATTTCTACCTGCTATTAGTCCAATTACTGTGGGAAGGCATGATGAGAGAAGTAATGAAACTGTACTTACAAGTCCCCCAGCACTTCCTGCATATTTAGGACCAACTTCAGGAAATTGAATAGGCATTGAATTCATAATTGGACCTGTCATAGCACCAAATAAGCCTCCAAGAATTAGAGCAATAGTTAGTGGCCAACCTAAAGGTATAAACCAAGTGAGTGCCATTAAAATACCACCGATGAGAGTGAGCACAATCATTAAGGGCTTAGCTTTCTTAGCTTTGTTGATAAGTCCTGGCCCAAATAGTGAACCACACAAGCTACCGATAGTAGCAATAGCTGCTATCATACTACCAGCCGCAGGTGCCATACCACGAGCAGCAAAAGCTTGTGGTAAAATGCCAGAAAAACTTTCACTGGCGGCAACACCCAGCCCACCAGCAAGACCAACTAACCAAGTTTTCTTACTATGAGCTACAACCTTAAAATATTTCATTGCTGATTCAGGTTTACCTTGCTGAACCTTTTCTGGCGGTACTTTTTCACCATCCGGATTTTCCTTAACAAAGAAAATCCAGCAAATTGTTAATACCAATAACAGAGAAGATGAGAAAATATATGCTGCTTTAACACTGGGAAACATATGAGAAGTTAATTGCGTTAGCATAATACCGATACTAGCTGATGCGAAGAATACACCCATAGCTAGCTTAGTATCTTGTTTAAACCACGTACCAAAAATTTTTAATGCATTGGCACTTAAAAGTGCCATGTAAACTCCAAAAAGTAGCAGCATAATCATCATCGTAGCAAAATTAGTAGCTATTAAACGACCATAAGCACCAATAATTGAAACAAAACAACCAAAAGTAACAATTTTCTTAGTGCCATATCTATCACCCAATGATCCAGCAGGAATGCTAAGGAAAACTGCAACAAACATCGGTGCCATTAACAGACTTTGGAATTGAGCTGGTGCAATATGCAAAGCCGGCATAACCTGAGTAGCCAAGGCAGAAATTTGATATTGAATATAACTACTAGTAGCATCCATTAAAGATATAATTGCCAAAATTACCCATCGGTAGCTAGAAAGCTTAGGTAATTGTTTTTCTTCCATGATTCTTAATCTCCTTTTGTAATATAAAAACTAATTTTCCGCAGCGTATTGACCTGCTAAACGACCGAAGGTCTGAGCGTGACTGCAAGTTAAACCTGGAACTCTGTCTGGATAGCTGCCCCAGAAGAAACCACCACTTGCATTACCAGCAGCATAAAGATGTGGAATCGGGTCACCATTTTTATCAATAACTTCCATTTTGGTATTAATCCGCAGACCATCAAGTGTTGCAAGAAGACGCCCGCCCATAATGACACCATAGTAAGGTGCTTTATCAACTGGGAATAGTCTGAATTCTTCTTTACCAAAGTCGGTATCATCACCGTTTGCACACATTTCGTTATAGCGTTTAACCGTGCTGACCAACTTATCTGCTGGTAATTGCAATTTTTCAGCCAATTCTTCAAGCGTATCGGCTTTTTGCACCATATCGTCATCAATTCGACGTTGAATTTCAGCCTTATTTTCTTCAGTATTGTAAATACCTGGCCAGCCCAGCCGTGAACAACCTTGAGTTCTAAATTGGCCTAAGTGATCCATTGTATCTTCTGACCAAATTTGGGCTTCTAAGTAACCAGGTTGTTTAGCCATTGCGTTGATATCAAATTGGTAAGGAACACTTTCATTGCCAAAGCGCTCACCCTTCAGGTTGACTTTAAGCAATGGATAAGCACCCATCCAGAAATAGCCAGGACCCTTAAAGTCAATCTCATAATGATCTTCAGCCTTCGTTCCAACAGGAACGGCACCACGATCAAAGATGATTTCTGCTGGTTCTTCATCCCTTGCTGCCCCAACTTTTAGACCAGCTAGAATACCTGAACCATCATCCCGAGGGCCATCTGAATAAACGTTCTTCTTATAGCCAAGTGGATCCCACTTCTTCATCAATTCGACGTTAGCACCATAACCACCGGTACAAATGATGACACCTTTATTTGCATGATATTCAGTCTTTGCGCCTGAATCACGGTCACTAGTAATGACGCCAGTTACAGCACCACTATCATCGGTAATTAATTCTTCTAGCTTGGTATTATATTTAAGTGTTACGCCAAGTTCCTTAACCTTATCGATCATCCAATCACCATAATGAGCCCAGCCGTTTTCTGGGGTGGCAATTGCTAGTTCAGTATTAAAGGCAGTGTTAACAATTGATTCATAGTAAGCATCTTTTTGTGGTCTTAAAACTCCGCCATTTGGCTTTAAGATATTGTCTTCAAGCCAGTTAGCTGTTTCATCAGCGTGGTTAGCCCAAGTCCATAAAAGTCGTTCATCAACATTGTCTTGGAAGAATAAAGTTAAGAAGTTCATCAACTTAGCTTTGTCTACTTTGATTCCGGCTCTTCTTTGAGCATTACTATCAAGTGCTGCAAAGAAAGAACGGTAAAGAAATTGTGAGCTTCCTTGCTTATCAATCAAAAGAACTTTAGCTCCTTTTTCAGCAGCTGCACAAGCTGCCATACCACCAGCGTTACTTGCGCCAGCGATAATAACATCATAAGTATTTTCCATTTTTTATCCCTCACTTCTTAATGCAAATCCTTTAATCGCTTTCATAATACTATTTATCTAATGGATTTCTGCACTAATATTAGAATTCAAGATTACTAAATGGAATAGAGAACATCGATCTCATGGTTCGCTTCTAAAAAAATACTTGCAATGGCAACAAAAGATCCATATTGCAAGAACTGCTTAAATAACACTATTTGTATGTAATTATTTTCCTCTAGGTAAAAATTCAGTAATTGTTTCTCTTAAAATTTTAACTACTTGCTTTAATATTGACTCATTTGTAAACGATGCCATATAAGCAATCCCATAAGGAGAAATATCATGGTAATCAATTGGAATGTAAGAAATATCTTTAGCGCTACCATCAACTATAAAATTAGGCAATACTCCATATCCCCAGCCTGCCTTGACGTAAATATCCATTGCCAAAAAATCTTGAACAAATTTAATATGATCCATTCCCATATTCTTGATAAGGATATCCTGATATCTCATTTGAACATTTAAGGAACTATTAGGATCTAATAAAAAAATATTGGTATTCTTTAGATCTTTTAAAGTAATTAATTTTTTTTCAGATAACGGTGAATCTTTCGGGCATGCCAAAACAAATTGGCCTTGAATTAAAGGTTTAAATTTAACATCTGCAACTATATCAACATCATCACGCGCAATAGCACACAAATCCACGTGATGATTCAATAATTCACCAATTGAGTTATTAAGTACAAAAACAAATTGCACGTTTAGATTACTGCCGGACTTACGCAATTTACGCAAGAAAATGGGTAAAATTTTTTGTTCTAATGGCGTATCACAGACACCAATCCGCAAAAGCGTCTCCGGGTTATTCTTTTGGCTCTGTAAATAAGCCACCGTGTAATCCATATCATCAACAACATTTCGGGCCACGCGGTAAAAATATTTACCGGCATTAGTCAATGAAATGCGGTGATGAGCCCGGTTAATCAGGGTAACGCCGATTGTATTTTCTAAATCCTTAATATTTTTAGAAACAGCCGATTGGGAAAAATTCAACCGCTCAGCAGCAATTGTAAAACTGGAGTTGTCAACTGCTTTAATGAAGCAACGTAATTGGGTAAAGTTCATTTTCTTATCCTATTCATTTATCCTCTGTTTTTTAACTTATCTACCCAAATTATACTACTGATACATATATAAATAGTATTTTTTTCAAAAAACAATTGGACACAAAAAAGGAATCTAGCTTGCACTAATTCCTTTCTTGTTATTTATTGGTCAATCTTATTTAAGGCATCGTTAACCGCAGCTTTTAGTCCGCGACAGGTGCTCGATGCACCCGAGACGGCATCGACATCAACATTGTTTTCCTTAACCATTTCTGCTGGCATGGTTTTAATTGCCTTTAGACCATAATCTTCTGATTCGGCCTGTTTGAGAACCTCAATATTTTGTAAATTCTTTTGCTTATCGGCAGTGACCCGAACAACAATTTCGCCACCCATGCCGCCATTTGATCTACCAATATATTGATTCTTGCCAGTTGGATAGTCTTCATGCTCAAGATCTGAATTCAGGTGGATGTCGTGTGCTGATGCGCCACTAGCAGCATCAACCGTCACATCATCTTTGGCTTTGGCCGCATTTTCACCGGCTATTTTACCCCAAATCAAACATTCGGCTAAGTTGTTACCACCTTGATACTGGTTAGCACAAATACCGCCAAATTCACCGGCAGAATATAGGTGAGGAATGGCCTTGCCCTTAGTATCGAGAACTTCGGCTTCCTTATTTCTTCTCGCACCACCTTGCGTGTTTAGCATTGTCTGTTCCATGCGCACGGCATAAAGCGGACCTGCAGTAAATGCCCGCAAAGTCTTTGGGTCCCGGCGAAATTCAGGATCATTGCCTTCTTGGCATGCCTGGTTAAAGCGAGCAAGTGTATCTTCCAAAGTGGCTTTTGCAACACCAATCTTTTCTGCTAGCTCGCCAATCGTAGCGGCCTCAATAACATTATCTGTATAAGGCTGATAGTTGCCAATAATTGGATCTTGGTCTAATTCAGCTTTTTTAGCTTTATCAAAAATCAAATAAGGGTGTTCTTGGTTAAGCGGCACTTTCCACTGACCATGGTTCTTAATGTGACCGTGACGATTCTCTTCCGCTTCGTTAAAGTATCTGGTACCGTCATCACCCACAACAAACGAACTGCCATGAGCAACTACTTCATTTTGCTTACCCAGCATTAGGCGGCCACGCTCACCTTTTGGTACGGCAAATGCCATCCCGTGCAGCAAACCTAAAGATTCGTAGTTGTATAAATGCCAGAAATCAGCGCCAACTTGCTGAGCCATCTTGATGCCATCACCCTTATTGTACAGGGTGCCAAGAGGGGCTAGTTTTTTAGCGCCAATAAAGTCTTCAATCATTGTTTGGTTATTTTCAAAGCCGCCAGTACACATTACCACACCGGTCTTGGCTTGCACTTTAAGCAGCTGATGCTTGCGCTCAATCAAGACGCCTTCAATCTTGCGACTGACTGGATCCTGAATTAATTCCTTAGCCGGGGTCTCATACATCACATCAATTTGATCTTGGCGCTTAACGACCTCTTCTTTTAAAATTTTCCAAAGTGCTGCGTCAAACCATGACTCGCGTACGGTAGTAAAATCATATGAAGTCGAACCTGGAAATTCTGGGAATTCCTCAAACGCATAGCGGGCTTCAGGGGCATAATTTTTAGCGCTGCAAGGTTTTACGCCTAAATATTTAGTAACATAATTAGGAATATCCACCATTCCTGCAACATAGGTATCGATCATCTCTTCATCAAGTGACATCGGTGCCGTCAGACTCTGATAATATTTTTTTAATTCATTAAAATCATTACCCGTACCAATTAACTGGGCCGAATAACGAGTATTGCCACCTTCATGACCTTCAGGTGCAACATCGACAAGCAGTACTTTTGCACCATTATCAGCGGCAAAGCGTGCAGCTGTTGCTCCAGCACCGCCAAAACCTAGTACAACAACATCATAATTGGCATCCCACTTGATGTCTTTTTGATAAATCATGATTGATTCCTTCTTTACTATGTAATCACTTTCATTAAATTAATAAGTTAATTTTATCACAAATATCTTTTTAGCAACCTTACTATTTAAAAATCGTCCGTTTTTTAAGCGAACGATTTTACTCAATTAAATATTAAAACTAGGAGATCATTACTTGTTAGAAGTTGGCCTTTTTAACAAGTCTATTTTTGCCAATAAGATAGAATAATTTGCCATGTCTCTTAACAGCTGCTCCGTAAGTTCGACAATCTTGGTGCCGCTTTAAGAGTTTGATTTTTTTACCAGCTTGATTAAATACATAAGCATTATGACGTAATTTACGCACAATGCCATCAATATTAGCAGCCCTCACATATTTATTATTAGCCAGCACATAATACTTACGGTTATTAATAAGCTTCGTTCCATAGGTATTAATTACTGTACCTTGTCCCAGCCATCCAGCTATTCTTTCTTCTTTTTCATTATAAATATATGAATTATGCATAACCGCCTTGCTAACAGGAAGTTTGATTTTTGGCATCATTTGAGTCACCGCTATTGTCTTTACCAGTGCTTGTGCTTGGAGCCGCAATGATCACTGTTCCGCCGCCTTGACCCC
The DNA here is from genome assembly GCF_026536045.1 of Lactobacillus sp. B4005. Taxonomy (NCBI): domain Bacteria; kingdom Bacillati; phylum Bacillota; class Bacilli; order Lactobacillales; family Lactobacillaceae; genus Lactobacillus; species Lactobacillus sp. B4005. Next base: position 54,825 of record NZ_JAFNOZ010000004.1, read on the forward strand.
CAGCAGTGCTATTGGCACTGGCATCTTTGGCGTAAACATAAACTACGTCTTGCTTTTGATTCGTAAAAGTACCTGAGGCATTAGCCGGTGTAGTCTTGAGCTGGTAACCATTAATGACCAACGGATAACTCTGATACTGCGTTCCGATAATGCCACCCAAAATGACATCTGTGGCAACTGGCTTGCCCTTCTCATCTTGATAGTGGACCGTTACGTTAGCAACTGACAGCGGGTTTCTAGTATAGACGTAAATAAGAGTTTGTTCTTTATTAGTAAATTGACCCGTGGGATTTTCTGGTGCAGTTTTTAAACTATAACCTTCAATTGGAATTGCGGTACTGCTATAGGAATCATTAATATAACCCGTTAAGATAATATCGGAGTGAATTGAGTGACCAGCTTCATCTTGATAGCGCACAATCACATTGCCTGCTTTGACCGGATCTTTGGTATAAATATAAATCACTGTTTGCTCATGATCGGTAAATATCCCGGTAGCATTTTCTGGCGTTGTTTTAAGCGTATAACCATCAATTTTAATGGCTACACTAGTATATGTTGTGCCACCTTCACCTGTCAGGACTACGTCTTGGGCAATTTGTTTTCCTTGGACATCCTGATATTTAACGGTAACCGGTTTAGCGGTAGAGAGATAAATATAGTCAACATTGATATCATCGCCATTATAAGTTCCCTCACTGTTGGCTGGTATATTTGTTTCATCTAATTGATAATAAGGAATGTCTTTGGCTTTAGTGCTGTAATTTGTCCCTACACGACCGTATATTGTGTCTGCTGGTGAAATTTCTTTGCCTGCTTGGTTATGATAGGTAATTTTTAAAGTGGCAAAACGGACATAAGTATCTGCATCCTTAGTACCATCATAATTATCCTGTAAATCTTGCGATGACCAACTCTTATTTCCTTGTGGCAGATCTATCGTCCCATTTTCGCCGACATTGCGCCAAGTACCTGGCAATTCAATATTCGCAGTTACAAGATAATTTTTGGGACCTAGCTTTAGCGTAATTAAGTTGCTTAAGCCAGCCAGCATATTTGCCCGATATCTGCCTTGAGCGTTCATAACCTTACTCATATCAAAATTGCTGATGTCCAAATCTGTTAAACTATAGCAGCTAACAAATACCCCAGAAAAGTCTTGAACGTTTGAAGTATTAAAATTATTCACATTAATTGTTTTCAATTTTTGACAATAACCAAACATATTAGCCATTGTCGTCACTTGAGCAGTATTAAAATGGCTTACGTCAAGTTTGGTTAAACTGTTATCTTGTGAAAACATCATCGACATATCCCTAACTTGGGCGGTATCGAAGCTACTTACATCGACATTTTCCAAATTTGAACAATTTGCAAACATAGCTGTCATTGAAGTTACTTTAGCAGTATTAAAATGACTTAAGTCTAAACTAGTTAAAGCTCGGCAATTTTTAAACATTGAAGACATATTACTTACATTAGAAGTATCTATATTGCCAAAAGTAATATTAGTTAGCGACTTACAATTTTCAAACAGCGAAGCCATTGATTTCAGCTGAGAAGTATCTAAATTGCTTAAATCGATACTAGTTGCATTAGTAAAGAAGTTAAATAGGTTCGTAGTATCACCGCTTACCTTCAAGGGAGCGGCTATTTTGATTGTTTTAGTGTTGCTAGAAATAAGGCTAGAAAGATATTCATTTGGATCATAAACAAGTTTGGCTTCTCCACCAAGAATGGTGGCCGTTTTACTATTGTCATCATATTGCCAGGAAAGACCATGCCATTTAAAACTAGAAGCAAATGGTTGCGCACTATCTTGCGGCTTAATCTCGCTATCGTCAGTACTTAAAGGCTGTTTAGCTTCATTAGCGGTAGTACTTTTGTCCTTTACGGCAGTATTTTCGGCCGCAGTCACCGGGACCAGCTTAGCTTTTTTCTGTTTTTTCACTTTATCTTTAGACTGCTTTTGCACTATTACTTTAGGTGAATTTACAGCAGCGTCTACTTTTTCCGGAATAGCAGCAAATAAGCAGAACAAAGCTAGACTTAATAAAATTATTCCTAAGGATGGCGCCTTTTTCCAATCTACAACTTTATCTTTATTATTCATTTTCGGGCTTCCTATATACACGAATAACATTTTATAAATAGTAATATATTAACTTCAATTTCATTTTAGCATGTGTGAAATTTATTTGATTAAATATGCACTAATCATCTTGGTTATCAACTATTTTTATTGTAATCAATTGATTTTATCCACAAAAAATGCACTGCTTGAATCAATAAAACCAAGCAATGCATTAAAAAGTAGCTATTCTAGTTATGAATAATCGTGTTTTTTTTATTCGCCGTAAACGTCTTTAGCCAAATCAAAAGCTGACCAGGCCTTAGGCCAACCACAATAAAAGGCCAAGTGGGTAATTAATTCAACCATTTCTTCTTTGGTTACCCCATTAGTTTTTGCCATTGACATATGTGCCTTTAATTGGGGATACAAACCCTGAGCCATTAAGGCAGCACACGTAATCAAACTCCGGTCACGGGCCGACATTTGCTCCTCGCGTGACCAAACTTCGCCAAATAATACGTCATCATTTAATTCCGCAAATTTAGGAGCAAATTTACCTAAATTGTCACGACCTGCTGTTTGCTTTTTCATTCTTTAATCCTCCAATTGTTCATAATCTTCATCTGTCACTGGTTCAAGCCATTCTGGTGTTCCAGCAGTTATTGCCAAGTGTGCAAACCAACTATTCTTGGTTGCACCATGCCAATGCTTAACACCATCATGAACAACCACAACATCTCCTGGATGCAATTTGCGGGCCGGCTGGCCTTCTTCTTGATACCAGCCTTCACCAGCCGTAGCTAACAAAATTTGAAAACCGTTATTGTGCTTGTGCCAGTTATTGCGACACCCTGGTTCAAAGCTGACATTAGCTACACCAACATTAAGGTCTGGATCATTCACCAAATTTTGTAAATAGCTTTGACCAATGAAGTATTTTTGAAAGGCTTCATTCTTGTCGCCCAGTGCAAAAAGACCATTTTTAACTTCTTGCTCATGATTATCCATTTTGATTCTTCTCCTTTATTTTTGCTAAATATGCCGCAAAGGTTTCACTTGCGGCAATCTGATGACTTTGCTTGCCCTCGTACCAAGCAATTTTATGCTTTAATACCTTTAAATTATTTTGTAGTTCATTAACCTGCTGTTCGGCGTTTCGCTGGACCCTCTTTAATAGAGCTAAACGCTCCGGAATTGTTTGATCTCCCTGAGCGCGCAGCGCAATGTATTTTTTTAATTCGCTAATTGTCATGCCCGTACCTTTGAGGTGCAACAAAAAGAGCAGCCAATCCCGATCAGCCTCGGTATAAAAGCGTTGCCCCTGGCGGTCACGCTGCGGTACCAGCAGCCCCTCACTTTCATAATACCGGAGGGTGGCGGAAGAAAGACCTACCATTTTACTAAATTCACCGATATGGTACTTTTTTTCATTAGTCATTAATTCATCCATCTTTGGTTAACCATTTATTAATTACTTCAATACTAAATTTATTCAGGTCGAAGACATTTACATAGAAAATACTAACGCCAAGCAGATATTGCTGTTTGCCAGCTACACTGAAATAGCGGCCTTTCTCATAACTGCTATTGGCAGTGCACGCAATTAAAACAAAATAGCCATGCAAGCGAGTTAAAAATGATTATTTTTCAATCATTTTTTAGCTCTTAATAATTACAATAAGCCTTAAAGTGCACTTTAAGTCAAGCGTTTTCTTAGCAAATTGTAACTTGCACAAAAGAGAAAACATTTGTAAAATGACCGGTGGTCATTATTGAAAAAGGAGAATATGATGCATGTCTTAACGCCAGCGGAAAAACTAGCAAAAAAGCAGCTAATTGCGGCATCTGCAAGCAAGCTGTTCCAAAAACATAATTTTAATACCATTTCAATGGCGCAAATTGCCCGTGAATCTGGTGTTGCCAAGGGCACACTGTTTAACTACTTCAAGACAAAGGAAAATATCTTCATGTACCTGCTTCTTTCAGGCTACCAAGACTATTTACAAGAAGTTCTCAAGCGCTGGCAAGAAAAGCCCGGATTAACTACATGGAACGAGTTAACCACTTTTTTAACAACTGAAAATCACTTGCTGATTCACCAAAAAGCAGATTTATTGCGGCTAAACGCTCTTCGGGGACCAATTTTAGAAGCAGCTGCTGATCGTGAGCAGACCCTGCTTGGTCGCCAAAAATTGTATCAAATTAACCGCGACCTAGGGCGTGCAATTGCATCCCGAATACCCGAATTATCCGTCAAAGATGCTAGTCACCTTTTTGTCATTCAAAGTGCCATCATTAGTGGCTTGATGAACATGATGAACCTCGATGAATTTAATCACGATCAATTACCGGTCGACTTCAAAGTTTTTCAAATTGATCTGGAAACAGAAGCAAATCAGTTATTAAAGTTTTATTTACAGGGATTGCAACAAGAACTGGAGGATTAACTTAAATGAAAACTGCAAATATTAGAAACTTTGCGATTATTGCCCATATTGACCACGGTAAATCTACTTTGGCTGATCGCATTATGGAACAAACAGAAACGGTTAGTGAACGTGAACTTAGTGCGCAGCTTTTGGATAGCATGGAAGTTGAACAGGCACATGGAGTAACCGTTAAATCACGCTCTGTCCGCAATTTTTACCATGGCGATGATGGTCAAGAATATGAATACAACCTAATTGATACGCCAGGACACGTTGATTTTTCCTACGAAGTTTCAAAGAGCTTGGCGGCTACCGATGGTGCAATTTTACTAGTAGATGCAACCCAAGGAGTGCAGGCACAGACGATTGCCAACCTTCGACTGGCTGTTAAACACAAACTCACAATTATTCCCGTCATTAATAAGATCGATAGTGCTTCAGCCGATGTTGCTGCTACGGAAGCACAATTGCGGGCACTTCGACCAGAATTTAAAGATACCGAGATCCTAAAAATTTCTGCTAAAACCGGACAAAATGTTCACCAAGTTCTTGAGGCTATTTATCAGCGAATTCCCGCACCAGCTGAAGGCAATGACCAAGCGTTAAAAGCTTTAGTTTTTGATTCCCAATACGATCCTTATCAAGGCATTATAGCAGAAATTAGGCTGATTGCGGGTCAGTTGCAAGCGGGACAAAAATTATTGCTAATGAATGAAAATAGCACATTCACTGCCCAGACTGTCGGAATCTATCGTCCTAATATGCAAGCAGTTAAAACCCTAAAAACTGGTGAAGTAGGCTATTTGGTTACTGGGCTCAAGGACATCAATGCCATTCAGGTGGGCGAAACCATCACAGACTTTGAGCACCCCACCCAAGAGGCCTTACCTAACTTTCAGCCACCACAGTCAATGGTTTATGCGGGACTTTATCCTAAAGAGGGAACAAGTTATGAAGCACTAAAGCAAGCTATTAGCAAATTAGCTCTTAACGATGCAGCTTTTCATTACACTCCAGAGCAGTCAGAAGCCCTAGATGCGGGATTTCGTTGTGGCTTTTTAGGAATTTTCCATTTACAGATCATCCAAGAACGGTTGCATGATGAATATAACATTGAGGTCTTGACCACCGCTCCCAACGCTACTTACCACGTTTACCTCAAAGAGCCAGATGCCAGAAGAGAGTATTTAACCATTACTAATCCGGCCAAGTTTCCCAACTTTGCGAAAATTGATTACGTCACTGAGTCTTACGTTAAAGCCGTAATAACAACTCCTAATGACTATTTAGGTGCGGTTATGAAGTTATGTGAACAACATTTTGGTGAAATGGTGGATTTAGATAATCAACAGGAACTAGTCACACTTACCTATAAGTTGCCTGTTTCCGAAATCGCCTATAACTTTTTCAACAGCCTTAAGTCAATTACGCATGGTTATGCCACCTTGGATACTGAATTTCTTGACTTTGAACTAGTTGACGTAGTCAAAATTCAGATTCAAATCAATTACGCTCCGGTAGATGCACTGGATATCTTAGTCCCACGACAAAATGCTGCCCAAATAGCACATAAACTAGTGGAAAAATTAAAGTATACCGTTCCGCGAAGACTTTACCCGATGCCTGTGCAAGCAATTGTGGAAAACAAAGCAATTGCCAGAGTTGATGTTCCGCCCTTGCGCAAAAATGCAGCAGTTAACGGTGAAAAGCGCAGCATTTCCAAAAAGCAACAACTTTTGCGCAGACAAAGCTTGAACAAACGACAAGCTGCCCGCAGTGATATTAAACTTCCTCAAAGCGTATTTGATGCAGTGTTAAATTTAGATTCAGAAAATTAAAAAAAGTCAAAATAACTGGCATAGTTTTTACCAAGCTATGCGTCAGCAAAAATAATTATTGTTACTGTTTTGGCATAATATTTGTTCAAAGTCCCGTTTTTAACAGGACTTTTTCCGTCTAAAATAATAAACTGTTTTAAAACAATTTATTTTGCTTGAAAATACTGCAACAAAAAAGCCATTTTAGGATCTCTTCTAAAATGACTTTTTATCTTAGTTATCAAAAAATTTAAGTTTAACTGGTCCAAGTAATCCTGCAGGTCTAAGAGCACTAAATTGGGTTTCTGGATCCTGAATTTTAATAGCAAGATTATTAATTACTTCTACTGTGATTTTATTTTGACCTAATTTTAAAAAGGATGTAACATCGAAGCTTTGATTTTGCTCAATTGTTTTTCCTACTGTTTTGTTATTAATACCTAACTGAGCAATTTCACCCAATTGTCCTAAATTAATCACAATTTTTGAAGATAAGGATTGCAAGTTAATTACTGATGTATAAATAATTTTACCGGCATAATTTTCTAAACCCGGTAATTCATTAATGTCACCCAAATGAAAATTAGTTATCTTTTTATTTTCTATTTCTAGGTCCCAATGATCAATTTCTTTTTCCGCAAGCTTTTTTAAAGGTACTAATGTTTTTGAGTGGATTTTTAAATCAAATAAAATAAAACAAGTATGACTTGATTTTAAGGTTAACGGAAAACGAATCATTTGTTTTCCTAACAAAGTTATTTTTAAAGTCATCGGATCAAATAAATATATATCATGCTTTTGTTTTAAATCAATTTGTACCGTCAAATCCTGATCAGTATTTTCATTAAAAAGAAATGCACCATTATACTTATTATTTTTGAAGCGGTACAAACGAAGGTTTTTGTCTGGTTCTGCTAATTCAATATCTGTGACATAGTTTAAGTATCTAGTTAGTTGGTTTAATTGAACAACTCTAACATTCGCGGAATGATACTCAATTTCATTATAATTCTCATCATATTCTGGCAATTTATTTATAAATAAGATATTAATTCCCTTTTTAATTAATCGCTTAGTTATAGCAAATAATTCTGCCGTTATATATTTAGTCTGAGGTATAAGCAAATACTTGAATGAATGATTATTAATCATAAAATTACCGTCATTAATATCACATTCTTTCAAGTAATCAATTGGAACCAATTCATGAGGGATTTGATGCTGATACAATTGCTTTGTTATTTTCTCAAACGGCATAGCCGATGAGTCTAACCACTCATTCTCTGCATGATATAGTACAGCAACATGACAAACCTCCATACTATCTTCTAGAATGGCATTTATCCGATTCATATATTTGAATAAAATAGGATAAAATTTCAGTTCTGGCTCATGTCCATCGGCATAAAAATGTGGTGGACAATCCGGGTCAGGAAAATGATAAGAATTAAAAGCGTGAGGTACAAAATGATTAATTCCTCTTACCATCATGTGATCGGCAAGGTATTTCATTAATGGCAATCCTTCTGCCCAGCCATATGCGCCAAAAAGTTCTACCATTGACTGTCTATTCTTAGAAGCATCTAATTGTGCATTTGAATTAGCTAAATCGGCTAAACCATAATGAAAGAATTCGCCATTCCATCCAGATTTAGTCATTGATTTATAAAAACCAGTATCTAAACCTGGCATAATTTGATTGAGTACAACGTCAATGCCAGCCATATTATAGCCACTCATAGCTCTAAAATAATGACCTGGACCATAACCTAATCTTGCATGAGTCCCATTATCTTCTAGTAAGTGACCAATATGATTTACACCGTGCTTCTCACACCACGTTTCTAATACTTTTGAAAAGTTTTCAGCATAAAGTTTAGATACTATGTTCATGTATTTATATCTAATCTTCAATTCTGCATGATGTACATCTGTTGTTTGGCTAAGTAATGGCAGTAATTGATAATCTTCTTTAAAAAAGTCATTAAGCATATCGTCACGCCATGGCAATACCATATCGGTTTGACCAATTTGGTTTAGTGCTCCATGAATATTACCAAAGCGTGGCTCATCGCTGAAAAAGCCTAAAATTGTTTTACCAAAGAGATTTTTATAATGCTGATAATGTGCTTCATAGACCGTTTTAACCAAAAAGTTAGTAGCTTCTTTAACTATTGGATTAAGATAGTGTTCTGTTTCTTCTTCTCCGCCATCATATGTTTGTACTAAAACGAAAATACGCCACTGGCCCTTTGGTAAATTAATTTTGAGAATATCTTGATTTAATTTTTTTGTTACATCTAAAATTGTCCGACTATCTATCTGATTATCTGCAGTCTTTTGTGCCATTAAAACTTTTAAAATTTGATCTGTCTTCTTCTTTTTAACATTAAAGGAAATTGGATTTACGTATTTAAGAAGTATTTTGGCATTAGTCATTGGACCGGCAAAATCTAATTGCTTAATATATAAGAACTTCTTTTGCAAGTTCCGAGGTACACGACCATCAACATATCCTGTAGGGAAATGAGAGTCGTCCAAGATCCAGACCTTCATATCTTTTTGTTGGGCTAAATTTAAAATGTAATCAAGATCTTCCCACCAAGTTTTTCCTAAAAAATCGGGATGAGGCCTTGATTCAATGCAAAAGCCATTTACTCCGGAATTAAATATAGCATCAACTGTATTTTTTAATTTTTCTTTTGGTTCATGATGTAACCATAAAAATGGATAAATTTTGTTATTGACCTGATAGTTAATAATGTTACTAATATTACTCATCAATTTCGCCTATCTAATTACTAATATTGGGTTGCTCAGATTATTTTCATTATGAATATTTGTGTCAATTTGCTTAAATTCAGCAGAATTAGTCACAATAACCATTGTTGTGGTATCATAACCTGCTTTTTTAACCCCATCCCATTGAACATTAGCAATCAGTTGTCCCTTTTTGACTTTGTCACCCTTTTTGACTGATATACTAAAATATTTTCCCTTCAGGTTGACCGTATCAATTCCCATATGGATAAGTAATTCGACTCCATTATCAGAAATCAGACCAACAGCATGTTTGGTGTCAAAAACTGTAGAAACTGTACCATTAATTGGAGACCGTACTTCGTCAGAATTAGGTATTACTGCAAATCCTGTCCCCATCGTACCACTGGAAAATACCGGATCGTTTACTTCCGTTAAACTTTCTACTTTACCTTTTACAGGGGAAATAATTCCGACATTGTTCAAAGTGATCTTAGCCGCTGATTTAGTTGGTATTGGTTCAACCTTATCATCTTTAGAGGTATAACCAAACATCATTACTAAAACAACAGTAATTATAATTGTTGCAAGGTCTGCAATAATGTAAGCCCAAAAACTAGAGTCTATTCCCTTAGGATTAATATATAAAGGTGCAGCAAAGATAGCATTTGAGCCAAATGCATATGTTCTGGCGTTCATTAAGGCCATAATGGCACCACCAACTCCACCACCAATAAAGGACATCGCAAATGCTTTTTTATATTTTAACGAGCAACCGTAAATTGCTGGCTCAGTCACGCCGAGAAAAGCTGTGATTGCTGCTGCACCAGCTACTTCTTTGTTTTTCTTATTTTTAGCTTTTAAGAAAATTCCTAATGCAACTGCAAATTGTGCAAAAACAGTTACTCCTAGTATTGCGTTAATTGGATCTTGGTGCATCGTTGTAATATTATTCATTAAGATTGGGATAAACGCATAATGCAATCCAAATACGACCATTACTTGCCAAAATGCACCCAAAAGAATTCCGGCCAATACAGGTGCAAAATTATAGATACCAATAACTGCAACAGATAGCAGTTTAGACAAGTACGATAAAATCGGTCCTGCAATTAAAAAAGTGGGAATTGTTCCAACCAAATATGAAAATAGTGGAACTAAAATCACCTGGGCTGCTGGAGTAATATGCTTTTCCAGATAGTGCTCAGCAATCGAAGCCAGCCAAACTGCAAAAATTGCTGGAAAAAGTGATGATGTATAATTTGCTAAAATTACAGGAATACCAAACAAGTTCATTGCTGTTTTAGCGTTAAATGCGTTAACAATTGTTGGGTAAACAAGACTTGCTCCTATGCCTGCTCCAATAATTTGATTAGAATGAAAATGCTTAGCTGTTGTTATCCCAACAATAATTGGTAAAAAATAAAACATCGCATCAGCAATTGCATACATGATAATGTACGTAGGTGCTTTTTCACTTAACATATTTGTTGATGTCAGTAGTGCTAATAAACCCTTTAAAATACCAGCGACGGCAATAGCAGGAATGGCAGGGCTGACAATCGCAACAATTAATGCCATAAAACGATTAAACCAGTTTTTCTCAATTTTTGTTTTAACTTGGGAATTAGTATCTTGGCCATCCCCATTAATATCATACTTGGCCATAATTGCATCAAATACTTTACTAACTTGATTACCAATAACAACTTGATATTGGCCACCGCTTTTAACTACAGAAATGACGCCCTCCAATGCTTCAATTTCCTTAGTATTAGCTTTAGATTCATCAATTAAGTAAAACCGTAAACGGGTTACACAATGAATTAGACCCTTAATATTTTTAGTACCGCCAACCTCCATTACGATACTATCAGCTAGTTTTTGTGTATCCATATCTTTTTCACTCCTCTTTCAACTCACCTACATTGATTATAATAATTGGAAGCGCTACTATTAACTAGAGCATTAGTTAACTTTTAGTACAACAAAAGTTTAGGTGAGATATATGAAAATTGAAACTGCACTTTTTGAACTAAGCAAATCAGAATTGCGCCATAAAAAACAGCATGACAAATCTAAAAGCTATTATGCACATATACCAAAAGTAACAATAAGGAATAACCAAGTTTACCTTTTTGCTTATGATGATTTGGTTACAAAATATGCTGACTTACTAAATTTAGCTTCTTTAAATGATAAACCAGCAATTATGTTGCAAAAGCATTCACGCTATTCTTATGTCCCATATCACATTCACGACTATATTGAGATAACATACGTCATGCATGGAAGTCTAGATGAAATTATTGAAGGAAAGAAATTTCACTTAACTACTGGTTCAATCGTATTTCTCAACACCCAGACAATTCACAAAATTGGGAAGACTACCAAAAAAGACATCGCAATTAATATTTTAATAAAAAAGGAATTTTTAAGTGACCAAATTATTAGTATTTTCCCCAGCCAAGCTCCTCTAGCAGCATTTTTTGTTAATTGCTTATCAATAGAAAATAATCAGCCAGACTTTTTTCTTGTTGAAAATTGTCATGATATCAAACCCATTATTTTAGAAATGATCAGAGAACAGTATGTTAACAAATCAAATAAAGAGGAAATACTTGATATGCTAATTAAAATATTTTTTCTAAGATTACTAAGAAGCAATTCATACAACATTTATAATTCAAATCAATCACAAATAAACAAGCTTTTAGATTATATAGCCGTGAATTTTAGAAATATTACTTTAAACGCATGTGCAAAGCATTTTAACTTTAATCCTAATTACTTATCAACCATGATTCATAACAAAACGGGTAAGACGTTTAAGCAACTAGTTTTAGAGAAAAAATTTAAATATATCAATTACATGTTATTAAGTTCGGATCTTCCTATTCAGGAAATTCTTGATAACGTAAATGTTTCTAATTCAACTTATTTTTATCAAAAGTTTAAGAAAAAAGAGAGTTGTACGCCAACCGAATATCGTCATTATTATAAAAAAATTCGTTCTACGAATGATGCAGATTTAAATTGGCTACTCAAAGAATAAGCTCTACCTAGTACACAGTTCTGAGCATACAAAAAGCACTAGGCCATTTTGGCCTAGTGCTAGATATCAAGCTCTCTTAGTAATACTTGATATTAAAATTATTTTTACTAATTCAAATTTTTAAAGCGTAATTACTTCTTAATTCATTAGATTTGATTGCAGACAGTGATAACGGAGTTTTGAGCTAATAAAAGATCGTTTGTAGTTGTAGCATCGTGAACATCACCGCTAGTACCGTCTTTTTGGTCACCTAAAGCTGCCTTAACTACAGCATCAATCTGGGCAAGTTTCTCTTCCTTATCAGAATCAGTTAGTAACCCGTCATTCTTAATCTTATCCTTAGCTGCTTTAACTGCATTATTAATTGAATCAACAGTATATGCTTGTTGCTTAGCAAATGGTACTGCTTTATTAAGAGCACTTTGGAAATCAGCTTCTGCCTTGTCAAGCTCTGCTTGCGATCTAGCATTTGCAATTGCGTCTTTAGCATCTTTTACAGCTTTAGCAATTTTATCTGGTGCTGCCGTCTTAGCGTCACCATCATCCATGTTGGCAACAGACTTAGAAGCAAAGTCTGACACTTGACTTACTAATTCACTAGAAGACAATTTCTTTCCTGCTAATTCACATTCCTTAGTAACTTGTTCTTTAATGGTATTAATTTCATCTTCTGACATGGCATCATGGATACTGCCTGCTGAGCCATCTTTTTGTTTACCCAATGCATCCTTAACGATAGCATTAATTCTATCAACAGCTGCTTGTTTATTTTCTGTTGATGCAGGCGAGCCAGTTACTGTGTGAATTGCATCGTCAGCTGCTTGATTAATTTCCTTAATAGCTGCATCCTTCTGCTCTTTTAATGAACTATCAGTCTTCCCTGCTTTACAAGTAGCTAAAACCATATTTACGGCCGTAAAAATGTCACTCGTTGTTTTGGCATCATGAACATCACCGCTAGTGCCATCTTGCTTTTCACCTAAAGCTACTTTAACAACAGTATCAATTTTAGAAAGTGCTGCATCCTTTTCATCTTTTGATAGATTAGCATTATTATTGATTACTGTCTTAGCATCTTCAGCTACTTTTTTAATTGTATCAACAGCATATTCTTGCTGCTTAGCAAATGGTACTGCATCGTTAAGTGCATTTTGGAAATCAGTTTCTGCTTTGTCAAGATCAGCTTGCGATTTAGCACTTGCAATTGCGTCTTTAGCTGTTTTAGCAGCTTTAGTAATTTTATCTGGTGCTGCTGTCTTAGCATCACCATCGTCCATCTTTGTAGCGGATTCAGAAGCAAAGTCTGACACTTGACTTACAAGCTCACTAGAAGTCAATTTATCTTCTTCTAATTTACATGCCTTGATAGCCTTATTCTTAATTACGCTAACTTCACTTCCAGATTTGGCATCATGGATATCGCCTGTTGAGCCATCTTTTTGCTCACCCAATGCATTCTTAACAATAGCATTAATTCTATCGATAGCTGCTTGCTTATTTTCTGCTGATGCAGGCGTGTCTTTAACTGCTTGAATTGCATCATCAGCTGCTTGGTTAATTTCTTTGATAGCTGTTTCTTGTTGTTTCTTTAGTGAGTCACTAGTTTGTTTCACTCTGCAAGTAGCTAAAACAGTGTTCACGGCTGTAAAAATATCACTCGTTGTTGTGGCATCATGAACATCACCACTAGTGCCATCTTGGTTTTCACCTAAAGCTAATTTAACAACAGTGTCAATTTCAGAAAGTGTTGCATTCTTCTCATCTTCTGACATCCAATCATCGTTATTAATTTCGTCTTTAGCTGTTTTGACCGCATTATTAATTGTGTCAATAGCATATTCTTGCTGCTTAGCAAATGGTACTGCATCGTTAAGTGCATTTTGGAAATCTGCTTCTGCCTTGTCAAGATCAGCTTGCGTTTTAACACTTGCAATTGCGTCTTTAGCATCTTTTACTGCTTTAGCAATTTTATCTGGTGCTGCTGTCTTAGCGTCACCGTCATCCATCTTGGCTACGGCATCCTTTACAAAATCGCCTTCCTGTTTTGCCAAGTCATTTGAAACTAACTTGTTTCCAACTAATTCACATCTTGCTTTTGCTTCATCTTTGGCATTTTTAACGTCAGCTAAAGTCTTAGCAGCATTAATTGAGCCACTTTTGCCATCTTTTTGCTCACCTAAAGCGGCCTTAACAATATCTTCAATTTGATTGATGGCTGTTTCTTTTTCAGCATCTGTTAATGGACTACTCTTAACTAAGTTAACAGCATCATCTTGGGCTTCTTTAATGTCTTTGACAGCTGTATCCTTAGCATCTTGCAGATTCTTATTAGCTTCATTGGTTGCATCTTTTACTGCTTCGTCAATTGCAGAAGTTGCATCTTTCTCGGCTGTTGTAACATCATCAGTAGTTTTAGCAGCATTAACTGCACCAGTCTTTTCATCGGTTGCATCTTTTACTGCTTTATCAATATCTGCTTTAGCCTTACTTTGTTGCTCTTCTGTTAAATTCTTGTTACCAGCAATTTTGTCTTGGGCTGCTTTAGCTGCATTTTTAATCTTACCAACAGCTGCGTCCTTAGCATCTTGCAGATTCTTATTAGCTTCATCATTTGCTTTATTTACAGCGTTGTTAATTGCATCAGTCGCATCTTTCTCGGCTTTTGTAACGTCATCAGCAGTTTTAGCAGCATTAACTGCAGTATTTGCTTTATCTACTGCTTCAGTAATTGCATCAGTCGCTGCTTTTTGTCGGTCCTCTGTTAAGTTCTTATTGCCTGCAATTTGGGCTTTAGCGGCTGTAGCTGCATCTTTGATCTTAGCAACAGCTTTATCCTTAGCTGCTTGCACAGGGTCTACTGTTGGAACGCTTGGATTTGTTGAGCTTGAGCCACCAGTACTAGGTACACTGGTTGAATTAGAATTATTAGTTGAAGCTGTATTATTACCTGAATCAGGTTTATCAGTTGGGGTTGTAGTGTTTTCGTTTGGCTTTTCGACATCATTATTATCAATTGCCGGCTCCTTCTTAGCCAAAGCACTTGCTTTAATATAACCTAACTTAGTTGAGTAATACTTCTTACCCTTGATGGTTACTGCTGCACCATAAATTGTTACTTTTTGACCTTTAGCGATTTTACTGCTCTTTATAACTTTACCTTTACGAGTATATAAAACTGTCTTTTTAGCGGCGTTGCGGTTCTTGCCATCAACATTTACAGCTTTGATATATTGGTTCTTGCCAATTTTATAGTAAACTTTGCCTTTGACAGTCTTCTTGCTTGAAACACTGACCTTTTTGCCCACTTTAAGAACTGTACCGGTCTTGACCATTTTCTTGCCTTTTAATCTATAAATAGCAGAATTGGCACCAATTACCTTGGTCTTTTTAGCGGCACTAACCTCAACAGGCATATTATTTAAAACATTATTGGGCATCTGACCTAGCCCAACCGTTAATAATGCTGCACCCGATAGTGAAACAATTACTTTTTTATACGAATTGTTTTTATTCATTTTTTAAACCTTTCATTCATATTTTTATTACACACTTGCTTTTAACTACTGTTACTAAAAGCATTCTCATTAATCATAATGCTAAACCTCGATCTTTAGAACACTATATACAAAAAAAAAAAAAAATAATATAGTTTTAAAAGGATAGTGAATTATAATCAAGATAGTGTTCTTAAGCTAACATCGGCTAATCCATTTGATATTATCGTATCTAACTCATAGTTAATGCATTAATCATAATTAAAGTAATTGGCTTTAAATATTAAAATATTATTATATTAGGCATGTAAATATGCTGGCTTAAAATGTTTTTAGGAAATAACGAAAAGGTCAAGAACATAGGTACCGATAAAACCAATTCATGCAAAAAAGCCATTTTAGAATTTCTTCTAAAATGACTTTTTTATTTTAGTTATTAAACTTTAAATTAATCGTCTAACTTTTCTTTGTTAGTTACGTTTAATTTTTCATCGAAGGTGTAAACCACTGGTTCACCAGTCTTCATTTCCAAGTTCATAATGTCAGCATCAGAAATGTTTTCAATGTACTTGGTTAAAGCACGAAGTGAGTTACCGTGAGCAGCAATAATGACATTCTTGCCAGCTAATAAGTCTGGAGCAATGTGATCTTCCCAGAATGGCATAACTCTTTCAAGACAAACCTTAAGGTTTTCTGTCCGTGGGATGATGTTCGGGTCAAGATCTGCGTAACGACGGTCATGTACTTGACTAAATTCTGAATCATCTTCAATTTTTGGTGGCAAAACATCGTATGAACGACGCCAAATGTGAACTTGTTCGTCACCATATTTGTCAGCAGTTGCCTTCTTATTCAAACCTTGCAAACCACCGTAATGACGTTCATTTAATCTCCAAGACTTAGTTTCTGGAACCCAGAGTTGATCGCTTTCTTCCAAAGCGAAGTGCAAAGTCTTAATCGCACGAGTTAAAACTGAGGTATAAGCTTGGTCAAATTTAAGACCGTGTTCCTTAATTAACTTACCTGCATTCTTTGCTTCTTCAACACCTTTTTCTGACAAGTCAACATCAATCCAACCAGTGAACTTGTTTTCAAGGTTCCATTCACTTTGTCCGTGACGGATTAAAACTAATTTCGACATGAAATATCTCCTTTGCAAATTAAAAGCTTCACTTACTATTTTACACATTTAGATTTTGTTTTCATAGGGTTTAAGATTAAAAATCATTTTTTTAATCTTTATTTTACGATACAATAGATAATATTATGACTATAAGGAAAGTGAATATCTAACCAAAATGAAATTTAAAAAATTATTGCTAAGTATGGGCGTTGTAGCGGCACTAATTTCCGGTGGTTGCTCTAAACAAAAAAAGCAAGCTGAACCTATTTTAACCAAAACCCAGGTAATCAAAAAAGCTCAGAAAACTTTTAAAAGTGGTCAGGCTAAGCAAGTTGTTAACCTTAGAACTGACACTTCCAGTCAGGTTGTGGCTTCAAACTTTACTTTCGGTGGCGACCCAACAGTTTTTCATTTAAATTATCAGACTGAAAATAATCAAAGCAAAAAGAATTCCCACAGCATGGATGAGTGGATTAGCAATACAGGAAATCTATATATCAACGGTCAAAGTACTTGGTATAAAGCAGAAGTTGCGAAAACAACTGGTCACACATATGCCGACTTGCTTGATGCCATTCTTAATAACGAAATGTTAATGGATCCACCTTCTAAGCTCATTAACGCATATCAAATGAAGCGAAGCGGCAGAACCTACACGTTAACAGCTAAGATTACTGATAAAGAAGTGATGAAAGCTGCCGTTGCTCCTATTTTTCAAACCAATACCCAGAGCCAGCAACAACAGAAAATTTACAATAAATTGGCTAAGGCAGGTAAATTCCAAGACATGACCGTTAAGCTTGTAGTTAAAGGTAATAAACTTGCTACCTTCAAGTACAATGTCAACTTAAAGATTGGTAAGCTGATGAGATTAAGTGCCGGTCAAAGCTATGCCAATATTGGCAGCCGTGATTTCCTCAAGTTACCATCAAACGCTTTAAATGCTAAGCCTTTACCCAAAGCAAATAATAAAAAATGATTACGCACCAAGCATTATTTCACTATGAAATAATGCTTTTTTAGTAAAATTAAAACAATATTATTAAATATAGGGTAAAATGGTCCTTAAAATATAATTAAGTAAGATTAAACAAAGGAGTACTCCGATGAAAACAAAAAAGATGATCTCTTCGATATTACTGACTTTTACCTTATTTGCATGTAGTCTAAGTCAAGTTCAACCGGTTGCAGCAGCTATGACCAAAAAGCAGGCAGTCGCAATAATTAAAGAAAATAATAAAAAGCAAGACAGCGGAAAAATGCATTCAACCACAACTACTTTACTTAAAAATGACAAAACAGCAATAACGATTGATGGGTATTATAATAATACCAGCAAGTTAGTAAACGAAAATGGGGCGATTAAATATGGCAATAAAAAAGACAAAGTAAATGTCTGGGTGGACGGTAAGAATAACCGCCTTTATAATTTTAATAAGAATAAATGGGAATATGAAAAGGTGCCAGATGCTTATCAAACATTAATTAATGATCTTACGGGTCAAAAATCACTCGTTAATCTATCAAATTCAATTTTTAAAAATTTAGAAAAGAACGGTAAGTTAACACATAAAAAGGGCGTCTATCAATTAACCGGCTCGGTTAATGGTCAAAAATATGTCAAGCCCGTTATGCAAGTTATCTTGAAAAACGACATTAAAAACAAAGATATCAAATCTTTCACTAAGAACGTGAAAATTGGCAAGATCAAGCTAAACTTCACTTTAACCAATCAAAAAGTAGTCAGTGCACAAGGTAAGACTACCGCTAAACTTAAGAAAGGCCCAACAATCAAGATCAGCGAAACTTTTAGTCACTTTAACGAATACGGTAATTTAGCTTTACCAGATGATGTTAAAAATGCTGTCCCAGTTAAAACCGACAAGTAGTTTATTAGCATATGCAACGAAGTTTTGACCTTAAAAGCAATCTTTTTATAAGGAGAAGAAAAATGAAAGTTAAAAAAATTATTTCTAGTGTTTTATTAACCTTTAGTTTATTGACTGGGGGCCTTACCCAAGCTAAGCCTGTTGCGGCTGCCCTAGATAAACAACAGGCGATCGACATCATTAAGCAAAATGACCAGACCAACGGTCAGCTTGATTTCACAGTATCTGTCGAGCCGCACCTGAAAAAAGGCAGGGCAATTCCTGCTACAGTATTTAGCCTTACCGGCGGTTTCAACCAAAATGTAGTCCACATGAGTGGTTATGTTCCGACTGCTTATGTTGGCAAGTCAAAAAAGATTGAATTTTGGGCAGATGAAAAGGAAAACCGACTTTACACATATATTGGCGATCAATGGGAATATCAATCTCTCAATAGCAGTCGAAATGACCAATTGACAAGTAACATTATTAAGACCAGCAACTTTGACCAATTACTCAAAAATGGTAAATTTAGTCAGCAAAATGGTACTTATACTCTAAAAACAGCAGCTAACGGCAATCAGGCATACAAAACTGGACTTAAACTGGCTCGCATAGCTAGCGGCGTGAAGTTTAGCAAAAAAGAACTGAACTACTTGAACAAGTACACTAAGCTAGGTACAATTTATGCCACCCATCGCCTGCAAGATGATCATCTAATTGACTCGAAGTCAAGCGTCAAATATGTCATAATTAAAGTGGCAACAGTCAAAATGACGTTTAAGGTTAGTCATTTCGGTGAATACGCTGATTTGGCCGTACCAAATGACGTTAAGAAAGCAGCTAAGCCTGCTGACATTGACGCAAATAAATAATTATTTTTATTAAGTGGGAGCTAATATTATGAAACTTGGGATTATCGGCAGTGGCAAAATTGTTCATGACTTTTTAACGACAGCGGATAAGATTGAGAACCTAGAATTAGCAGCAATTTCAACTACTAAACGAAGTCAGACAATCGCACGCGATCTAGCTAAGAAATACGATATCAAAGAAGTTTTTGCGGATAATAATCTTTTATTCCGCGACCCAAACGTCGATACCGTGTACGTAGCTGTGCCTAACTCGCTTCACTACGAAGTGGTTAAGCAAGCAATTGAGAATGGCAAAAATGTCATTTGTGAGAAGCCTTACGTGTCAACAGTGGCTGAGGCTAAGGAACTCAAAAAGATTGCTGATGAACACCACGTAATCATTGTCGAAGCAATTACCAATATTCATTTAGGCAACTTCCAGGCGATCAAAAAGGCACTTAAAAAAATTGCCCCAATTCATATTATCGCGTTAAATTATACCCAATATTCCAGCCGCTATGATGACTTCTTAAAAGGCAAAATCGCCCCTGTCTTTGATCCTGCTAAGGATGGTGGGACGTTAATGGATCTGAATATCTACAACATTCATTTAGCCGTTGGTCTTTTTGGCAAACCCCAAGCGGTTCAATATTACCCAGTAATGCAAAAAGGGATTGATACATCCGGTATTCTAGCAATGATTTACAGCGACAAGCAGGCTACTCTAATTGCCTCTAAGGACTGCTACACTAATCCACGTTCTTTTATTGAAGGCGAAAACGGAACGATTTACTTTGATGGTTCAACTGGTGTACTCGCTAACTTCACCGTTGACAATCGGGGTGGCGATACCGATAAGTTTAACTTTAATCAATACGAGCACCGGATGGCTAGCGAATTTGCGGCTTTCGTAGATATTATTGACCATCATGATGTGGCAGAAGCTAATAAGCTGTATGACCACAGCATGGCAGTAATGGATGTTTTAGCCCAGGCTAAAGCATCAGTTAAAAACTAAACACTGACACTAACATGTCTAAGTAAAATAACCACCTTGAAGCGTGCAAGCTTTCAAGATGGTTATTTTTGCTTTTTAATTTATTTGCGACCGATTACCTTGCGCACGCGGTCAGCTGCCTGTGATTTGGCCGAAAAAATCAGTTCATCGCCTTCTTCAATAACTGAATAGCCGTGCGGAACAAGCCATTCTTGCCCGCGGTGAATGCGATCGACCGTGATATCATGTGCCACATCCCAGTCGGCTAATTGCCGTCCCGTATAATGAGTGTTGCGCACTACTACTGAATATAGTGCATTCTTGGTATCAGTTAAAACCCGGTAAACAGCAGGTGACTCAATCAATGCACGTAATAAAGCAGCACTGACATTGCCGAGATTAAAAATTTCGATTCCTTTTTCCGCCAATTGCGCCGCTTCCTCATTTGCCATTCGCTTCTGACAAACAATGATTCGCTTAAAGTCGCCTTTTTGCCGTGCTAATTTAGCTAAACGCAAGTTTTCCTTATCTGACATTAATGCTGCAACAAAAATATTGCCGTTAAACGCACCATTTTGTTCTAATTTAGCTTCAGTTAGTTCGGGTAATAAATCCAAACTAGGAACACGACTTTTATACAGATTATAGTCTTCCTCATCACTAGTCATCATCTTGACCGAGTACCATTTATCATGTAAATCAAGTAAAACTGGTACGGTCAGAGCAGTTGCCCCGACAAGCACAACTTTTTCTTTAATCCGGTCTTCAGGCTGCAATTTAAAAATCGCATTGAAGATTACGGGACAAAAAATGCAGACAATAACCGCCGCCAGAATAAAGACATCAGATTGCAGCGAAGTAATGACCCGCAGTTTACGTGCTACTGCCAAGGTAGGCAAAACAATCGTAATTGTCGTTGCACTTAGGACACCGCCAGCTAGCCCATTACGATAACCAAATTTTTTAGCATAAATTAAAACGACCGGTAATTTGGCAATCAACAAGAAGACGACTAAGACGGGCAGTAATGTTAATGACCAGGGATGTGCCAGAAGAGACCGTAAATTGAGCTTAACTCCCGTCATAATAAAGAAAATAGGAATAAAGAAGCCATAGCCGATTGAAGTCAGCTTATCTTTAGTCTCATGACTTGGCTCTAGCAATTTCATCACTATCCCCGCCAAGAAGGCGCCCAAAATATTTTCCACGCCCACTTTTTCAGCCACCGTCACAAGCGCAAAAATCAGAAAGAATGCTAGTCGAATATCTAGCTGAGTCGTGTTTTTGGTAACGTCATTGAACCAGAGGTATAGCCGTTTAGAACGCCAGAGCAAAACAATCGCAGCCATGAACAGTAGAATGATCAACCACAACTGCTTGGTGTTGCCGCCATTGACAGCAGCATAAATAGTTAATAGCATCAAAGGAATTACTTCGCCTAAAACTGCGGTTAGTAAAATTGTCTGCCCAATTGGTCTGCGCAAAATATCCTTTTCCTTTAGTGTAGCAATCACAACTCCTAAAGCAATGGTCATAAAAATAATTGCCGCCAGTGCAACATCATTAAATAAACCAAACCACTTTAATAACCAACCTAAGAAGACAGCCACCACGCTAATACTTAAAAATGAGCCAACCGCAATCCGCATTGGATTAACTGCTTGCTTATTTTTCTTTTTGCCCTTATGTGGTTTTAATAAATTAAAATCGATTTCCATTCCGGACAAAAAGATTAACAGAATCACGCCTAGGTTCGATAAAAAGGATAAATCATGTGTTACTCCGACCACATTGAAGCCACTAGCTCCTAAAAGGATCCCCACGATAATTTCCGCAATTGCAGTTGGCACCGCGTTAACCCTTAACTTAGCCATTAACAGTGGCACAATTAGCGCAAATAAGATAACGAGAAATAAAGATAACTGAGCCATGCAAAGTTGCCCTCCTTAAATACTGTGAAGATTATACTCGATAACACCTGTAATTAAAAGCACTGCTTTTACCATTATCTTAGACTGATCATTATTTTTTTGCATAAAAAAAGTTCATGATCCAAGATCATGAACTTAATCTATTTTAATTAGAAATTCGCTGCTTTAACAAAGCGGGTAGCGCTAATTGGGTAATACATGGAGCCGTTGATGTTAACCCGGCCACCATAAGTCCGCACTTTTGCACCGCGCAACAGCTTGGAACTATCCGCGCGAAGACCGGTAGTGTCATAAATATAAGCATTATGAGACAGTACTCGTTCAGTACCCAGAATGTTACTTGCAACGACATATTGGTTTTCACCAATCTGTAAGTACTTTCTGCCGTTAATCACCTTTTCTTGCGCAACGGTCACATCCGTTCCGGCAGTCTTTAATTCCGCATTAGTCCGATTGCCTTGTTCATCGTAAACATAAGCATCGTGCATCAAAGTCTTCTTCCCTGTTGGTGCTTGCGAAACATTGTCACCAGCAGTTGAATCGCTAGCTGAAGGATCAGTTGGGGCTTCTGCTGCAGTGTCTCCTGCTTGTAAATTATAGTAATACTTCAGTAAAGCAAAGAAGTCATCCATTGAATAGCCCCACTTAGCGAAATAACCATCAGGATCAGTATGATTGGTTCCGCCTAAAAAGCGAGACACAGCGTGGTGTGACCAGATCGTTCCTTGGCCAGTATTGGAGGCATTAACCGGCGTAATGCCATAACGATGAAGCAACTTAGCAGCATAAATAGCATCATTGCTGACACTCTTAGCAAAGTTTGCCCGCGTATTTTCTTCACATAGTTCAATTTGAATAAAACGGTTGTTGGCAACAGCACCAGCACCCCAGACACCATAATTTGGCGTCATCATTTGGATAACTTGCTTGCTGTCGACAAAGGCGTGGACATATGAGTACATGTTCATCCATTCACGGTTAAAGTAAATGGCTTCATTGTAAGCAGAAGCATTTGGTGTTGCGGTCTCATGAATTACGATTCCTTCTGGCTTACCCTTTCTGTACCGAATAATATTGCCGTTAGCATAAAACTTATTGTACCTAATATTGGCTGTTTGCAGCATTTTATACAAGTAAGTTTCGCCAACATAGCTATTTTGCTTGGCAATTGAATTGATTGAAGCCGCCTCAACTGCACGCGGCTGATTAATATTAACAACAGGAGCAACTAAACCTACTCCGATAGCAATAGTAGTTATTAGTTTCTTGATCTTCATTGCTAAACGTTCATTCCTCATTTCTATTTGTTAAAAACTATTATTCAGCTTTAAAGTTAGCTTTTTTAATGTATTGATGAATACCAATGCGGTAATATTTCTTACCATAAATGTTAATCACAGCACCATAAGTTGCTACTGATTTATTCTTCTTCATGACCTTCTTATTGTCACGGTTGCCGTAATCATTATAAACAAAGGCATTCTTCTTCAAAGTTCTAAAGGTACCATCAATATTGCCACATGCAATATATTGATCTTCGCCAATACGGTAATATTTTTTACCGTTGATTGTTTTGGTGCCATAAGTGGCAATTACCTTTCCTTCATCACCTGACTTAAGAGCCTTCATACCCTTGACGCGCTTGCCCTTATCATTATAGACAAATGAGTTATGCATCAAAGTCTTGTTGACTTTCTCATCGCCCTTAGGAGCCTGTGAAGCTGGTGGCAATGCACTGCCTGCATCTAGTAAAGTGTCGTTAACCCAGCCCTTGCCGGAAATGTACATCCGCTTCCTGCCGTTATAAAAGGTAATTGTCTTAGTAACAGTGACGGCATCACCCTTGTTAACAGAGTCAGTCTTCGCAGAAACTGAGTGGTCAGTTGGCCAGGCATAAGTTGCGCCTGATTTTTTAACAACATAAGACTTCGAAGCGTTGGAAATCTTCGGGTCATACTGTGTCAAATTGCTGGAGGTTATTCTAGTGTTTAAAATCGTATTGTAATTATTAGCTGTTGCATAAGTACCTGTCAGGGCCTTAGTTGCATCAGTATAGGATGCGGCATTCTCAAGCCACGCACCTTGGTAGCGGTCGGGTTGCCAAGAAACGCCATTCCGCAATTTATTACCATTGTCATCGAATGATTCCTGGTAATTGTTGTATTTTCTGAATTTAGCAACCACGTAATAGCTCTTGCCATTCTTATCTTCTTCACGCGTCTTAGCGGAATAAACAGCGCCTGCCCAGCTATCATCGGCTTTCATGCCAAAAAGATTATTAGCATTAACCGCTAAGCCTGATTGACCCCAATTCGATTCAACAATTGCCTGAGCAATCATCACAGATGGGTACAAGCCATACTTCTTAGCAACCTTTTGTGCTTGGCTAACAGCAGTATTTAAAAAAGTTGTCTCACTCACTGTCGCTGCTGAAACCTTCTCAGCCCGCGCTGGCGAAGCGGCAATTAAGTTGTTGGTAACCGGAATAACAGCCGATGCAGCAAGGACTGCAGCTGAAAAACCAGTGATAAGTCTTCTTTTCATAAAAATAATTTCCTCCTTAATCGACATCTTTATTGTAACGAGCAATTGCCTGATAAACAATAGATGCTGTTTATTTGTAGTCAAAAAGTAATATAGACAGACATTTGTTACAAGTAGTAATTTAACGTTCCAAAATTACTCGCAGATTTTGCAAAAGGCTCTTTTTAACGCGCTGTAATTGAACGCGGCTGACCTTCAACTCGCTAGCCAACTGGCTAATTGGTTCTTGCAATAGTAAATGCTGCACAAAAATCTGCTGATCTAAAGCTGACATCTTGGTGACTTCTTTTTGTAACGTAATTAGGTTATCCCAATGACTGCTTTGACTAATTTCTTGTCTAGTTACGAGACTTGTCTGCTGCTCATTATGTCGCTTGTCTTGGCGCAGTAAGTCAACTGTATGCCAGAGAACCTTCCGAAAGCTGAGCCGATCGACCTCTTTACGTGGTAAATTAGCCTGTTCGGTTAGCATTTGCGCATAAATTAATAGTCCTTCTTGCAGAAAGTCTTCATAGTTAGTATAGTCCTGACTGACGTGAGCACACTTAATGGCGCCTCTAACTAATTTTTGATTTTCCCATGCTGTAATAAATGCTTGCTGACTGATTTTCATTGTTGTGACCTTTTCCTTTATTGTGAGTGTCACAAGCGCTTGTGCATGTTTAGATTAGCAATTTAGACGCAAAATAAAAAAGCTAATAAAAGGGAGCAGCAGGGTTAGTATAATAGCTATCTTATTAAACTAATATAATTATTTTTATTTATATGTAAGCGCATTCTTAATCTGAGTAATGGCTGAAAAAAATGAAAAAAAAGCCCAAATCGAATTCGATTTGGGCTCTTCTTAATAAAGCGTATCTGGTCTCTGACTTATTTGCCTAATAATACGGTGAGATTCAACTAATTTTGGAAACTCATAAAAATTAGCCAAATAATGACCATATCGCTGTTGTTTTTTATCTAGTAAATTAACCAAGATGTGCTTTAAGGAAAGGTTGGTCAATGGCTCGTGTGGATGAAAGTATTCTGGCTGATCAATTAGTGACTTTCCTTTAGTTGCCGTCACGTGCCAACCCAAAATACGTTCCAAATGAACAGATGCGAGCTGATAAAGGGCATGATTATAAAACAAACCGTTGTCAATTTGCTCACTAATGTAACGACTACAATTGTCAAAAGCAAAAACATAATCAGAGTCAGCACAGGGAACAGTCTTGAAAGCAACGGCCGACAAATTAAGCGGTTGAAAAGCAACCATCTGATGTAAGGCTACCCAATCAATATTGCCTGAATTGTAGCTTCGGGTAGAAAAGTAGGCCAACCGGCCCGTTGCAATCGTATTATGACTTTTAAGGTTAATCTTACGGGCAAATTCGCGCTGAAATTCTAGTCCCGCTAATAAGCATTCCTTACTAAAAGCAGTGAAAAGTGACCGGGTACTGTTATAGCTGAGAATAATACCCGCCTGAATATCAAAGATGACGCTTTTATACTTTCCAAGCAAAGGCTGTTGCTGAAATTCATAAAGTGCCAAAGTTTTTTGATTGATCGAGTAATGCCCATCTTCGACAAGATAATCATTTAAGACCTGGTCATGACCCACCTTCTGCCGCAGGATAGCTTTTGACCAGACACGGTATTCTTGACCTTGCGGGAGATTGTAATGCTCACATTCTTTCATTGCTAGTTTCCTTTTCTATTGGCTTTGATATATATGATTATACCTTAAAAGTTATCGCTTTCATAGAAAAGCAAACAAAAAACGGAAGCGACATAGTCGTTTCCGTTTCCTGTAATTAACTAATGAGAATTAGTTAAAGTTAGCAACCTTAACGTATTGCTTGCTTGGGCCACCGATACGGTAGTAAGCCTTACCATTCTTGAATGTGTAAGGTGAACCGTAAGTAGTTACCTTAGCACCCTTGCGTAATACACGGCTGTCAGCACGTTTCTTGCTGGTCTTGTATACGTAAGCGTTGTGAGATAATGTACGAACAGTACCATCAATGTTATCAGCCATTACGTATTGGTTGTCACCAATTTGGTAAACTAAGCTACCATCAGCAAGCTTAGTTGCTGCACCAAGAACATCAACCTTAGTGTAAGCACGTAACATGTTAGTACCAACACGTTTGTGGTCCTTGTCGTAGATGTAAGCATTGTGCATTACAGTCTTAGAAGTCTTATCAGCAGGCTTGAATGAACCGTCAACATACTTAGTTTCTACGTAAAGATTTGAATCAGCACTGTTAATCCGAGTGTATGACTTGTCGCCAACTTTGATTGCGTCACCAAAGACAGCAATTTGGTCACCGTTCTTAACAGTAGTCTTAGTATCAGTTACAGTGTTACCTTCAATCTTGTAAACTGGAACGTCACCATCTGATTGAACAGTCTTGTAAGTAGCACCCTTTGCACCAACAGTAATGTAGAAAGTTACCTTGGTAGTCTTCTTGTTATCAGCATTAGTTGCCGAGATTTCTACTGGGTATTTTCCTGCCACTTTAGTGTTGACCTTACTTGTATCAACATTAAGTGGAAGAGGAGTCCTATCAGTACCACTTACTTGAACTGTAAAGGCATTCTTAATAGCAGTAGTATCAACAACTCCGTTAACAGGAACATAGTTGAATGATGAACCATCAATTGTGTCTATTGAATCAATTGTGTTGCCTGAACCATAAGCTGGTTTAGGAACCTTAGTGCCATTTACTTTCCAGCTAATTTCTGGATAAGTAAAATCACCCTTTGTAGGATTTGGATCAACAACAACTGGAACAGTATTAGTACGACCGTTACTTGACTGTAATCTAACATTAACAGTAAAGGTAGTAGCAGGTTTGTCAAAGCTTCCATCATTCTTAACAGTTACACCAGCTGCCTTCAAGGCATCAGTTACATCTTGATCCAAATCGACGAAACTAGACTTAGCAATTCCATCACCAGGTTGACCTGCTGCACTAGCACTTACAGTATCAGCGATTTCTTGAGTAGTAGTTGCAGGCTCATACTTCTTTGTAATTTCATCATTGAGAGCAGCAGTAGTGTATTTTGTAAGATCTACAGAACCAGAAGCAACAGCTTTTGCCTTAACTTCTGGTGTAGTACCATTAGCTGCAACAGGTTTCAGTCTCAAATATGGAGCACCTGAAAGCTTTGCATCTGACAAGCTAAACGGTTGACTAATTACAGCCAGGTCAGCAATAACACCTGATGCGTCAGGCTTAACACTAACATTTGTACCACCAAGGTCAATACTATATGTTGTATCTTTGTTCAAACCAATAATAGTGATATGAGCAACTGCTACATATTTTGCGGTCTCATCGGTAAATTGCGTAGTAGCAGCTGGTAAATCAGTAGCGTCTGCAGCTTTAGGCTTCAATCTACCTTTGTTATCACCTGTAGTAGCTACTTCTACTTGATCAGCTCGATAGATGTCTGCTGTCTTTGAAGCCGTTGCAGTAGTAACCTGAGCGCCAGCTGGCAAAACTGGATATGATAAAGTAGCTGCCAATTTAGAAGCTGGATCATTTTTAACTAGGTTGAGTGAGTTCTTAACAGTTAGTGCTAATTTAACATTGGCACCATTAGAAGCTACACCACCTTGACCGTTCATATCGATATCAGCAAATACTGTTGATACGCTAGATGCAGCAACTGGTGCAACGGCTAATAATGCAGCTGCAGCAGCACTAACAATTCTTAAATTTTTCTTCATGTGGTCTTTCCTCCTTGTGTATATACAAAATAGTAATAGGCTATAGGTTCAGTCGGATTGAGCCTACATTGTTACAACATCCTTCAAGCCGAATTCATAAGTTTATAACTCTTATGAGGTAGCTTTCAGGCTGAAGAACGCGCATGCGTACAGGCAATCGAACCTGAAGCATAGCTATTACTTACCACATTTCATATTGTACCTACCTTTGTCTTAAATTGCAAGGCACGGAGTTATTTTACACACTTTTGTAATAAACGCTTACAGCTTCACGTTAAAAATGTAATTTTTTGCATGATTGCTAAACGCTAATACATCAATTAATTGGGGGCTTTTGAGCTTCAATAATGTCAAATAACTTGTTTTATACAACAAAAATTTTACAAAATAATAACAAAACGAAAAAGTCACCACGCGATGACTTTTTCATTAAACTTTTTTATGCTAATTAAATAGCTGCTTAATTTTACTAATGATTCGCTCTATTACTTCCACCAGCCACAAACTGCTTAGATTCAGCTGCAGAATTATCGAACAGGTCAGTAACAACTCGTTCAACATATGAAGCAGACTGAGGAACCTGATAAAGATCCACCCCCTCTTTTGCAAAAGCATCTGCTTGCGCAATCGTCTTCATCGCTGTCTTAACTGTCTCTGAGTCAAGGTCTTCCGCCGCACTTTGCACGGTTAAGTTAACCTTTTTAGCTTTGCCGTTTAAAAATACCAATTGTAAGGTCTTTGTTCTGGTTACCATCTTAACTATTTTTCTCTTCTTTCCTATACTTGATCATATTTGCGATTAACTTTAGTTACCTTCATTAATTAATGGAATTGCTTGTTTCTGAATCAGTGTTGCCGCTATTAACTCATCCCCTTGCAGCATTGCCAATGCATCCCCGACCTTGGCAAGTCCAGCAGCAGAGGCACCTTTTTTCAGATTACGAAAAATTCGTGACTTGGTTTTTTCTTTACCATATTTAGGATTGTAAAAACTATATTGGATTGATTGGTCTAGTAATTCGAAACTCATTATCAGTAGCCTTTCTTAGTTAACTCTAAAACTTACTGTAAGCTATCCGCGCGCTAGATGTCTTACACTATTACTAACGAATTGAAACGCCAAAGTGTAACAAATTTACTAAAAAAGTTGTTTCTAATGCCTTAAAAACGTGCTTCAGTAGTCAAAACACCCTAAACCATCTATAATTAATATGAATATTAATAAGGAGGACAAATTCCGATTATGAAAAAATCTACGATTTGGACGATTGTTGCAGTAGTAATTATTGCTATCGGTGGTGGCGTCTTTTACGCAACGCAAAAATCCAATAGCAATCAAGTTAATGCTTCATATAATAGTGCAATGCAGCAAGGTAAAGATGCAGTTGCTGATAAGAATTATTCCAAGGCAAGCAGCGCCTTTGATAAAGCACTCGGCATTAAGAAAACTGCCCAGGCTAAAGCCTATAAGAGCCAAGCAGATAATATGCTTTCGGCAATTGGCGCAACTAAAGATGGCAAGTACGATGATGCACTGACTAACGTCAATAATGTAGTTACTGCAAATAATGGCTACGCTACCTTAACTAAGCAGGGGCGCAAATTAAAATCTACTATTAAAGACGTGCAAGACAACTACGAAAACGAGATCAAGCCGATTTTTGATAATGCCAAGCAAGCTGAAGATGATAAGCAATATCTGCAGGCAATTGACCAGTACCAAAAGGTGTTAGATTTGCCTTACATCAACGGTCAATACTATGCTAAATACAAGAAGCAGGCTAAAAAGGGCGTTGATAAGAATAAGAAACTTGCCGACGAAAATGATAATGGTGCTGGTGCTTTAACAAGAAGTTACCGCTCAAGCTCAAACTCAGCAAAGCAAAATCAAGATACTGGTAATGCTGGCAAGACCGGTGAAGGTGCTGTGGGCGACCATAAAGTTCACGGTAAGACGGTTACTAATAGTCAAATTAGCCAACTGCGTAAAAGAGTAACTAAACTTGGTTATGACGGAATGTCGTTTAGTCCCCAGGATTTGATCGACCTTTACCGCAAATCTGGCCGCAGTAAACCATCTAAGATTACCAAATCTGATGTCGCAGATTACCTTAAACCGCGTAATTAACATTCATGTAGCTTTCTTCAAAAAATTAATAAGTTGTTGCTTTTACTGGCACTTACATAACTTAATTTTAAAATCGTCTATTGCCATTAACTGGCGGGACGATTTTTTATTTGAGCATACCGCCCCACACTTTAATCGGTGCTACAAAAGATGCTATAATTTTCCTAGCTAAACGAGCAAAAAGATTTACTATTTATGTACAAATCGTTATAATAGTTGCTTTTACAGTTTAAACTCTGTAAAATGACTATTGACTTTCATGTTTCCTATTTTTAATAAAGGAGTGTCTGCTTTGACTGAAAAAGAAAATAATATCAAAGAGCAAGATAATGAACAAGAACAAGAAAATGAAGACCTTAAGGTTGTCATGCCAGATGCTGAATGGACTACTATGCCCGATGAAGAGTTTGACGAGCAACCAGATTATTTGAAGGTTTTCACCGACTTCTATATTGCTAAATTTAATCAACGCGACTTGGAAATCATGAACATGTATGATGTCAATTCAAACATGGTTGATATTAACCACTACGTGATTGATAACATTAATTTTGGTCGGAGAGAATTAATTAAGCACGCTCTGCAATACCATGCAAATAACTTCCAAAGTATTGTTGATGAGATTGTTAAGCAGGACAAAGTTGAGCCTGAAAAGATGACTTCATACAAAGACTGGGATAATTGGTATGAAAATCGGCGTGATAATATTTCTACTTCTTTATCATAATTTACTTGTACTATTATTAAAAAAAGAACAAAATAGATACTTAAAAGAGAATGCCAATTGACATTCTTTTTTACTTTAAAATATTAATAAATCTATGGGAGTACGAGATTACTATGAATCAGAAAAAGAAACGGATTTCGGCAGCTGGTCTGCTAATCACGATCGGAATCGTTTACGGGGATATCGGAACTAGTCCACTCTACGTAATGAAGTCAATCGTGAACGGTAACGGCGGAATAGCTAACGTTAACCGTGAATTGATTTTGGGTTCAATTTCTTTAATTTTTTGGACAGTCACATTGCTGACGACTGTCAAGTACGTGCTGATTGCGTTAAGAGCAACCAACCGTGGTGAAGGCGGGATCTTCGCCCTGTATGCTTTAGTTCGTAAACGGGCTAAATGGCTGGTAATGCCGGCATTAATCGGAGGAGCCGCACTGCTGGCTGACGGAACGCTAACCCCAGCCGTAACGGTTACGACCTCAATCGAAGGGTTGAAAAATATGCGTTTTGGTTCTAGCATCCCGGTGCCCAACCAAAATTCCGTCATTATTATTACAATCGCAATTTTGCTGGTACTATTCTCGATTCAGATGCTCGGAACTAGCAGCATTGGGAAAGCATTTGGACCAATCATGTTTGTCTGGTTCACCTTTTTAGGGATAATCGGCGTCTTGAATATGGCCAATGATTGGTCAATCCTTGAAGCTCTTAACCCAGTTTGGGCAATCAAGATCTTATTTAGCCCAGCTAACAAGGCCGGTATTTTTATTCTTGGCTCTATTTTCCTGGCAACAACTGGTGCCGAAGCCCTATATTCCGATGTCGGTCATGTCGGCAAAGGCAACATTCGTGGTTCATGGCCATATGTCTTTCTCTGCCTGTCATTAAACTATCTCGGCCAAGGCGTATGGATTTTACAAAATCCGCACTACCAAGCTCACGGTACTGAACTCAATCCGTTCTTTGAAACTGTTCCAACTGATCTGCGATTGTTCGCAATTATTTTGGCGACAATTGCGGCAATTATTGCATCACAAGCCTTAATCACTGGTTCATTCACGCTTGTTTCCGAAGCCAGCGGTCTGAAGTTTTTGCCACGGATGAAAATTAATTATCCAACAACCGAGCATGGTCAAATTT
This sequence comes from Lactobacillus sp. B4005, assembly GCF_026536045.1. NCBI lineage: Bacteria > Bacillati > Bacillota > Bacilli > Lactobacillales > Lactobacillaceae > Lactobacillus > Lactobacillus sp. B4005. The sequence goes on from NZ_JAFNOZ010000004.1 coordinate 87,490, forward strand.
ATATCCCATCTGTTAACAAAATGATCTGCGTGGCAACAATTGCTATTGTTATTTTCTTTAGAACCTCAGAACATATGGAAGCAGCCTATGGTCTTTCCATCACGGTCACAATGCTGATGACTACTTTGCTCTTATTCGAGTATCTAGGTTCCAAAAACAGACCACTATTATTACGCCTCTGTTTTTTAGTAATTTTCGGCTTTATTGAAGGCATGTTCCTTGTCTCCAGCTTGACCAAGTTTATGCACGGCGGTTATGTTACCGTCTTAATTGCGGGCTTTATCGGTGTTATTATGTTTATCTGGTACTTTGGCAACCGGGTTCGCGATAAGCATGAAGGAGCAAGCACTTATGTCCGGTTAGATGAATATACTGATATGCTGACAGACCTAAGTCACGATGATGATTACCCGACCTATGCCACTAACCTAGTCTACATGGCGAAAGTTAAGTACAATAAGTTCATTAAGCGCGAGATTCTCTATTCAATTTTGGATAAACGGCCAAAACGTGCTGCTGCCTATTGGTTCGTTTCCGTCAACATTACGAATGAGCCATTTACGGCCAGATACGCTGTTAATACGTATGGGACCAAAAATGTCATCAACGTTCAACTGTTCTTAGGTTTTAAAAAGCAAACCAGTGTTAACGTCTACTTACGGCAGATTGTACAGGATTTGATTAAAGACGGCACAATCGAGGCGCAGCCGCAAGAATACACGACCACTCCTGGGCGCAAAGTGGGCGATTTCTCATTTGTCATCGTTAATGAGGTTGTTAGTCCGCTCACTAAACTCAAGGGCTTTGAAAAATGGATTTTGAAGGCACGCATTTGGTTGCAAAATCTTTCATCCAACCCTGCTTCATGGTTTGGCCTTGAATTCACAGATACGGTAGTCGAGCAAGTACCTCTAATTCTGGGTCGACCAAAGAAAAACCTACATATTAGACGAGTTGCCCCACGCGACTACTCTCATTTAAAAGACCAGGAAATTGATAATAATTAAATTGAAAAGGACTAGAGATTAACTTCTCCAGTCCTTTTTATGTATCTTCGATAATTTAGACGTTAGTGCTTGCCATTGAAAATGCAAATTTTACCGTTCTCACAGTGTCTTATCTCTAATTAAGCTGCAGTCGTTGCCCTATCCAACTGTATCATTAGCAAGCTTTCTAAAATTGCTGTGCATCTTCATTCAACACAAATTCAGTGGCTAAATTTTAATATGTTATAATAGCGCTGAAAAGCGAAAGTAGCTGTAAATTTTATCTACTTGCAGGGCTTCGGTTCAGCAGAATTTAATATAGAAAGTTGGTCTATCATTTTGAAAGATCCAAATAAAACACGCAAGTTAATCCTTGATAGTGCTTTAGACTTGTTTGCAGAAAAAGGCTATAGCAACACTTCTACTAATGATATTAGATTAAGGGCTGGAAATTTATCCCGTGGTGGGCTTTATTACTTTTTTCCAAAAAAAGAAGATATTCTGTATGCTTTACCAGAATATCTATTTGAAGATGGCATGAAACGGCAACAAAAAATACTAAATAATTCACAACGCACTACTTTAGAAAATGTGCATGAATGGATTTATCAAGCGCTAACTGACATCAACCAAAATTCCCAAAAGCTATTATTCTTTCAGCTGATGATTGTGCCAGAGTTTCTATCGATCTTTTTAAAACAGCTTTCCGAAAAAACAACTCCCCTATACTATCATTTAATTCTAAATGGTAACAAAGACGGTTCAGTTAACGTCAAGGACCCCATTCATACGGCGGAGCTTCTTTCCTTTACCTTGAATATCTGGTTTAATCCAAACTTTTATCAGCAACCAAAAGACGACATTGAAGAGAGAATTACTTATTTAGATAACTTGCTCAGGAACTTAGGAATTCCCTTAATCGATGATAAGCTTGGACAAGCATTAAAGGAAATTTGGCTAAAAATCAAGCAATAAAACCTAACCAATTTAATCAACAATTTGGGGTACAAATCCTCTAACCGCACAAACTGAAAAAATAGCGTTTCAATCAACGCATTTTTCCAGTTTTTTTAATACAATCACTACTGCTATTTAATTATGAATTGTTTTTTGCCTAGAACTTTTACTAATAATTTAACTAAAGCCTGAACTTGAAGGAAAGATAACTGGGCGCTTAGCTACGCTCATTAAGATTATTAGAATAATTTTTACTATTCATGTTCAAATAATCTTAGTTTGTTTTTTTATACTTTTTTGCTAAAATAGAGGCAGGCTGCCGGCTTGTTAAAAAGAAGGATAAAGAACATGAAGCTAGAAAAAATTTTTCTCAACAAGTTTATACAATTTCTATCAGTATTTGGTGTATTAACCATCGTAATTTGCAATTTTCCCGCACAAAGTTCTGCCCAGACAGAACAAGGAGAACGTTATCAAACTATGACATCACAGCCAGTTGATCAAAATCAACAAGGGCAACCAGATAAAACAGCTGAAAATAATCAGCCAACCAGCAACAAAAATGATACCGAAGATCAGGATGCAAAGAAAGCTGATACTGATCACCCAAAAACCAGTAATCTAAAAAAAGGATCCGGTTCGCGGTCCTTTAAAGGGCAGCCAGTCGCTAAATATGAAAAGACAATTGTACCAAGCGAGGGTATGACAATTCCTGGCTCTTTTGCATTAAAGTTTATTCCCGGAAAAACGACTGTTGAAACCTTTGGTCAAGGTTGGACTGCTGTTGCGAGTAACGAAGTCGGCTTCGTTGGTGCAAGTCATGCGGATCAAAAAGGTAAAATTGGCGTCCTATATAAAAACGTCGGAACTTACGACGGCCAGATTATTAACTTGCGAATTATAGTCAATGACTGGTCCCAATTTTCAACTAAAAATGGTTTGATAAAATACCGCACAAATACGATTGGTACCTCGACTCAGAAGTTTAACTGGGTCGATCAAACGTGGAAGCTCGAATATCAAAATGGTGAAAAGGCACAGCTGTCTAGTACCTTTATGACTTGGTATGACATTGATCAGCTCCAATACATAACCTTCGATCAACAGGCAATTAACAAGATTACCCACATTTACGTTTTGAAGGATAATGAAATCCAGTATTCAAACGAAGACCCATTTGGGACAACTTTTTTTGCTTCGTCAGCTAAAGACACAGATGATGATGATAAATTAGCAATGTTTACCACCCTATTTGATAACGTGAGCGAAGTCAGATTCAAGTGGGGCAAGGACTATTCAAACATATCACCAGATGCCGACTTAGGAAATGGTGAGTTTTTAGGTTTTACTGCTAAAAAAATCGCGCGAACGGAACCCGATGCTCCGACCAAGAAAGTGACCGACACGGATGAAATCAATCAGGAATTTAATAGTCTGTTTAATTTCAATGAGCCGTTTAAATACTCTATCTACCAAACTGTTCCAGATGAATATCCCGAATACTATTATAATGACTTTACAATTGATGATCAGATCAATCCCAATCTAAAAGTAAAGCAAGTGAAAGTCTACGATGATTCCGAACAAGATATCACTGAAGACTTTAATATTGACAATGAAAATAATCATTATACGGTTTCGGCAAAAAAAGATTTCTTAGCTAGTCCTGGGTTTTATTACAACTCTTACCGCATTGAATTTACTGTTCAAATAGATCTAAGTAAACCCCAAACTGCTATCAGAGAAAATTTTTATTCCTACACGAATGCTGCCACTGCTAAAATAACTTCTGAAAATAAAACCTTTGTCAAAAATTCTAACGAAGTCAACACGACAGTTGAACAGCGTGACTTGCCGTTTCTCAAAGTCTGGGAAGACTTTAATGATTTATTTAACACGAGACCTAAAAGTATCACGGCAACCCTATATCAAAGTACTAAAGATGAAAATAATCAAGAAGTGCAGCCACCAACTCCGATCGCCAGCCAGAAAGTTTTCCCCGGGAAGGACAAAAATGATCCTTGGCTAGGCGAATTTAAAAATTTAGATGTTCAAGACAACCATGGTTATTTTTACACTTATGAAATTAAGGACAATGTTACCGGATATACTTCTAAATTCGATGACGGCATTTTAACCAATAAATTAAACTCACAGCTAACCATTACTGGCAAGAAAATATGGCACGATAACAATAATCGGTATGACGAACGATCAAATTTCGTTATGGTGCACTTATACCGGCAAACTGCTGCTAACGAGGAAAGAGAATGGGTTAACGCACAAGAAGTTAATCAGGATAACAATTGGACTTATGAATTTAAAGATGTCGAAAAATATGATAGTAATGGTAGGCAATACCTATATTCCATTGATGAAGAGGAGGTTCCAACAAACTATCAAAAGCAAATTGAAGGTTTCGACATCATTAATACTTACATTGGAACCAAAACTATCAGGGGACAAAAGTTGTGGCAAGATAATCATGATGCTAATAAAGCACGACCTAGTGAAGTAACAGTTCATCTATTAGCAAATGGTACGATTAAGGCCACTAAAAAAGTAACGGCCGCCACTGGCTGGAAATATGAATTTGATAATCTGCCTTTGCTTGATAATGGGAATGAAATTATTTACACAATTGCAGAAGATAGCGTAGCAGACTACAGTACAGAGATTAAGGGCTTCGACGTGATTAATACATATTCTCCAAATAAAACCAGCTTAACGGTAACGAAAAATTGGCAGGATAATTCTAATCAAGATAATCTTCGGCCAAGTAACGTAACCGTGCAACTTTTAGCTGATAATCAAAAGCAAGGTGAACCCATCACTTTGAATGATAATAATCAATGGACCCATACTTGGCAAAATTTAGCTGTAAGTACTCATGGTCAAAAAATTCAGTATAGCGTAAAAGAAGTAACGGTTCCCGCAGGCTATACTAGTCAAGTTAATGATACCAATTCTGGCAATGTGATTATTACTAATAGCCATACCCCAGCAACGATAACACTAACTGTCGCAAAAATCTGGAACGACGACAATAACAAAGATCGAAAGCGACCGAACAAAATTACTGTACAGCTTTTCCAAAACGACCAAAAAGTAACTGAACCGATTGAATTAAACCAAGAAAACTTATGGATTTATCGTTGGGAAAAAATGCCAGAATATTTAAATGGCAAGTTAGTTGAATACACAGTCAAAGAATCAGATGTTCCGGTTGGATACCGTTCAAGTACCAGTTCGACAAATGGCAAGACCTTCATTATTACTAATACCTACCAAAATAGTAATAATGACGCAAGCAATACTCTGCCCCTTCCACCAACCGATGATGGCAACTTTCCACCTATTAATCCCATCATTCCCACTTGGCCAACAGTAACACCTATACAGCCTGAGCAATCTGCAAAAGAAAAAGTACCGACACCAGAGCCTAAACAAAAAGAACAAGAAGATCATCTACCAAATACAGGAAGAGTTATCGAAATAAGCATCGTGCTGATTGGCTTCTTATTACTGCTTATTGCCTGTTGCTTGTACGTATTTAAATTTAATAAAAGAAAATAAAATAAGATCATCCAGAGGATGGCCTTATCTTCGGGCATTTTTGTTACTCGATAAAACGATACTTACATCAGATGATCGAATAATTACTATAAATATGAAAAGCCTAAAAATAACTTTTTTCAATCCAAAAAGTACTTCCCCTTGTCAGAGAAGTGCTTCTTTTTTATATTAAAAACTAATTACCAAATATGAACACGTTTATCAGGATCAAGCCACATACCGTCTTCAGGCTTAACGTCAAAGACTTGGTAAAATTCATCCTGACATTGTGATTGTACATTAGCACGTAATGGACCCGGCGCATGCACATCAACAGCAGTTTGACTCTTAATTGCTTCAATCATTTGCTTGTTGGCCCAAATCCGGGCAAAGTTTTCAAACAACTTCTTAAGATCATCATTTTCATTCTTAGCTGCTTCAACCGCGGCGGTTAAGCCACCTTGATCGGCAATATTTTCCGAAACGACCTGCTTACCATTAATGGTAACAGGTCCATATTGAATGCCATCGAACAAATCGATCTCAGCTTGAGTACGCTTCTTGAATTCAGCGTAATCTTCATCAGTCCACCAATTCTTCATGTTGCCAATCTCATCAAATTTTGCACCATTGTTGTCAAAAGCATGAGATACTTCGTGAGCAATCACAGTACCAATTCCACCAAAGTTAGTAGCTCTGTCTTGCTTCAAGTCATAAAATGGTGCCTGCAAGATAGCTGCAGGGAAAGTTAGGTCGTTTCTAGTAGGATCATAACAAGCATTAACCAAGTTGCCCGGCATTGCCCAGATTGAGCGATCAACTTCTTTATGTAACTGTTCAATATTGTACTTTTGCTCTTCCAAAGCAAATGCACGTTCGTTTGAATAAAGGCTGCCACCCTTGCTTGCTGGAATAACCTTCAAGCGGTTGTAAATTTCTTCAACCTTATCTGGATAACCAATTTTTAGTTCCAAAGCTTCAACTTTAGTAACGGCTTGTTTTCTAGTTGCTTCAGATAACCAATTATTATTACGTAGACGATCCTTGTAAACCGTCAACATCCGGTCAATCATGTCTTCTACGTCTTTTTTGGCATCCTCACCAAAGTAAGTCTTACCATAGTAAACACCAACGACTTCACTGAAAGTGTCATTAGCAATGTGGTATGCTTGCTTTTCGCCACTAGTCAGCTTTGGTTGACCTGATAATGCTTGACTGAATGGAAATGCAGCTTCACGGAATTCTTGCGATAATGTTGACGCAACGTCATTAATAAAGTTGACAATCATCCAGCCTTTAATTTCGGCAAAATTATCTTCATTTACTAATTCAGCAAAGTGATCTAAATAGCGTGGCTCCTGAACAATAATTTGTTCAGGCTCTTCGCCAATAATTTCTTTTAAATAATAAGAAATCTGGAATTTACCAAATTTAGCCTTAAAGTCGGCAATACTCATTGGGTTGTAGCAAGCTGGATAGTCTGCCCATTCTTCTGAGGACTTAACTACCTTTGCAAGCTTAGCATCATATTTAATCGCATTTTCTGCGTATTCCTCTGCTTTCTTGGTATATATCCCCGCCATTTCGAGCAACTTAACTGACTGTTTTTGCAAAATAGCAAGCAAACTTGCAGCATCATCTGTTTGATAAGTTGAAGTGTCAGGTAGAAAAGTACCAGGACCAGAAAAGTTTAAGCCGTTAATTTTCGCATTTTTTAAATCTGGTTCAACATCAAAAACAAATGGCAATGATGCAAAAGTTGAGAGATCAGGTGCATTAAGGTTAAAATCAGAGAAATCCTTGATACTATCAAGCAAGGCTAAGTCAGACTCAATTGGTTCAGCACCGTCGCTGTTACGCTTATCAAAATCACATGCAAGTTGATAAAGCTTGACCGCTTCATCTAGATTAGGCACATCTGGTACCTCTTTTTTACCAGAAGCAAATTCAGCAAAATCTTTCATCAAGAGCTTTTCAACGTTCACATCAATACCATCAAAAGCTGCCATTCTTGAGCGATCTTCAGGAATTTTTGTTTTTTCAAGCCATTCTGAGTTAACGGCTAAGTAAAGGTTGTCCTGAGGTCTTGTACCAACCTTGGGTTCAATGATGTTGCCGCCACCGCCGCGAACTGCAAAAAATTTATTCATCAAAAGAGTCCTTCCTTTTTATTAAAATTAAAATTAGACTAAATTAATATTATCATTTTAAGCAAGCAGCAGATATTAAAAAGCTTTTACAAAATTACTTAAAAAGTTTGATATATTTACGTAGTTTTGCATGAAGTGGGATTAACAACAGAACCATTAAAAAGATCCCCGTAGCAGCAATGATAAAGAATGGGATATACCCAGCTCGATCAATAACCATTCCGCCAAATAATGGACCAAAGGCCTGGCCAATCCCACGAGCAACATTAATTTCACCTTGATACTTACCCTTACTGCTGATTGGTGATAAATCATTGATGTAAGCCGGAACAGCCGGAAAAGCAGTTGCTTCGCCTAATGTTAGAATAACCATCGACAAGGCAAAATGGGCAAAATCACGGGCAAAAATAAGTGTTGCAAAGGAGATTGCGAACATTATTGTTCCAAAAATAATTTGTTGGAATAAATTTTTAAACAGATGAGGGAATCTAGCTAGGATAACCTGCACTGTAACAATAATTGCACCGTTTAACGTCCATAACAAACTGTATAAATGGAACGGGATCCCTAATGACACCATATAAACGGAAAGGTTGGATTCCCAGTTCATATACATCAGCCACGTTACCGCTAACGAAACAAGAAAACCAACCATCAACATCATATTATGCTTAGGCATTGGCTCCGCCTTTTGCTTTTCTCCAACTTCAGCTTTTTTAAGTTGACGCTGTTTATGAAAGTTAATAATTGGCCGATAGTGAATCGCCGCGTTAATGCAGGCAATTGCAAATAGTGATGCGGCCAGTAAGAATAAAAATTCTATCGAAAAATCATAAAGATAACCAACAAGTAAAGTTCCCGTTACTGTACCGACATTTTGAGCGAAGTAAATTAAGTTGAAAACATATCGACCCGAGTAATTACGCAAACTCGTTGCAATTGAGTTAATCATTGTGCCGTTCCAGCCACTAACAAAGCCGGTGATAATTAGCCAAATCCAATATGCTGGCCAACCGTGGAAAAAGGCCATAAAAAATAAGACTAGTGCATCAGTCCCCAGACCAGCAACAATCAGTGGATAAGGGTTACAGCGATCATATAAACGCCCAGCTATAAAAGAGCCTAGTACGTTACTTGCACAATTGCAAAATAATACCAGTCCAATTACTGATAGACTGATGTGCAATTGCTTATTTAGATAGACCGAAGTGAGGGGCCAAACAAAGCTTGACCCAATCCATGTTGCTAGCTCCCCTAACAGCAGCCAGCGCAACTTAACTTCTGTTTCATTATTTGATCCATGTTTAAGTTTCATTTATTCAGTCCTTTCTATAGTTGAATTCCATTAACCAGTTTAACAAGTTGTGCGCTAAAAGAACACCCCCCGAGTTTACCTTACTACTAACGTGAAAAGCATATTGACTTTTTTACGCACAAAAAAAGATGATACTCAGTTCAGAACCAAGATCATCTTTTGCGACCTGCTTTTAATAAAAATTAACTTTTAAAAATATATTACTTTCTCAAAAAGCTTATGTCTGAAAAGGCCAAGCAACTTTTACAATCACATGCTAGAAGCGCTTTTTTCGAAAAATTAGATAGCCAATGATGAAAAAGATCATGATATAAATTAAGGAGCCAAGCAAAATTTGTAGGTTATTCAAATGCGTCGTCAATACATACATACTGTAATTGGCATATTGTCTAGTCAAGTCAATCATGTTAAAGGGATTCCACTTCATCACTCGAATTAGCATATGTTTGTTCATTAAACTGGCAGAAATGCTCTGTCCCATAAATGTAACCAACAAGCTGACTGTAATGACAATCGCATTGTTATTAATTATGCAAGACAGCAGGAAGACAATCGTAATAATTAACATTGTTGAGATTAGGTCAATTGCAGAAGTTGCAAGCATGTTAATCCAAACCGGTTGATGATAGAGATAAATCGTATTCCAATCTACATTGTATCTAAAGATTGTGTAACGCAAAACAATGGTATAAAAAATAGCTAGAACGTGAAGAAAAATATCGTAAATAAATATTGCAAGATATTTCGATAAATAAACTTCAATCTTATTCGCTGATTTGTACAAAAGCGTCAAGATAGCATTATTTTGAAATTCCATCGAAAAGCTAGTTGCACCAACAATGACCAAGATAAACATGATAAAGTCAGAGGAGTCAAAGGTTAGTGTCAATAACAGTTTTTTAACTTCATCACTCAAAGAAAAACCTGTAAAAATCATCAGAAACAATAACAAGATGGCCGAAATCCAGGTGATTTTACGATGAGTCAATTTATAGAGTTCTTGTTTAATACTATAAGTCATTTTAAAACCTCCTTCCTAAACGCGCCGGTTTTTAAATAAATAATAACCAAGTACTGCAAAGATCAACCCATAAGCGATATTGGCAATAATTAGTTCACTATCTAGCAAGTGCGAAGTTGATATCAGCGATGTCCTTGTCAGTTGCTGTGATATAAAAATCATGCTCAGGGGATTCCATTTGATAATTCTTACTGCACTGGGAAAAGCCTGCATCAGTGCACTTGAAAAACCTGCGCCAAAAAAGGCTAAAACGATTCCGATGCAGACTACTGCCGCGTTATTTCGGGTTAACATGCACAGCATAAAAGATAAACCGGTAATAAAAAAGGAGTAAATAATTGCCCCCAGCATATTAGTCAAAAGGTCAATAATTAATGAATGCCCGTCAATAATGGCAACCCAGTCATATTTATGGCCAGTAAAAAGAAAACTAAACAAAAAAGTAAGAAGAATTGCCGCTACAGCAAGAACAATACTGTAAAAGAAAATGATCAAAAACTTAGCTAAGTAAATCTTTAGCTTACTTGAACTTTTATACATCATCATCATAATCGTTCTGTTCTTATATTCCATCGCAAAAAAGGCCGAACCAACTGTAATTATAATTAGCGGGATCCACTCAATTGCATCAAAGCCATAGATTAAGAACCTGCGGTCTAAAGCCTTACTGGTCAGAATGTTATATAGCATGGCACATAGCAGCACTAGCAAACCATAAATGGAAATTTTTTCATGATTAAATTTATAAACTTCTTCTTTTAAACTTTTACCCATGATGATTAACCCCTTTCTTTGTCCAAAATGTTAACAACAATTTGTTCAAAGTTAGCTTCGATTGGGGCCATTTCTTCTAAGTGAATCTGGTGTTCAAACAGCTCGTCTTGAATTTGAAAAATATCTTGGCTGTTAACAGTTAAGTAGTCATCTTGCAGAGAATAGGCAATACTATTATTTTGCAGGATGCGCATTGCCGCCTCATTATTTTCGGTAATCACCTTATATTTTCGCCGGCTAATCTCATTAAACTTTTCAATTTCTTGGTTAACAATGATTTTGCCAGAACTAATTAAAACGACTTTAGTCATTACCTTTTGCAGCTCACTTAAAACGTGACTAGAAATCAAAAATGCTGTGCCCTGATCCGCATACTGCTTGATAAGTTTACGCACGCCAATCGTGGCTTCAATATCTAGGCCATTCATTGGTTCATCTAAAATAACTAGTTTAGGATGATTGAGCAATGCGATTGCAATGCCCAGTTTCTGTTTCATCCCTAAAGAATAGCCTTTTGACTTGTTATTAATGTATGAGTTCATTCCTAAAACAGATACGATGTTGTCCAAGTCTTCTTTTTCATGTGCATATAGTTTAAGATTTTGATAGCCTGTCAGAAAAGGATAGATTGCCGGGTGTTCAATCAAAGCTCCTACACTACTTAGCGCCTGATGATCATTTTCTGTTACTTTTTTTCCACTCATTGTAATCGCACCGGTAAATTTCATTAGTCCTAAAATGGTTTTCATAAGTGTAGTTTTACCTGCTCCATTAGGACCAATTAGTCCTACAATTTCGCCGGCCTTGATACTAAAAGATGCATCGTGAATGATCTTGGTCTTTCCGATATAAGTATTGACATTTTCAATATTGAGTATTGTCTTAGATTCTGTTTTCATAATCTTGGTCACTTTCTAAAAAGAAACTCCAGCTTTTAAATATTAAGCATCAAATAGTGTAATATTTATGTATTACACTATTACATTACCACAAAATGTATAATTGGTGCAAGTGCTCTTTTGTTGCTAAAAATGTGCTCATTACAAAATAAAAAGAGATGCCTTAAAATGATCATCTCAGTTATTAAAAAATTGTAAGCAAAAAGCATCAAGCTCAAAAATAAGCCTGATGCTTTTTATCTAAATTATTAGTAGTCAAATTTGTCCACGAACCAACTTATTTATCAAAAAACTGGCCCTTATTAACTTGGTAGTATTTCTTATAACGACCATAGTAATTATGAAACATGTATTTCATCAACAGCCAACGCTTAAAGTTGCGGTCTTTGTCATAAAAGACAGTCGTTCCGCATCGACCCTCATGAATTAATTCTTCCGCTAAACTCTTGGCTTCGTTGTCGCGCGCATATTCCTTAAAGACTTTAACCGGAATTCCTAGCCAAAGGACGTGCTTTGACTTTAGCTTATTGCCATAGACCGTTTCCTTGTTTTTCAAGTTGTCATAGACATAGTCATCAACATACCACTTAGCCAAATTGTAGCCATTTAGGGTAACGTAGAAACTTGACCGGCCCTGACGCAAGTTGATTTCAAAGAACTTGTATTTGCCATCTCGCGTATCGTACTTAATATCAAAGTTAGCCATCCCCGTGTAATTCAATTTTTCCAAAAAGGCTTCGACTTGCTCGTATAGCTTTTCATTGTATTCTGGCAAAATTGCCATGTAGTTTCCAATGGATTGCGGCGTTGGGTCTTCTAAAAGCGGGTGACCCATACACATCATTTTCACGTGATGGTCTTTATCAACATAAGCATTTAAAACGCGCATATTGGAGTCATCGCCTGGAATAAAGTCTTGCGCAATTAAGTCGGCTTGATAGCCGTTGCCGTAGATTTTACCAACAATATCACTCATCTCAGTTTCATTGTGAATGGTAAAGGCCTTTTTCCGTCCCTCAAAATGAACATCTAGCCAAGAAACTGGATCTTCCGGCTTTAATTCGATTGGATAATCAAAGGTGAATTCCAAGTAATTACCAGCCTTAAAGTCAGCCATCGTAATGATCTTTGTTTTTGGATATGGCAAGCCATATTCTTCCGCAATCTTGTAAAAACCTTCTTTTGAAATCAGTTTTTGCAAAAGATCATACTTAATATATGGAACAACGAAAACTTGTTTTAGTTCATCTTGGTGCTTTGATAGCAGTTCAGCATAGCCATCCCCACAAGCAATCAAAATTACCGGCTCATCGTGATCTTGGTAAATTTTCATTTGCTCCCGCATTACTTCAATGAAGGTCGGGTCTTCGCTAAAGCCGTGGTGCAGTTCAACGTTAACGATCTTGGAATAACGCGTAGGCGCTAATTGTGTATCAGCCAGTGCCTTAACACTAATGCCGTATGCTTCGTTAAAAGACCTGGCCATGCCATAAACATTGATATCACTGCCAAGTAAGATAGGTGTAAAATCTTGTTTCATTTGAAAAATCTACTCCCAATTAAACTAATTTTCCTTGTTCAATTAAGCTGGCTACTTCCGGCTGAACGTGTTGGTATTTTTTGACCGTTTCTTCATAATCAACAAAGAATAATTTATACCAAACAAGGAATGTATAAATGGTCCAAATCTGGCGGCGGTGTGAACCATCACCTTGATAGTTATCATCTAGCAACTGCAAAATCTTATCTTGCTCGAAAATGTCCTTAACAAATTCTTCGCTGAATAGTTCCCGCACTTGCTTGTAAAAACGTGGTTCTTGCAACCATTCTTTAATTGGTGTTGGGAAACCAAGTTTTGGCCTTTTAGCCCATTCATCTGGCAAAACTTTTTCTGAAGCTTTACGTAAAGCATACTTAGTATCATGCTTATTAACCAAATAATCCGTTGGAATCGAATTAGCCCGTTCCGCAATCTTCTTATCAAGATACGGGACACGTAATTCTAAAGAATGTGCCATCGAGATCTTGTCGGCCTTTTGCTCAATGTCATTAAGCATAAAGTGATGCAAATCGATGTATTGCATTTGCCGCACATTATCAAGGTCTTTAACTTTCTTAAAGTCACTTTGGTAAATGCCATTCACCGTTAGCTTGTTGCGGTATGACGGCTTCAAAATGCTATTGGCATCTTCAGAAGTAAAAATCGTCGGGTAATCCATATCATAGATCACGGATTGACCCACATAGAATTCACTCGGTTCCGCCAAATTAGTGTAGAGATGAACTTTGCCGGGGAAGTTAGGCATCTTCTTAATCTTGTGCGCTAATTTGACCCGGCTCTTCTTCGGCAACTTCTTACACTGCGAAGTAAAAGCCTTAATAACGCTGTTATGCGTGTGCATGCCGTAGTTGACATACCCGGCAAACAATTCATCCGCACCTTCCCCAGAAAGTGCAACCGTGACATGCTTACGGGCCATTTTACACAGATACCACAGTGGAATAATTGACGGATTGGCGTCAGGCTCATCCATGTGATACTGCATTTCCGCAAAATCATGCATGGCTTCATCGGCTTTTACCTTATCCGAGAAAAACTTCCACCCCTTCATATCAGCCAGTGCCTTAGCCTTGGAGGCCTCATCATAGGTAGCATCATCAAAAGAAATTGAAAAAACGTCGTCTGGATTCAAGATACTTGTAATGTAACTTGAATCAACCCCTTCAGATAAGAAAGCACCAACAGGAACGTCAGCATTATGATAGAGCTTAACTGTTTCTTGCAAGTCCTCATTGATCTTATTGACGGTTTCTTCAAAGCTAAGCGTGTTAGCCTTATATTCCGCATCCCAATACTGGTGCGTCTTCATTTCACCATCTTTATATTCAAACCAATGACCAGCAGGAAAACGGTAAATTCCCTTAAAGAAAGTTTCCGTTAAATCATTATATTGGTTCATTAAGTATGGCTTAACAGCTTCAATGTTAAGGCGTCTCTTAAAGCCTGGAAAAGCGAGAAAGCTCTTGATTTCTGAACCAATCATTAAATGGCCGTTTTCATTGCTATAGTATAGCGGCTTGATTCCAAAGAAATCGCGTGCACCATACAATGTCTGGGTATTATCATCCCAGATGGCAAAAGCAAACATGCCACGAACCCGTTTGAGCAAGCCATCCATGTCCCACTCTTCAAAGCCATGAAGAAGTACTTCTGTATCGGATTTAGTGGTAAAAGTATGACCGGCCGCAATCAATTCTTTTCTTAACGGCTTAAAGTTATAGATTTCACCATTAAAAATAATTGCCCGCGTTTTGTCTTCATTATAAATCGGTTGACTACCACCACGTAAGTCAATAATTGACAGACGCCGAAAGCCTAAAGCAACTTTATCATTGGTATAGAGACCATCTGAATCAGGACCACGATGCTTAATTGCCGCCATCATATTGCCGATAGCAGCTTGTTTATCATTTATTTCTGGATTATAAAATGCGACAATTCCGCACATAGCTTATCTTTCCTTAATATTTGTTTATTCTTTTAATTTATGTTTTTAGTTTAACTTTCTTATTATAGGCTAAAAGCCGGGCAAAAACCAAATTGCCCGTCTTTTTTAATTAAATATAAAAAATTCTTCTCTTGCTGGCAGCGCCGTAACCAAAGACCTGAATAAAATGCCGATCAGAGTCAATATTGACAATATAACCTGCGAATTCAGTTTGATGATCAATTTGCCGCTTCCAGTTCTTATTGTACTTAGTCGTTAAAACATGGTTAGGACCCATTAACGCCGAGCAATTAAACAAAATATATTGAATACCGTTAATCCTAAACTGGTCTTCAACATGCCGATGACCGCAAAAGTAAGCAATAATGCGGGCATTTTTGACATTAGTAAAGTCAAAGTCATTTGCCAAGCGAAATTCTGGCGGAATACCACGGCTTGAATGCATTTGCCCTTTTTCACCCTGATTAAAGGCAACAAGCAATTCGTGAAGTGAACGCCCATTATACTTCAAAGCATTCGAGCCTTTGCGGTTAATTGGATTACCATGACTCATGAAGACAATGTTTTTGTTGGAAGATTGCTGCAGAATCTCAATGATTTCTTCAATCTGATCTTCCCTGATTGCTAACGTAATCTTTGCATCATACCGCTTTTGACCTTGTGCATTTAAAATATACGGCAAATCCGAAGTATTGACGGAAATAAAGCGAACATTATCTACATCAAAGTAACAGACACCGTGCTGGCGTGAAATATAATGTAAGCCCTTTTGACGGTACATTGCTGGCCACATGATTTTTTCAAATTCATTTTCGGGAAAAGATGCCTTTAAATCATGTCGCTCATCGTACTTATCGTTTTCATCATGATTACCCTTAATCATCAAGTAAGGAACCTTATCCGACCTAAATGAGTTGCGCAGTTTGATTAATTCACTTTCGCCTAAAAAGCCGGTGTCGGAGCCATCAATCCAATCACCAAGATGGACTTTTAAATCTAACAGGCCTGAATCATCCAAGTAAGAAAATTCATTAACGTGCGTTAAGCCATTCCAGCCATAAAAGTCCGTACTATTGCGGTCTTTATAATGCGTATCGGTGATCACACTAACGTTAACCGAATTTTTACCGGCCCGAATATGACCTTTGACACGCTTAAGAAATTCGTCCAGGTACTCTTCAACGATATACCGGCGACCGGTTTTACGGCTAACAAAAGCGCGGTAACGCTCAAGTTCAGGGCTGAATTCACGAACATATTCCGGTGCCAAGTTGGCAGTCTTTTCTAAACTGAGTGCTTGGTGCAAAACTTCGTCTTCATCCTTATAGACAGTCAGGTTATACGGTTGATTATTAGGCGTATGCTGCTCGCCATCAACGTGATATTCCCCTACCGTCAAGTAATCCTGCATCGGATCAAGCGGAACATTTTTTTCACTAAATAAGTGGTGCAGCTTAGCCCCACTAGCACGATCAAATAAACCTATTGCATACTTAAAAACACTCATCATCTTGCCTCAACCCAAAGAAAAAAGCTGGGCACCTGCCGCAGCTCCAAAAATTATGCGTTGCTTGCCAATGCGTGGGCTGCTAAACCGATTGACAAAACTGCATCTTTAGACAATACTTCTTGTAACACTTTAGGTGCAATTGCTTGAACCGCACCAATTACCTTTAAACTATAAATTACTACATGTAAATCAACTGACTCATTATAAAAATCATCTTCGTAAGGATCCTCATGATTATATGTCAGATTGATTTGATCCTTATTAGCATAACCATCCACATGATTAGTTAAAATTCGATCGTGTAAATCAGTCAACTTATCTGACAAGTCAATCAAAGTTAGTTTATGATCACTCTCAGCTTCATAGTACTGATCTTCCGTCATTTCAAAGTAATCTTTAATCGGATTATGCAATACATGCAGGTTATCAATTGCTTGATAAACAGCCTCTGCGTCAAAATCTGTTTCTTGATTTAAAATACTTTCTTGATTTTCGGCCAAGTTATCGGCCAGAGTCACTGTATCTAACTTTTCCATGGTATCCTCCTAAAGTTTAGTCTATATTATACCAAAAAAACTAGTATTGCACTTTTCAGGAACAAAATTTTTATTCTTTTACAGCCGAATTCAGCAACAGATAAAGAAAATTGTCAGCTAAGCAAATATTGCACCATTTTTTAACTAAAAAAAGGAAAAGGACAATTTTTGCGTAATTAGTTATAACAAGAAAATTTTTTAATTAAAGGAGAAACCAACATGCAAGAAAAAGAACGTTGTCCTTGGAGCAGCATCACCGATTCCTTAATGGTGCAATATCATGACCATGAATGGGGTAAACTTAATTTAGATGAGTCCTACTTATACGAAATGCTGACATTAGAACTATTTCAATCAGGACTTAATTGGTCAGTCATCCTGCATAAGCGGGAAAACTTTCGCCGTGATTTTCACAATTTTATCCCGGCGGAAGTCGCTCAAATGGATGAAAATGACATTAATGATTTAATGCAGGATAATTCCATTGTCCGTAATAGACAAAAGATTACGGCAGCAATTAAGAATGCCCGGGCGATCTTGATCATCGATGCCACGTACGGTAATTTTGCTCATTATCTGCAGGCTTTTTGTAAAACACCGATTGTGCACCATCCGCTAACACAAGAAGATGTTCCTAACACAAATAAAATTGCGCAAAAAATGGCTAAGCAAATGAAAAAAGATGGTTTTTCTTTTGTCGGACCCGTAATTTTATACTCATTCTTACAAGCCGTTGGCTTAGTCAATGACCATCTGGAAAATTGCCCGTTTAAGTATCACGGATGAATTTCTTCTAACTAAATCGTATATGTTGCACACGTTTCTGAGAAAAACCGATACTGACCTATTAATATCGTTAAAATTAAAAATGATATACATTATGTGTAAACTTTTCACTATTATCTCAGCAAAAATACAAATAAAAAGGACGATAATATTATGAATAATTTTGGTAATACGATTCGTAAACTTAGAGTTTCACGTAGAATAACCCAGGAACAGTTAGCAAAGGATCTTTTTAATCGTAGTTCTCTTTCTAAAATTGAACATGAACAATTAGAAGCTTCTTATGAAAACCAGATTCAATTAATTAGGCGTTTAGGACTTACACCTAACGAATTTGAATATATTTGTGACAACTACCATGTTAATAACAAAAATCAGCTTTTACATCGCTTTTTCAACTTAGAAGATAGTAGCGAAACAGACAAAGTTGAGGCATTATTAGATGATTGCATTAAATATGAAAACGATAATGATATCTCACGAATTATCAAAGTTCTTCAATCAGTACTACTATTGAATCAGCCTAGAGGTATTAACCAAGCCAAAAAGTTGGTTCAGCCAATTTGGTATGATTACCTTGCGAAAGTCGACCTTCTCACTATTACCGATATTGCTATTTTAAATACGATTTTGTATGCCTTTGACTACCAAACTGCAAAGGATATTATCAAAAGGATTAGCTATGAAATTGATACTCATTACCCATTTAAAAAAGCGTTAAGAGCTAATATTATGCTAAATCTTTCTTCAATTCAAATGCAGCAGCAAGAATTTGAATCAGCTGTAAGTACCTTAATTAACTTAAAACCTACCCTAAAAAAACTCAGACAATATGACAAATTACTTGTAGCAAATATCAGAATTTCAATTTGTGAAGGTAATAAGGCTAAAGCGCTGAAGCAAGTGAATTTACTTCACCAAATAGATGCCAATAGGTTGGCAACTGCACTAGAACAAGAAATACAGGAATATCTTTAATCTCGTTTCTATTAAAGCGCGTTTTATAAACTTACTAGCCGTTTTTTATCAATTTGAAACATTACTATGCAGTACAGTACAAGTAACAAAGTCACAATACCAGTAACTAATAAGCTAACATTTGCAGTTGGAGCAGTTTCATGTAAAAAATCTGCGGGTGCATAGCTAACAAGATTAGGTAATTTAATAAAGGCATTTAGTAATAACAGGACAGTTTGTAAAATTAAGCTTGAACACATTGCCAAAAACCTATTTTTTATCCATAAAGAAGTGACTACACCAAAAATAGCAAACAGACCGCCCCAAAAGCTGGCAAAGATAATTGATAACAAAGCGTGCAATAACGGATGAGAATAATAAAGTGCGACAAACATCGTATTGATATTGATTACCAAAATATTTTTATTAAGCAAGTTGTCAGGCCTTATGTTAGGTAAAACCATAAACCATGAGCATAAATTAATTAGTAACGGGATAGCAGTAACAATAAAGCCCGTGATAAATGCAATACTAACATATTGGCGTAATACCCGATTGAGCGGTTCATTGAGCTTAAACTTGGATAGCAAACCGCTTTGATAATCGTCTTTTAATAAAGTACTTGCAGGTATGCTGGCCAATAGCGGCAACAAAATAAAAAAGGCAATTGGTGCAAAACTAAAGGAATCAATTCCTAACCAGCGTGTGTATGGCGAATCTTCAGGTGGAATTGTTTTAAGCGGGAAAAATTGTAATCCACTAATAAATACTGCCAGGACTAAAGCGAAAAAGAACCAGCGCTTTTCAAGACGTGACCATAAGAATTTCATAGTTTCTCCTTATTCTAAAAGTAATGAATATTTTACAAAGTGATTTTTAACAGGAACTAAAAAGCTGAAACGCAGTTTTTGTTCCCGCAACTCATAAGAACTGCGAGGAATTGTGAAATATATTGTGTAAGGCTGCTTATAAAGTTTCTTAGTAAGAGCCTTACTTGGATCAACTCGGCGCTGATTCTGATCATAAATATCATTACTTTGGTTACTAATCCCATAAGGATTATTCAAGAACATATTTGTTAGAAAATCTTGATTATTTTTCTTCATCCCATAATTAGGCTGGCCATTTTGTTTAATTGAAAGTTGAATTGTTGCCTTGACTTCCCGCCCAGTTTTCTGGACCTCGGCTTTGTGAATAATAAAACTAGTGTGATATGCATGCACCCATTCGTTTTTATGAAAGATGACTTCCTGTGTAACACCGTGCTGTCTTGGGTGGGCGTTAACCCGCTGATAACGGTAAAAGCCAGCGCAGCCAACTAATACTGCAACAAGTATTGCCAAACACCATAATAACTTTTTATTTTTCATCGTTAATGGTTCCTTCTTTAACGTAGAGCTGATGGGTTGCAACTTGACTGATAAAATCGCGGTCGTGTGAAGCGATAACAAAGGTGGAGCCATTTTCGCGATACTGCTTAATTAGCTTGCTCAATTTCGCAATACTTTCAGTATCAAGCGCATTGGTAGGCTCGTCTAAAACTATCAGCGGATAACTACCCAAAAATGCTTGCGCTATTCCCAGTTTCTGTTTCATACCTAGCGAAAATTTCTTAACTTTTTGTTTGGGAAATCTTGCCAAGTCAAAGTAGTCCAACAAATCTTCGATTTGTTTATTTGAAATATTGGGGTCTAGCTTTGCAAGTAATTCTAAATTTTTAGTTGCAGTAAAGTCCTCAATTAAACTAGGATTTTCAATTAAAATGCCTGCTTTAACGGGGTAAGGGTCCTCAGTTCTTACTGGTTGATTATCGACAGTAACTGTTCCTGAGACCTTGATTAAGCCTAAAATGGTTTTCAGTACTAAAGTTTTACCAGAGCCATTGATTCCTTCTAGGGTGGTAATACTCTTTTGCTCAATATTAGCATTGACATCATGTAAAAGCGGCCGTTTTTTAACAGTTTTGCTTACTTGTTTTAGCTCGATAAAACTCATTTGTTTTCTCCTTAATCTAAATTGATCTAGTGGTTAGAAAATAAATACAAAATAGTAACTACAATAATGGTACATAGCATTGATATTATGTTCGCGTTACCTACTCGCAAAATCATGAGACTGTTCAATGGATTCAGAGGCCACGATGTATAAGCAGTAATAATTAACAAAACTAGTGGAATAACAATGCCTAGTGGTGCGTTATAGCGGCTGATAATTGCCTGAAGCACTAACAATAAAAATGTTCCCCAAAAATTGACGATAAATAATAGAAGCAGAGCTTGCACCCCGTGAAAAGCACCAATGCTTAGTTCCTGTAAATTAAATATCTTAGTACATAAGATCATTAATAGTTCTGCCAATACCGTGAAAACGACAGCTATTACCCCAATTAATTCAAGATTGACAGTTAGAAAATTAAATAATGAGTACTGTTGCCCACGTAATTGGACTCCTCTTACGTGCCAAAGCTCCTGAAAGCTGTTTAACACAATTAAAAGTGGCGTAATGAAATAAATAAGCCAAGAAACAGGCAAATATTTAATTAAATAGTCGGTTCCACGAAACCAAGCTAAATAAAGTGAAAAATGTGGGTTAGCCCTAAATAATGCAGATTGAACAATAATCAAAAGACCAATTAGTACTCCCCAAAACAGAAAGCGATACCGAATTATCTGCCATAAATACAAAAGTTGATCCCAAAATAAATGTTTCATAAAATATCCTTTTTAGCTATGACCAAATTTAATACGGCACCTAGTAGCAAGATTAGTCCCACTAAAACGATTGAAGATAAAAAGGTCATAATCCCTAAGTCTGGTTTGACAAAATCATAGAATAGTGATGGCTTACCATTAATGTTTAACAAGAAAGTCAGACTATTAATACCAAAAATCACAACAAAAGTTATTAATTTTTTATTTGAAAGCAAATAAGTTGTGGCTGTTAAGTAGCCAAAAGATAGTAAAACCAAACACAAGTAAATCATGCGCATTAAGATTCCGAGCCAAGACTTAACAAAAACGGCTAAATAACCACTGGCAATCATCATCGGAATAATGGCGATTAGCCAAATGAGTACCATAATTACGATGGGAATTAAAATACGATAAATAGTTTGCAGGATAAAAACTTTTCGTGTTTGGCAGCATAATGCATCAGCTATGCGGTACTTTAACGTACTTAAAAGCACAATTGTAAAAGTCGGAATTATTCCTAAAAAAATATTATATCTTTGAAAAACGGACTGAATTAATCCGGTCTCAGACGGAACAGTAGATTTTAAAAATGAAAATGCAGCTAATACAAGGCCAACAACTACTAAGGCAAAAAGAGAATAGTTTTTTAAAAAAGCACGGTTGAGAATTGTTTGTTGCCTAATGACATTACGCTGCAATTATTTGTCTCCTTTTAATAAGATTATGAGTCATTGTGATTACAATTAAACAAAATTAATAATTCTTACTATTTCTTCTTATAATACTCCACATTTGTTTTGTAATATGTGCAAAAATTGAACATTTATTTTTTTATGACTTATTATTTTTATTTTAGCATAATTTTCATATCAAATATAACTTGTATACTTTTTCAACTATTTAAAAGAAGAAGGTGAGCAGGTAAGACAGACCAACCTAGTTATTAGGTTGATCTGTTTACCTTGCTTTGCTAATTTGGCTAAAATAAAAACCCTGAAGTTAACGCAACTTCAGGGTCTGCATTATTTAATTTCCTTATTTATTTTTTAGACCAATTTCTTCCGAATCCAACCTGAAATCCAGTCAATAACAATTACCATGATAATGATTCCCAATAAGATAATTCCTACACGATTCCATTGACGATACTGCAGAGCAATAATCAACGGATAACCAATACCACCAGCACCAACTAAACCAAGGATTGAAGCCGAACGAATCGAGACGTCAAAACGATATAAGGTGTTAGAAATTAAGGCAGGCAGCAAGTTAGGCAATGTAGCAAACATTACAATATTAGTCTTTGAGCCTCCAGCTGCAGTTACGGCCTCATTAGGTCCATCGTCCAGATTTTCGATTGCTTCAGAAAAGAGCTTGGCCAGCATCCCCACTGAGTGAAAGCCTAAAGCCAGCACTCCGGCCGCAGATCCTGGGCCGACAGCCTTAATAAACATTAAAGCCAAAACAATTTCTGGAAATGACCGGATAATTGCCAAGACAATCTTGCCAGTTCGCGACACGTACCACTTTTTATGTTTGGTATGTGCTGCCCAAAAGGCAAACGGTAAAGAAATGATGGCTGAAATGAATGTTCCTAAAAAGGCAATACAGACTGTTTCCCACAGCTGTGAAACAAGATCCTCGCCTGTCCCGTTATAAACATAAGACCAATCGGGGTGAAAAATACCCGCAAAAATAGCACCGGCTATCTGCCCAGCTGTTTCTTTAATTCCGCCAAAGTCAATTCCCGTACATGACCAGATGATTAACACAACGGTAATGATTGCCACGCCCCAGTGCAGCAAACGTTTTTTCATATCAACTGGTTTAGGAGGTAATTTTTTCATTGAAGTATCCATTATTTCATCAACGCCTCCCGCGATTTAGACGAAACGTAATCAATTAAGACAACTACCAAAATAATTACGATAATAATTGTTCCTGTCTTTGGGTAGTCGAAAACCTGCAGAGTTTCTTGCAAGTATAGTCCTATCCCGCCGGCACCAATATAACCTAAAACAGTCGAAGCACGAACGTTAATTTCAAAGGCATATAAGCAATATGAAATAAAGTACGTCATTACTTGAGGTAAAACCGCAAAGAAAATAATTTGCAGCTTGTTGGCACCCACAGCCGTCAGCGCTTCAATTGGACCAGGATCAATTGTTTCAATTGCTTCGTAAAAAAGCTTGACCACAATCCCAAAAGTACAAATTGCTAAGGCTAAAATACCGGCAACCGGCCCGATTCCGACAATGGCAACAAAGATTGCACCTAATAACAGATCTGGTACGGTTCTGATAATATTCATGATTATCCGCAAAATACCGGTAACTGCCTTGTTTTTCACGATATTCCGCGCAATAAGCAAAGAATAGATAAAAGCAATAGCAGAACCAATAACTGTCCCCAAGATAGCCATTTTAATGGTTTCTAATAACAGTGGAATAACTGCTCCTAAGTACGACCAATTCGGATGCAGCATTTGTAGAAAAATATCTGCGAACTGACTAAAATTGCTAAACAGCGCACCTAAACTGGTTTTAGTAACCTTGGTTGAAACAATCAGACCAACAATAAAGAGCAGCAGCCAAAATAAGTTTAAAATTTGGAATTTTTTCTTCGGCAAAGCCATTAAATTATCTTGATCTGCCTTACTCATCTTGATCACCACCGCTGTAAATTTGATCAAACGTTTCTTCAGACGTCTCACTCATCTTGCCATCATAAATGATCTCACCCGCGCGTACGCCAATTACCCGTTTACCAAATTCACGTGCTAATTGAACGCTGTGCAAGTTAATTACAACTGTCATGCCGTGTTTTTCGTTTAGCATCTTAAGATCTTGCATTACGCGGCGTGAAGTTTGCGGATCAAGTGAAGCTGTAGGCTCATCGGCTAAGATAATATCTGGGTCTTGAGTCAATACCCGCGCAATTGCAACTCTTTGTTGCTGCCCACCGGATAATTCATCAGCCCGCGAATATACCTTGTCAGCCAAGTCGACCTGTTTAAGTGCATCATAGGCACGCTCTTTATCTTCTTGCGTGAATAGATTCAAGGTACTCTTCCAAGTTGGATAATACCCGACACGACCAGTCAGGACGTTCCGCAAAACACTGGAGCGCTTAACCAGATTAAAGCTCTGAAAGATCATTCCAATATTGCGGCGGAGCATCCGCAATTCTTTACCTTTGGCTTTGGTAATTGATTCACCGTTAATTAAAATATCACCTGCAGTAATATCAATTAACCGGTTAATTGAGCGCAAAAGTGTTGATTTACCAGCACCTGATAGCCCAACAATAACGACAAATTCACCTTTATTGATAGTTAAATTGACGTCTTTTAAACCAACAACATCTTTGCCATAGACTTTTTTAACGTTTTTTAATTCAATTATTGGCTTAACTGCAGAATCTGCCATTATAAACTTCCTTTACCTTTATTTTTTAGTTGATTCGATAATCTTTTCGTATTTACGAACAACATTAAAGTCGCTGTCCTTGCTGGTAACATAGCCTTCATGAGTATAAATACTTTCGATAATCTTTTTACCTTTTTTCGACTTACCAATATCAATAAATGCATTGGCTAACTTCTTACGGAAAGACTTAGACATGCTTGGGACAACAGAAATTGTGTCATTTGGAATTGGCTTAGTGAAGTAAATTGGCACAACTTGGCTCATGATCTTCGGGTTGTCCTTCTTAACAATTGTCCGCGCATCTTCGAAAACAAAGGCAGCATCAGTATCTCCATTAAGAACGTTTAACACAGATTGATCTTGACCAGTAACAGTTACTAACTTGCAGTTCTTCCTAACATCAAGCCCTTTTTCCTTTAATTCAGCGATTGGGTAAACATAACCAGCTGAAGAAGTTGGGCTTTGAATAGAGATTGATTTACCCTTTAAGTCTTTCCATGACTTGATGTTAGAGCCCTTTTTAACTAGAATTTCTGCACGATAAGTGTTAACTAAATTCTTGGTTGGACGACCGCCTGGCTGCTTAACACCATATCTTTGTGCTTGAAGCAAAACATCAGCAGCATTTTGTTTATGAGCTAAAACATAGCCATTTGGTGGCAGAAAACCAACATCAACTTTCTTTGACTTCATTGCTTCTACAACCGTGTTGTAATCAGTTGACATTGAAACATGAACTGGAATACCTAAACGATCGGATAACATCTTTTCAAGTGGCTTAGCACGAGATTCCAGCTCAGTTGCAGCTTGACTAGGCACAAATTGAACATTTAATTCTTTTGGTGTGCCGCTGCTTTTTTCGTTTTTGCTTTTACCTGAACAAGCAGTTGCCATAACTGCTACTAATAAAGCAGCAGCGCCAGCTAACAATTTTCTAAATTTTTTCATCATGCCCTCCCAGACATAAAAAAAGACTTAATCTAATAACACTAACGTGAAATTATCTTTAAGTCTTTTAATACATTATTAATTAAGAAACGAACAATACCCTCTTTTGTAAGGGAACGAAAAAAGTAACTAACAAAAATACCAATGCACGCTGCGCGCAATTCATACTTTTGCATGTTTTCTCACTCTCCCTTCGCCAGTCCGTAATTATTCTTACAAATAATATCAGAAATGTTTTGTTTAGAAAAGTAATTTGTTGGAAAACTTTCTTTTTTACAAAAAAGAATGACTATTTCTTAACAATTACCAACAAGGCTATTTTTTGGTTGATGCAATAATCTTATTGTATTGCCGGATAATATCATAGTCGCTGTCCTTAGCGTAGGTATAGCCTTCCTGATTGTAGACACTCTCAATAATCTTTTTACCTTCTTTAGATTTGGCAATTGAAATAAATGCCTTAGCAAGTTTCCTTTGGAAAGCCTTCGGTAAACTAGGAATTACTGAAATAGTATCATTCGGGATTTTTTGTGAGAAGTAAATTGGCACAACTTGACTCATAATCTTAGGTTCATCGCTTTTGACGTTGTTACGGGCATCTTCAAAGACAAAAGCAGCATCAGTATCACCGTTTAGCACGTTCAAGACGCCTTGATCAGCTCCTTTAACAGAGACAATCTTACAACTCTTGGTGACATCAAGCCCCTTCTTCTTCAATTCAGCAACTGGGAACACGTAACCTGAATCCGAAGTAATGTCTTGAACAGAAATTGATTTACCTTTTAAATCTTTCCAGCTCTTAATTGATGAGCCCTTTTTAACGACAATCTCACTGCGATAAGAATTAACCAGTTTTTTAGTGGCTACACCGCCTGGCTGCTTAATGCCATAACGAACAGATTGCAATAATAAGTCAGCTGCCCTCTGCTTATGCGCCATAATATAAGCATCTGATGGTAAGAAACCAACATCAACTTTCTTAGATTTCATCGCTTCAACTAAACCATTGTAGTCAGTCGACATTGAGACATGAACCGGGATGCCAAGGCGTTTTGACAATAATTTTTCCATTGGCTTAGCCCGTGCTTCAAGCTTGTTAGCAGCAACACTGGGCACAAATTGAACATTTAATGACTTGGGCGTGGCATTGGTTTTTGAACTTGTTTTATTACTTGAACAAGCCGTTATGCCAAAGGTTAATAATAGCAAGCAAGTTGCTAACAGAAACTTCTTGATTTTCGATATTTTCATTTTTTGACTCCTAAAAAAATTTGACCTATTTTTTGCTACTAAATGTCGCAGATTAGTCCCAAGGTCTTTTACTGGGCAATTAACCTGAACACTAAATAATTGACAGCCACTTACATGTAGTAATTTTAAGATCTCATCTTCTTTCTTAACTGCGACAAAAACTAACCAAAATAAAAGGACAAAATGTAACCCAAATTACATTTTGTCCCAATTAAAATAATTATAAGCAAAACAAACAACTAAAATTCTGCTTACGGACAAAGATGGCTGTAAAAAGTTCCTGGCTATTACTTTTTTAAAGTTCATCATCTTAAACCTTCCTTTAGCAAAATTTACGTTCATTTCATGAAAATAATAGCATAAATATTCGCAATAGTGTAATAAAATACTGGTAATCTTTTCATTAAGCCCTTATTATAATGCTAATCACGAACATAATTAGCAATGATTTGTAACAGACAAAAAAGGCATCTGATTTAAGTCAGATACCTCTAATTTTATTTTATTGGTTTATTATCAATATCAGTTCTAACGATTAAAACATCAGCTAAAGCATGTTGGTTTACATACTCAGTTACCGATCCCATTAGCATTCGTTCAACGGCATTTAAGCCTGTTGCTCCCATAATAATTAGATTATCGTGGTGATCCTTAACAAAATCATAGGAGATAATCGCTTTTGGACTACCATAGCGAATGTGATAGTCGATATCGTCAAAGTTTAAATTATCATGAGCCCAATCTTTGAGACTCTTTAAATATTTTTCTGCATCTTGGGTCATTTGATAAACAGTGTCACCTGTAATCAGTGTATCCTGCATTTCACCCAAGAATTGCCTCGTATCAATTACATTTAACACATCAACATGAGCATTTTCTGTTATGGCAATTTTAACCGCTTTATCAAAGGATCTTTCAGCTGACTCTGAACCATCAACTGGAACTAAAATCTTGTCTTGTTTCATACTTATGTCCTCACCCTTTAGAAAATACAATTTTCTTCTCAATCCATTTTAACATAATTTTGCAAACAGCTACTTTTTTTCTAATTGTTTGCGCCAGCGTTTATTGCTAAAATGGTATTTAAATGTCACAAGATAAGGGTGGATAATTCAATGACCATAAATTTAGCAAATCAGCTACTTGATATTAAGAACGGCCGCAATTTTCGTGAATTAGGCGGCTACCAAACTAAGGATGGCAAGACCATCAAAAAGCACAAACTGCTTAGAACTGCCAATCTAGCAACACTTAGCGAACAAGACTTGAAGTTTTTACAAGATTACGGTGTCAAGTATATCGTCGACTTCAGGAGTAAAGAAGAAGTAGAAAAAGAACCTGATCGTGTTCCGACCGGTGCTACTTATGACTTCGATCCTGTCTTTAGTGAAGATTTAACCGATTCATCCAAGGGCATCAACGAGATTTTAAGCGAAAAAGAAGAAGATCCTAAAGCAGGCTACAACCACATGTTTCTTGCATATGATGACATGATTAAGAGCGAGTCGGCGCAAAAGGCCTACCGCAATTTCTTTGATATTTTATTGGCAAATGACGAGGAAGGCAAAAGCGTAATTTTCCACTGTACTGCCGGCAAAGACCGAACTGGATTCGCTGCACTACTTGCTTTATCTGCTTTAGGTGTCCCACCGGAAACAATTAAGCAAGATTACATGTTTACTAATGAAGCTACGAAAGACTTCGTGCAAGACTTTTTACAAAAAGCCAAGGCAGAAGGCGCTAATGAAACCAGCTTGAGCATTTTACACGATTTACAAACTGTTTATCCCCAATACATCGATCACGTTATTGATACATTAAATAAAAATTATGGTGGCGTAGAAAACTACTTAAGTGATATGATGAAATTGACTGATGACGAGATCAGTAAATTACGTAAAATTTATCTTAGTTAATTAAAGACAAAGGAGAAAATGATGGGAAAAGCGAAAACCGTTTACTTTGGTGCTGGCTGGTTCAACGATAAGCAAAACAAGGCTTACAATGATGCAATGAAAGCATTAGAAGCTAATCCAACCATCGACCTTGAAAACAGTTATGTTCCTTTGGATAATCAATACAAGGGAATTGATGTCGGCAAACATCCAGAATACTTACACAATCGCGAATGGGCAACTGCTACTTACCGGGGCGATTTAACTGGAATCAAAGCTAGTGACATCATGATTGGTGTTTACTTACCAGATGAAGAAGATGTTGGCTTAGGGATGGAATTAGGCTATGCCATGTCACAAGGCAAGTACGTGGTTTTAGTTATCCCTGACGAGGATTACGGTAAGCCAATCAACTTAATGAGCTGGGGCGTTTGCGATAACGCTGTTAAGATGAGTGAATTAAAAGACTTTGACTTCGATAAGGCACGATTCAACTTCTACGATGGTGCTGTTTACTAAATTTAATAATTAAAAAAAGTTCTGCTAATAGTTGCAGAGCTTTTTTTGTCCAATTTTTTATGTGATTTCAAACATTAGTCTTTAGCTACCCGCTTTAAAAATACTTCTAATAATAATTATTTTTATCTTGATAATTATTTCTAATGCTATATTATATATAATATAGCATCGAAAGTATTAAATATAGATTTACAAATAGCAGGAGAAAATCAATGAATAAAAGACATAAGCTTTATATAGTATCCGCCGTAATTGTTGTCTTATTAATTGCCATAGGATGGTGGCAATATAATTCACACAACTATACTACTGGTAATCAAACTAGTATTCAAAAAACCACACATTCTTCTAAACATGAAAAAGATAACGATAAAGATGAACAAACAAAAACATCTAATGTCAAAGAATTTAATGAAGTTGACTTCCACACATCTGAGCCAGAGATTCAAATATCACAAGGAAAAAAATACCAAGTAACAATTGTGGGTACTGAACCACAAAAAATAAAAGCTAATGTCAAAAACGGAAAATTAACAGTTAGCGATAATGGCGAGCGGGCTTACAAGCACGATGACGGTATGTATCAAGTTATTATCTTAGTTCCAAATACAAGTAATATTAAAAAAGTAGCTGGTTTTAGCTACATGGGAAGTGTTAAGTTAGATGGTCTCAATATCGATAATATTAAGATGAAATCAGCCTATGGCGATATAAACTTGAATAACATCAAAACAGAGAATGCTGTTCTTAGATTAAAAGAAGGTGATCTCAATCTTTCTAAATCAATTCTTAAAAATGGAAGTTTAACTTCTACTGACTCTGATATAAATATTACAAATAGTCAGTTTAAAGCAAACGGAAAAACAGAGACCGGCAATTTCAAAATTAAAAAGTCCAAAATATTAGGTAATAGTAAGTTAGTTTCAACTTACGGTAACTTTAAAGTAAACAATTTATCGAAAATAAGCTATGATTTAAAAACCGGTCCTACAGCTGACATATCATTCTTTGGCGACCATAAACTATCTCTGTTTTATCATGTTGAAACTGGTGCACCAACATTAAAGATACGTAGTAAAAACGGGGATATCAAGATTTTCTAACTTCTGACCGACTTATTTTTTTAAAGATTAGAAAGCAAGCAAAAAACTAGATAGGCACTCATAAAAACCATTCGTACAAATGTTACGGTTCCATAATACTTAATAAAACTTGGCCCTGAAAAAGGTATTAACTTCGCTGCCGTTCTAATGGCGCTATTTTGCCCTCAAATTAGAAGTTTAGCCAGAAGATAAAATCTCAAATAGTCCATGATTTATTTATCTCTGTTTTTATATATTCTTTCCCTATTTACCTTCATTTTGTTAGTTATGTCTTCTCCTAAATCACTACCCAGCATTTCTGAGATACCTAATAAAAAAATGCCCACATCGGCTAACTCTTCATCAATATTTTCTTTATCTTGCTTACGCCAAGCTTCAAAGAGTTCATTAGTTTCCCCATACAATCTCAAGAGCTCAAACTCAATATCGGTTGTATTGAAACCATGATTTTTCTTATTTTCAAGAACTTCTTTTTGAAGCTTTTTTGTATCTATTATCATTTTTTATTCCTCTTAAATACCAAAATAAGGTTAATATTTATGGATACCAATTTCTTAATTTAAGTCAGTAACTAGTATCCTAGTCTTTAGCTGCCTGCTTTAAAAATGCTTCCGCTAATATGCAGCACAAGATTATTAAACCAATAACCAATAAGACAACTAAATTTAGTTTTAACCCATTTAGAGTACCAAGTTCTTGGCTAGGTACCTTAGCTTGCGCCCATCCAAGCAATGATGCTGCCAATGCTGTTCCAATCGCACCAGAATATGACTGTGCCGTCATATAAAGGACATTGCCATCATTAGTTGAAGCAGAACTCAATTGTTCCAAGCTAAGTGTCATTATATTACTGTAGCTTAGCCCTAGTCCCAGCATAAAAATAATATAAATGGCTACTAAGCTTATCACGCTTGGCTTAACCACTTGTGCAACTAAAAAAGTAGCGGCGATAATGCCTACGCCAATTATGATTGGTAAACGCGGATTGGCCTTGTCGTAGATAACACCGGCAATTGCTGAAACAAGGGCATCGACAATTGCAGCTGGCAAAATCAATAACCCCGCAGTTGCAGTTGACTGTTTAAAGGCCATCTGTAAAACATTAGGAATTAAAAATGACATGCTTAACGACATCAATTGCAATAAGAAAAAGGCCGTTAAAAATAAGTCAAAATTTTTTCTCTTAAATAGCGTCATGTCTAAAAGCGCATGAGGCTTTTTTCTTTCAAGATAAACAAACAGACTGCCACTGCCAAGTGCCAAAAGTGTCAAGATCAGCTGAAGTAAAATTTTATTATGACTGGTAAAACCTAAAATTAAAAATAAGGTAGAAACCAAAAAGATTGCTAAAGTTACCGCCGCCTGATAATCAAAGGTAATCTTTTGCGGTTTAACAGTCTGGCTGATGCTAGTTTCACCCAGCAACCAAGTAGCAATAATTACCGGAATAATAAAGGCAAACAGTGCTTGCCACGGCAAATAGTTGACTACAATCCCACCGTAAACTGGACCAACGGCTGGCGCAAAAGCAATTACCAATGTTCCGATACCCATAAAAGTACCGACTTTTTTCTTGGGGGCTTGTTCCAAAATAATTGAAAACATTAGGGGCAAACTAATCCCATTAGCTACACCTTGCAATAGTCGGCCACATAAAAGCAGCTTGAAGTTATTAGCTACTGCAGCACAAATTGTTCCTAGAAGAAAGCTGAATATTGCAGCACGAAAAAGACCGACAGCACGGAATCTTTTTCGTAAATATGAGCCAAAAGGAACAATCACCGTTGAAACAAGCATATACCCTGTCGTTAACCACTGAATTGTTGCTGGTCCCAGATGAAATTCCATCATTAGCTGGGGAAATGCAATGTTTAGTGCTGTTTCAATGACAATTCCCAAGAAGCTAAGAATGCCAATCGCAAAAATTGATCTAATAAGTCTGTTATTTTGATTCATTGAATTCTCCTTCAGCTTTTGCAATAATATGGACCATTTTTTAGTATCATAGCATAAAGCGTCCAATTAATTTATCAACCAAGAACGCACCATCTGATTCAAATTGCCTAATAAGCTGGCTTTCTTATTAGATTTTAATCGCAAGATAAGTGATTTTTTAAGAAATTAACGAGCTATAATTAAGGCGAAGGGATGAGAGGGATGAGTTGCATAATGAATAAAAAAATAATTAGTCACTTATTAATTGCTGCTTTCATGATTGGCGCAACCACTATTTTCAATGGGCAGATTAATATAGATCATGCTGCTAGCAATCATTTCGTTACTAAAACAATTATGCATACAGCACAAATTTATACAAAAACCGGCCAAAAAACGAGGCAAAAATATTATCCTTATAGCAAAGTTAAGGTCAGTGAAATACCAGTAAAACTCAGTCCCCAAAAACGCACTCCATATTATAAAGTAAAAAACAAGAATCAATATCTTAAGGCAAGTAACATTGATGGTGTCATCCGCCAAGTTTGCCAGAATACATTTGTCCATGCCACTAGCTCAAAAAAGGCAAAAACTAGGCCAATTAAAAAAGGCACAGAAGTGCTCACTTATGGCAATCCATTCAAGTTCAAAAATGGTCAATTATATTACCGTATCGGTGGCCCTACCAAACAGTACATTAAAGCTAGTGCTTTAGGCCAAACAACTGGTTCCAGTTCAGCCGCAGCAATCGCTAGCGAAAGAAAAGGTTCTAAATGAAGACCTATTTTTTTACAAAAGCCCCGCACTGCGAGGCTTCTAAGCGGCAATATTTAAAGCTATGTAACGTAAGTTAAGCGAACTGATAATCATTTTTAATTAAAATGTTAAGTTCTCATTTCGATATTCTAGCAAAATACAACCTTTATATCTCAAAAAGCAGATAATTAGTCTATGCCATGTTTGCTTTAAATATCTATACAAAGCAAATAATAAGGTTCTATAATTAATGTGAAAATCTTATTTCTATTTCTGAGGTGATTATAAGAGGTGATTATATGAATTTAAATAAAAAAATTATTTTTGGTTCAATTGCAAGTTTTCTTGCCCTTAGTCCAATTGTGCCTGCTGTGCTAACCCCTAGCCCTACTGTACAGGCAGCCAAAGCTACTACTTTTAAGCTTAATCATAATTCTTATGTATATAATGCACATGGCAAACGCACATATTACCAAGGTCAGAAAACTTTAAAAATGGGTGCAACCGTTAACGGGACAAATAAAATTTCTACTATTAAAGGCAGTAATTATTATCCTTTGACTGGTGGTACTTATATTAAAGCGGCCAATGTAGGCGCTATTAATAACCAAATACAGCCAGGTAACTTAGAATTAAACTATAATTCTTATGTTTACGATAAAGATGGCAAACGCTTGACTAAGTTTCGTGGCAGTAAAAGCAACACGCACTTGCTGAAAGGAACGCCAGTCAAATATTCTGGAACAGTTGAAAAGACCGACCGCGACAGCAAGCAGTACTTTTTACTAGACGATGATAACTATAATCAGTCTTGGCTGCCATATGAGAAGATTGGTACTAAGTACTATTACAATATCGGCGGTGGCGGCTACATTAATGCGGCCAATGTCGAAAGAATTGATAATAAGCCGCTCTATACCGCTGAGGCAACTGTAACAATTGATGCACCTGATAAGTTTATAGTCGGTTATGGAAAAGAAAAAGTGATGGTAAAGCCGGGCCAAAAAGTTAAAGTAGACCGCGTTTCCTTGATACAGTATGATCCCTCGACAGTTGTTTGTTTTCGCCTGAGTGGAACTAAAACTGGCTTTTTTACTAAAAAATTTGTAAAAAAACAGCCCCGGCAAAAACTACTAACCTATACATTTTATGATTATATTTTAAATACTGATAATATAAACGTTTATGATATTAATGGTCAAGTGCGAACTAATTTAGGTGAAACTTTTGACACGGGCGATAAAATCCCAGTCGATGAGGAACTTTATATTTGGCAACCGAAGGAAAATAAGGCTGAATTATTCTATCATATAGCAAGAAATGGTGATACGATTGATTCAGTTCAGTATGGCAAAATAACGGAGGATTATCGAAGCTATATCAAAGTAACAGGAACTAGCCATATTTCTGGTCCCCAACTGACTCCAATTAATACAGCAGAAGAAGCCAAAGCAGACGCTAAAGTGGCTACAAGGGCTGATAAGACAGATTTACAGAAACTAATTGATCAGGATAAAGTTGTTAAGGCAAATGAAAATTACCAAAAAAACGGCTCTAAGTTCTATGATAGGGCAATAAAAAATGCTAACGAAATTAATGATTCAAATACTGCAAGCATCGCGGAAGTAAAACAAGCCGCCAGATTGTTAAAGCAACAACTGGAAGAGGTATTTTTACCAATTGATCAGTTAGGTTTTAATTGGACATTTGAAGATGCAATGCCAATATAAAAATTTGCTTAATCAAATAATCTAAGAAAGAATATTGGTAAAGAAGTTGGCCTTATAGTCAACTTTTGTGGCCACAAAAAAGTAAGAAGCAGATAAAACTATTTTTTTAATGTTTTGCCTGCTTCTTTTTTTGTTTAATCAAGTAAATTTATGTGATCCATATCAAAAATGTAATTATCAATCTTTGGTAATTTAACAGTTGGGGGAACTAACAGGACAGTTATATATCGCCATTAAAGCCGCTGCTTTAAGCTAAATAGTCCAAGATGCTGAACATTGCTGCTTCATTTGCCGGCGAGATCGGCGCCGAGATAATCTGCTCTGCTGTTTGCTGAAAGACCGAACCTGAAATGTACTGGGCATCATTGACTACAATTTCTTTCAAGTTATCCTCTTCGGGCTCTAAGTGAAATTGCAGGCCCACTGCCTGCTTACCAAGAACAAAACCCTGATTTTGTAAATTATCATTAGAAAACAAAATCTTGGCTTCCTGCGGAATCTCAAACATTTCTTCATGCCAGTGTAAAACCGTCAATTCATGTGTCAAACCTTTAATCATATCAGTTTGCACCGTAACTGGCCCCCAACCTACTTCTTTAACTGGGGCCTTTTTAACTTGGTAACCTAAAGCTTTGACAATTTGCTGCGCTCCATAACAGATACCCAAAATGGGAACGTTTTTGGCCAATAACTTTTTAATTAATTGTCGCTCTTGCTTAATCCAAGGCAAGTCATCATTCGGGCTCATTGGTCCGCCTAAAATTACCAGAAAATCTGTTTCTTCTGCCGTAGGCAAAATTCCAAACTGGTAGGGATGATAAACATAAAATTCATGATGATGCAAATGAGCCCATTTTTGAATTGATCCCGGGCCTTCATTTGGTGTGTGCTGCAAAACATTAACAATCATTGTAACCTCCCCATAATTTTCAAAAGATTACTTTATACTTTACCGCTATTTACAACTTTTTGCATGAATTGCTTAATATGCCTAGTAAATTTTTAGCTAAGCAATTATTTTGAAAAATATTGTCCCACTTGTTGAGCTATTTTAGGCCATAACAGATTAAGAATCGCTAAAACGGCAATTGCAATTACTAAAACCTGACAGCCCGAGGCAAAATTAAGGTGTAAATCACGTAGTGCAAGTCCGAAACGACCGGTTACTACTTGAAAGGCAAGAATATAAGTCGTTGGTAAGTAGCGCACAAACGAGAACTGTGCCTGCTTTTCTACCGACTGCATCAGTAGTGGCAAAACTGCTCCACCAAGCAGTAATACCAATGAAATAAAAAGACAGCTCAGTTGGTTACAACTAACTTGCGCAATAAACTGAATTAAAACTACCATAAAGGTAAATGCCAACACCATTAATCCAATAGTTGGAACTAACCAAGCAGCTAAAGGTAGGTATTGCGGTGCTTCTTTAGGTAGCGTAAATGCTTGCACCGGATATGAAAGCGAGCCAGACCCAAATAACAAACTGCTAATACCAAAGGCGACTGAGCTTACTATTAAAATTAAGACAAACGTTACAAGTAATCCCGTCATCAAATCAATCGTTGTTGTCTCATCATTTGGTAACAGAGTGGCACGGTTCAAACGATCTACGTATTTGGCAGTAAACAAATTACTTAAAATAAAGCAAAGCATAACAGTTGCCAATATCGGTAATAGTCCCTCTAGCAATTTGAATATGAATAGGAATCCTCTCTTAGGATGAAGTTCGTTTTCTTCAGGAACATTAGCTTGTAGCAATACGCCAAGGTGAAGATTATTTTGCTTAAGATGCTCTTTAAGTTCGCTATTATCACTTTTTACTTGTTTAAGACGCTGATTATTCTGATTAATCATCAATCGGTAAGCAGTTGACCAATTCTGTTGATTTAAAGCTATTAAAATAGCTTTATCACTGTTAATTTGCTTGGAAATTATTGTTAATTGCTCCTTATCAGACTTGCTCCCAGGATGCTGCGCCAAATTTGCTTTGAATCGTGCCTGTTCTTTTTCGTTCTGCCTTAAGTCCTGAGTGACCTGAGTATGCAGTGATAACTGATCAGGAGCTGCTGCGTTATAGGCTAAAAGCAATCCGACTGCTAACAGCACTATCATTAAGGATATCCAGGTCAGATTGTTTTTTAACACCTTTTTTACCTGCAGTTTAAAATAAGCCATAGTCCTTACTCCTGCACTAGACGTTGTTTTTTCAGTGTTAGGGTTTGATCAACAATACTGGCAACTTCATCTTGATAGTGCGAAGCCATGATAATTAACTTACCATGCTTTTTTAAGGCAACAAGTTGTTGATACAAGACCTGTCGACTATCTTCATCTAAGCCGTTATTGATTTCATCCATCAACAAATGTTTTGCACCGCTTAGGCTATAAAGTGACACTAGAAGTTTTTGTTTCATCCCGAGCGAGTATTTCCTAATTGGCATTTTAACGTAATCACCCATCTGCCAACGATTAATTTCAGTTTCAATCTTCTGGTCCGACTGCCATTCCTGCTTTACAAATTGCATGTAATCTAATCCAGAAAGATTTTTATCAAACCAATCCGCAGTTTCTAAATAAAAGACCTGCTGTTTGACTTCCGTGAATTCATGACCATCAAATGAAACCTGACCCGCATCTGGTGCGAGTAAACTGACCATAGTTCGTAACACACTAGTCTTACCAGTACCATTTAGTGCTTGTAGTAAATATATCTGCCCGTCTTGAAAAACAAAGTTGGTATTTTCTAAAATTGGCTCACGCAAAGTCAAACTTAAATTTTTTACCTCAATCATTTTATTTTCCTCCCCTTTTGCGTACTTTTAGCAATGAGACAGTTTAAGAGCAAAATTACGATTGTCCCCATGACAAGTACGATGACCCCATTTCTAAAATTGACTTGTGGATAAGTAACCAGTTGATTTTCATCAGCAAAGGTATAAGCATTGCTAATACCAAACATCCCTTCGACCGGTTGCAATGCAAAGAAATAAGACATCGGCAAATATTGGGCAAAGCTACGCACGCCAATTACAAATTGAGGCAATACCATGCCTCCAACTAAAATAAAAACGGACAAAAGCAAAGCTACTAAGCGTCTCTTAAACAACTGAATAATTAGTAAAACAGCCGCTGCAATAAAAGCTAAACTAAGCAATTCTAAAAACAATGTCGGTAAAAATAGCCTGAACATGGGAATAAAAATATATTCTTTGGCTTGGGGATTCATCGCAGTTATCGGATAATTAAAATTTCCTGTCCCAAAGAAAAGACTGGGCAAAAGAAAAATTAAGAAAAAGACTAGCAAGAAATAACCAAAGCCAATGATAATGCCAGTATAAAACTCTGTTAAGGTCAACTTTTTTTGTGGCAGCAAATTACCCAATCGCATCCGCTCGAAAAACCCTGCAGAATAAATTTTAACCAGAATAAAGACAACAGCTAAAACAACCAGTGGTGGTATAGTAGTTTCCATCATTTGTAAAACGAAAAAGCCACCTTTGATAGACGCATAGTTCTCTTTTGGTATCTGAAGCTTAGCCAGAATCTCTAACTGACGCAGATCTCTTTTACTCATGGTCAATAAAGCATTATCTAAATTATCTTTTTTAGCACTAGCAAGATTTCTTTTTTCTTGTCTAATCATAATTGGATAGGCAGTCTTCCAATCATTATTTTTTAGTGCCCCAATTAAAGTCTGTAGTTCTTTAGAGGTGCTTTTAGCTTCTTTCAGATCGCCTGTCATTTGCTTTTTTTCTTGCGTACCTAGCTTTGAATCCTTTAGCGCCTTGCCAAAATACTTGATATTATGCTGCTGAATAATCAAATTGGACTTTGCTTGACTAAGATCATGACTATCCGCATTATTAACAATATAATTTATTCTTAAAAAATAAGCACAAATAGAAAGTATTAATATTAAACTTATCCAGGTGAACTTACTCTTTAATATTCGTTTGATTTGCAATTTGAAATATTGCATTTTTACCCTCCTTTGTTTGGGATAGCAAAAGGCTGTTAGTAGTTTTTATCTAGCAGCCTTAATAATTTAATTATTCAATTGAAATGTAGTATTCTCCTGAATAAGAATATATGCGTGTCTAAGTGGTTTTACAACTTACTCGTACACGATATTTTGTCCGATCTGTTTAACGAGAACTAGCATATTTATCCATAAGCATATTATTTAATCGCCACATTTAATTAATAAAATATTAACATTTAGTTTGTAAATTATCAATAAAAATAATAAAAAATAAATTAATTGTTAATGTTTCGAGTCTCAACATAATTATAAAAGTACTATTGCCATTAATTTATGAAGTAAGACATATAGAAATGCAATCAAAATAATACATGTTTAATCTGACCAAAATAGCTATACTTTTAAGTTCCACTTAAATGAGCGCACTAACTGCTGGTTAGGGCCTGGGTCTGCATTAGTACAGTATCAATAGATATTCATAGGAGCGGGTAAGAACTGATAATCAAGTAAACGAAGCAAGTAGTACAGATTAGAATCATTAATATAACTGGGTTTCACTAAATATGTGATTGAATGATCTTGTTGCCATTGATAACAAGAGTTTAACTTTTATCCTTTGGATAATTTAGCAATAAAAAATAGCCCTGATTGTTGTCTAATTTTCAGGACTATTTTCGCCTTTTAATCAATTTAAGTTGTGATATAGCTGTTATTAGCAAACTAGCTATTATATAGTTGCTTCAATTGAGAAAAAGTATTTTGTATTGATAATTTAAGTTGTGGGAAATTTAAATAGTCTAATATTGGAAAAAAAGATCCTTTAATTCTTGAGTCATCTTTTGTTCTTATAAATAAAAATACTTCATCAAGGAATTTTAATCGGATTTTTTCGTAGGCAAAATTATCACTCAGTTTTAAAGCTTTTAACTTTGAATATAGTTTTTGTGCATAATAGAAATCGGTATAAAGTAAAGAAAAAGCGGCATTAATTAAAGTCGCTACAGCAGCGTGTTGCCACTGATAATCATTATCATTTTTCTGATATTTGACTAAAAGTGTATGCGCTAATCCGAAAACACGCTTCCCTGGTAAAAGGAAAAGTGTATTGCCAAAGTTAAACAAATCTTCGTAATACCAGTTTTTAATTTCTGAAAGTAATTCCTCTAACCTACTTAAATCTCTAGGCGTGAACAAATTAATTTCTGTATCAGCTTTTAATAAATTACAAGCAATTGCTGCTCTTAATAGTTGTGTTCGGTCATAAGGATTTTGTTGACTGCTTTTTAAATACACAGTCGCCAATTCTCTAAGTCGTTGATCATTATCATGATAATATGCGGAAGATATTTCTTTAAAATCAAGGTTGTCGCTTAAACTGTCCGTGACAAACTCAGACGGCTTAATACGCATACGGTCAAGCATTGCAATCACTTTTTCAAAAGACATATTAGCCTGCCCTTTTTCCCAATAATATAAAGAAGACTTAGAAGTAATATCACGAGAAGCTGTATCTAAACTTATCCCCTTTTGTTTTCTTATTTCTTTAAATTTTTCGCCAAATTTATTATTCATATGATCCTTTCAATGAAAAATTGAATAAGACTTAAATATTGTAAAGCTACAAATTCTGAAGTACTAAGAGTTTAATATGATTCTTAAACTTAGCCCTATTATTTAATTATTTTCAAGTATTGATAATTTCATTTTTTATATTGTGCAATCCAATATTTATTGGAGCTTACTCCATTTGGCAGGCTACTTTACTACCAGCCTTAGACTAGTCTATAAATACGGTTGTAATGTCGTTTTTGTATTATGTTTATAGCTTTTTGAATTCAATCAATTTTAATATAACCATTTTTATTAGTGACTTTAAGTAGAGGCTTATTCTTCAAAATCTTGGAGTAATGCTTCGAATATGACCGATTATTTACTTTGATTTTCCTCTTTAATTTTGTTGACAACTTATAACTCATCTTATGCGCATTGGTCATACTAAAATCGCCATTAATCAGACTAAATGAGCTGTCACCAGTCATTACTGAGTTGCTAATCTTGACATCACCATATTTACAATTTCCTTTTTTACCTAATGCCGCATTAATCATGAACTGACTATTAGTTATAATAACATCACCAACATCCAAGCTAACCGTACCATTTTCTACTAAAGAATTATTTATTTTTAAATCACCATATTTTTGGTTTAAATGAACATTCTTAGAATCTACGTGGTTCATAACAACATCACCGTATTGTGCCTTGAGATCAATATATGGGATGGCTAAGTCATTAAAACTAAGGTCGCTCAAGTTACATGTTCCTGAAATCTTTTCGATAGTATTTCTATCAGGTACAGTTACTGTAACTAAGTAGCCACCATAATTATGATGCTTAACTGGCTTATCATAAATAGTTAGTTGATTATTATCAACTGTAACTTTAGTATCCGTAATACGAGATTTAAGCTTCCCACTAACTGTGACATGAAAATCTTCGCCTACAATAAATTTTAGACTTGAGCGATCAGTATCAAGTTTAACTTGGTTGAATGCTGCCGTTTTAAAGGTTTTACTAACTTTTTGGCTTGCAGGTGCCTTTTGTGACACTGCTTTAGCATTAGTATTTTGAAAATTCAAGGCTCTTATAACTGGAATGCCACTAATTAATATTAAAATAATTCCTATTAAAGATATTATTTGAGATCTTTTCTTCATAATTATTCCTCCTATTCTATTCACGTTAACTATTTTTTTGAAAGCCTGCTATCTAATCGAAGATATGGATGTCTCCTTTCCTATCCTTAACAGTAAGTATTGGCTTATTATCGATGGTTCGCTCAAAATGAGTTGAGTGCGACTTACCAAAGAATTTAATTTTATTTTTTTTGCAGCATGATAGGTTATAACCAATCTTTGGTGAATCATACATGATGAAGTCTCCTTCATGCAGACTAAACGAACTGTTGCCAAGTATCTTGGAATCTTCAACTTCAACATCATATACATCAGAATACTTTGCATTCATTTGAAACTTACAACTGCTAATTACTGTGTCTCCTGTGTCTGAAGTTAAGCTTGCCTTGTTTATAGTTGAATCATTTGCTGTAAAATCTCCGGAAACTTGACGTAGTTTAAGCTCATCAGTTTTAATCTTGTCTAATGCAACATCACCATAGATTGCTGCTAGTTGAATGTCAGTAAGATTTAATTTATGAAGGCTAACGTTACTACCATAGCTATAACCAGTAATGCTTTGCAAGGCATCGCTATTAGGGACAGTCACGCTGACATTGTATCTGCCTTTACGGATTGAGTGTGAGCTAGAAATAGTGAGACTTTTATTGTTAACGGTAGCTTTTATTTTTTTGGCATCTGGTCCGGTAGCCTTGACCTGAAAATTTTTTCCCGTTGAAACTTTCAGGTTGATAAATCTTTTATCCAGACGAGCTTTATTAATATTAACGTTAATTTTTTCAAAGGCAGGAACATTAAAGACTTTAATAGTCCTACCCTTCTTTTTTACGTAGGTAATTTTAGTCTGATCTGCCTTAGCATTTTGCTTATTATTACTTACTTTTATACCAATAAATAGTAAAGCAACTATGACGAATAGCGAAATACACAATTTACTGATTTTTTTCATCTTTATCTCCCTACTTTTAATTGAAAAATTATAAGTTCTGTATACTGAACAAATTTCCTATTATTTTTTCAACTTAATAAATCAGTTATTCACACTTAAAAGCTAGATACTTCCTTTTTTAGCAAATAATTCAACTATTAATTTATCAATACGATCTTTCAAAACCACAAATTCGCCCTTCCGCGTCTTATTGGCCTGAATAATAATCATGGTCTTCGCCGTCTTCGTGCTGCGCATGAAGGTATAGTAGCCTTCTCCTGCTCCATTAGCCGTCTTTAGCCCTAAACTGACGTCGTTATAAAAACCACCATTATAATAAGCTGGCGGATG
>NZ_JAFNOZ010000005.1:0-115401 GCF_026536045.1 Lactobacillus sp. B4005
ATGATAGATTTCAATTTTATCTTGCTTAGATAATTTAGCCATAAAAATAACCCCCAAATTTGTCCTAAATTTGGGGGTCACTTCACATCTAAATCTATTTTTGCATTAAAAATATTACTTTTTTGAGTATATAGCATTGCCAGCCAAACACTTGAAATTTCATTAGTTAGTCCCCATCCGCAATCAAGGTTATCTATATATTTATAAAGATTAT
The DNA here is from genome assembly GCF_026536045.1 of Lactobacillus sp. B4005. Lineage (NCBI taxonomy): Bacteria > Bacillati > Bacillota > Bacilli > Lactobacillales > Lactobacillaceae > Lactobacillus > Lactobacillus sp. B4005. Next base: position 215 of record NZ_JAFNOZ010000005.1, read on the forward strand.
CAAAAATTAAACCAATTTTTTTCTGTATCTTCATTAATTATATTATTTTTATATAGTTTGCTATGTATTTATATTAATATTTTATTTATCAAAGCCAACATTTGATTCTTTACAAATTTAATAGCTTGACAGATAGATAAACCTATACCAGCTAGGCCATTAAATAATTCGACTGAAATATTAAAACAGGAATATTTAATAGCCAGTTAATATATCTGTATAGTCCATCTTCGTCTTCATATTTACTTAGTAAAATTAATCTTGAGGTAATACCTGTTGGCATTAAAAAACTCATATCTTTAAATTTGTTTTTTTAACTTCAGAAATTAATAAATCTAACCCCTTCTTAAATCCTTCCTTTGTATAACTAGACGGTGTTGTTTTACTCATTAAAAGTTCTGTAGAAAATAAATACCCTAGTATTCCTAAATTAAATGAAAAATCCTTATTAATTACATATATTTGTTTTCTCAATTTATTATCTAAATATCTTTCACACATATGTATATCTAACAATATTTTTTTGTTAAAATTTACGTTACTCTCGTTTTTATTATAGGAATTGCTTTTTAAGGCATTAGCAATATGGAAAATTCCGTCAGAACTTATATTTTTTGAAGTACTTGAATCAACATATTCGTTGCAAAAAGTTTCTAGTTTACTTACAAATTTATCTCAAGTAATTTCGAACACGGCTTCTATAAAAGTAGGATTTATTCCTGTAGTTAAAAATATTTCCACAGCGCCTAAACCAAATTCATCTTCTAAAAAATTTGCCTTTTTCCATGGCGCAAGTCTATATATCCTGGCGTAGCACCTTGAAATATAATTTTTTCACCAATATAACTTAACAACTCAAAATCTACTAAGCTTATAGTTAAACCGTTTTATATAAAATATTTTGTGGTGCTGTATCACGAAATACAATTCACAAACTAAGTATTTTTTGATAGTTAATTTTAATGAATTTAAAGCTTAGACTTTTAATTCTTCGATTTTATTTTCTTGAATACTAGTCATCTTTAAAAAGTCAGATAATAATTTACCTGAACATTTTGTTTCAATTAATGTAAAACTTTTATCGTCTACCACAGTTTTTAAAATATGTGGAATATTTTTAATGCTTTTTGCTGCTTCAAGCATACTAACCTTCACGCCTAATATTATCTTCTCCATAATTACTAACTTCATTATTTTTTATACTACGTTTAACTACTGCATCTAGACCTTTATATTTTGAAAAAATATGGTTGACTTTACCTGTTTACTTATTAAAACGGGATTTGATACTCGTACACTTTTTCTTTTCGGATTAACAGATTGTCTATGGGCTTGTTTATCAAAAAAGTGGGTATTTTTATCCAGTCAGGCTTAAAATAAGCATTTTGTCTAATATCTTCTACCCAATAATCTTTATCATTTTTTATTCGATAAATTTTTTCTCCAAATTCATTAAAACGAAAGTTGCTACTACTGAATATCTGTAATAACATTTGGAAAATATTTTGCAGATACAAGTCTACACAATTTATTACATACCATTTCTAATTCTTTATTTAAAGATTTTAATGGCGTATATACTGTTATAACCTTGCTAACATTAATATATCCTACTCCACCGTATACTAACCCTTGAGCTGTATGCAAATTATTTTGAGTTTTGAAGCTCAAGTTGTTTATATATAAAAAGCCTATTATTTTATAAATATTTGAAATTAAATCTTTTGGAAGACAAGATATATGTATTTTCCAATCCTGTTGGGGAAGCTTATGCTTTCGTGAAATCAAATAAATCCGGTCACTATCTGATTTCAGTATATATTTTTTAATACTTTTGAAATTAATTATTTCCATAATATCATCTTGATAATATAAAATAATATTAATTAAATTAATATTAAACTAAAAGTAATCTATTTAAAATAGATTTCTAAAAAATGCTTGTTTTTTTAAATTAATGTTATAAAATAATTAATATGTTATTAAGTAATGTAATTGATATGTCAATGGATCTTTCATCCTTAGATAGTATTATTCCTCCTGAAGATGGTATAAAACAATACTATGGCGGCCATTATATTACTATTATTATTGAACATTAAATTATTTTGACTAGTATTAAATTACTAATTTTTCGGACTGTTTTTATAAACTCATAACTAAATCATTTTACTTTAGTATTACCTGAGATAGTTTACTGAGCTGTGTTAGGAAGCAAATTATGGAAAACAACATAGCAAAATTTTCACTTTGGGCCTACGTTAAACGTAATTTAAGCAAGTACGTAATTTTGGCGATTCTTTATCTTGGGTGGAATTTATCACAAACTGCTGCTAGCCTTTTTAAGGGTAATGCGCTTACCGCACTAACGCAGCATGATTTATCTGGCTTTATCACTGATACAGGACTAAACCTGCTCAGTTGGGCTTTTTTTCTAGTTTTCTTTTTTAGCACTTCAAGGTATTCTGCCGTAATAATAAGAATAGTCGACAATTCTATTAGAAGTGACCTGGCTCAGACGATTGGCCAGCAGGAGTATGAAAATTTTAACAAGCACACCGAAGCCGATTATGTTTCCTGGTTTACTAACGATGTTAATCAGATTAACGAAGCTGGTTTTATCAGTTTGCAGGAAACTTTCAGCAACATGCTCTTGGCCATTGTTTCTAGCATTGTTTTACTTTCTTATAGCCCAATCTTGTTAGTAACAACTTTAGTTTTTTCTATTATTATGATTTTATTTCCCCGTATTTTTAAAAAACAGTTAAAAGAATTATCGCAAAAGCAGAGCCAGCAAAATGAGGTGTTAACGGCTAGGCTGACAGATATTCTTGAAGGCTTTACCAACCTGCTCACGCTTGGTCAGCAAAAACTGCTCAATAAAATAGCTTTGGCCGCATCGGATAAAGTAGGACAGGCCCATGTCAATTACGCGACTAAAATGTCCTTTTCTAACTCGTTAGTCAACCTGATTAGTGTTAGTGCCCAAACTATTTTAACTATTGAATCTGGCTACCTTGCCTTTCACAAACAGCTTCCGATTGGTGCCATTTTGATTGTTGGCTCAATGGCTGGTAACGTCTTTGGCAGTTTGACCAGTGTTAGCATTCAATTAACGTCAATCCGTGCTGTTCAGCCTATTTTTGACAAATATAATAAGTTGACCGGTGCACATGCTGATACGGGCACTAGCGTTGCGCCGCTATGCGACCAAATTACCTTCAATGGTCTTTCGTTCAGCTATCCTGATAGCAATCAGACTATCTTAAGCAATGTTTCTGGCGTCATTAAAAGGGGTGACCGCGTTGCCATCATTGGACCGTCTGGCTGCGGCAAGTCGACCTTAATCAAATTAATCGGTGGGTTATTGATTAATTATCAAGGTTCACTTACCTGGGACAATGCCGAATACAGTTCTTTGAGCAAGAAATCACTGCACAAACAAATTGCTTATATTGACCAATCTGCCTATATCTTTGACGGTACTGTGCGGTATAATATCACTTTGGGCCGAAAAACAACGGATGAAAAACTGCAACATGTGATTGGTCAAGCAGGTTTGAAAGACTTTCTCGCGACCAGTTCTGCTGGCTTAGACACTGTTTTAAAGCATGCTGGCAATAATATTTCTGGAGGACAAAAACAGCGGATTGCGCTAGCCCGCCAACTGCTAGTTGAACCAAAAGTAATCTTAGCTGATGAAATCACCTCGGCAATTGATGAAAAGGATGGACAGAAGATCGAGCAAACTCTGCTTGACTTGGAAGGCGTAACCTTAGTCTACATTTCACACCACTTACGGCCTGAAATTGAGAAGCAATTTGAGCAAATAATTGAATTAAGATAAATAAATAGAATTCAAATTCTTCTACTAAAACCAATAAGGCAAGAAAGTGTATCACGGTCATTCTTGGAGAATCTGTTGTGATTCTTAAAAGTCTGCTGATCAGGCGATACATCATAGGCAGGTTTTAGGACAGCATCTGGTCAATTTTGCGGCATAGGCAAAGAGCAGAACTCTTAGCATACGAGCCGGTTGATACGTGTATCGCGTTCAAACACTGCTGTGGAATATAATCGACAAACTGGCTGATGGCATGAACCATGTGGTTTTGGGAAATAAAAAATCTAAATTGAGTATTAAAGCTGTTTGACATGTGATATATTATTAAAATAAGAAAAAATATATAAAAGGCGTTGAGTACAGAAATGGACCCCGAAGTTAGGACAACTTTGAGGTTTTTATTATGGCTAAATTATCTAAGCAAGATAAAATCTTAGTAATAGCTTTCATATTTATCGTAAAGTTCTCCTTGTCCAAATTAGAATAAATAGTTTGTATTCTCTATTTTAGACAATAAAAATCTAGAAGTCAGAAAAATTATGTGCTTTTCAGAAAAAAGTTGAATTTCTGAAAAAAATAGAACAGAAGAACATCATTTTGAGAGTTTTAATTTGTTTATACGATAGCAATTGAATGCATCAATTATTTAGCTTCGTGTTCTTGCTTAACTACTTGCCTATCCAAAGACTTGAAAAATGGGTAGTAAGCGAGTATGGCAAAGGCTAATTCAATTGCTTGCCATAAGTCACTTTCCAATCACTGCCAGTCATCAAGAAGCCACTGATAATAGCAGGTGTTGTCCAAGGAACTTGGGCAACAATCATTCCGATAATATAAAACTTCATTAAAATGTAGGTAATAAATTGAAGAATCATTGGCGCTAAAATAAGGTTTCCAACTTTTTATCTAATATCTTACTAATTTAATGCGATGAAAATAATAACTTAAGTATGATAACTGACGGGGCGGCTATGAAGGTACCACGAAAGTTTTTATTTAAAAGTCTTAAAAGCAAAACTTACTTAATAATATGGTATATACTTGATGTATATTGAGAATAAAAAAGTATAATTTAAGAAGAATCAGTATTTACTTAAATGGTTTTTGCAGGAAGTGGTTAGATGAGAAAAAATAAAAACTTGAATAATGGTGAAGATACAATTGATGTATTAGAAACCGTAGGCTTGATCCTGACGGTTGGACAAGTGATTGTCACGGTACTTAATTTTCTTCGTCGATTCAAAAAACAATAAATATTAACCGGTAGAACTAAAGACTAAATTAGACTATTAATTGTTGCTTGACAGTTAATAGTCTTTTTTAGCGAAACCAAAGTGTCAAATAATCATAAAAGCTTAATTTTGCCTTAAAAAAGCGTTGACATTTATTCATTATGATAGTACTGTATTAGATAGGTAGTACAGCTAAACTTTTAGGAGGGAATATCATGCTTTACCTGTTATACGTTTTAATCGGATTATTAATAATTATTTTGACTGATTTACTTGTGACGGCTTGTATGACACTAAACGACATTTACCGTTATCGTCATGAAGATAGGTTAGAATTTATCACTGCTTTTAAAAAATATTTTAGTAAAAACAATAATCTCCCTCTTAAAGCTTCAGATTGGAAACTTAAGCGGGAATAATTGCAGCTAGCTTTTCAATTCTTTTTGCTGGGTCTATTGACGCAATCAAATTAGTATATTATTCTGTAACTAATTGAATACGGTTTCTTCGGGGCAGGGCGAAATTCCCTACCGACGGTGACAACCAGTAAGGTTGAAGTCCGTGACCCGCGTACGCGCGGTGGAACTAGTGCAAGTCTAGTACCGACAGTTAAAGTCTGGATGGGAGAAGAACAAATTAAGCTAATTTAATCTTAGCGTTGTTTTTAAACTTCGCTGAAATCTTATTTAATTAGAAAATATTAGTGCCTCGTTGATTCTGAAATCAACGAGGTTTTTTTGTGCTTAGGAAGTGAATTTTTTGCAGGATACAGACTATATGGAAATAGCAAGCAAAGAGGCCGTTAAGGCACTGGGAATGACATGGACTAATCCTTTAGTTGGTGCGGTTATTGTTAAAAACGGCCAGGTCTTAGCTTCCGGCTATCATCATCAGTTTGGACAAGAGCATGCGGAAGTTAACGCACTTAATCAGCTAGATGATATCAAACAGGCTCAAGGTGCAACACTTTACGTGACGCTGGAGCCATGCAGTCATTACGGTAAGCAGCCGCCTTGCTGCCAAAAAGTAGCTGAGGCCGGAATTAAAGAAGTGATTATCGGGCAAATTGATCCCCACGGAATTGTGGCTGGTAAAGGAATTAAGTATTTAAATGAGCACGGCGTTAAAACTAAGGTGCTAGGGGGGACAGAGAGACTAAACGAAGCATATAACTTCTTTTATCAGCATCACCGGCCACTCGTAACCTTGAAATATGCAATGTCACTTGACGGGAAGCTTAATGGTGCAGAAAAAACGCGCACGCTTCTGACTGGCCCTAAAGCCCAGTACGATGTGCAAAAGCTGCGCTTGCACCAGCAGGCGATTTTAATTGGAGCGAACACATTGCGAATTGATAATCCGCAATTAACGGTACGAATAAAGGCTTTACCACAGCCGCCCATTCGAATCATTTTAACGCATGATGCAAATCAACTTGATTTAACGCAGAATCTGTTTAAATTACCTGGCCCAATTTGGCTACTTAGTCAGACCGAGTTAAAGGGCAAGGCCCAGGCCAATGTGCATTGCTTTGTCTCTCACAAGTGGACACCCCAAAAAATTGGTGAACTTTTAGCTGAACGTGAGATTCAATCGCTATTAGTTGAGGGTGGCAGCAATCTGTTAGCTGAGTTTTTAGCAGCCGGATTAGCCGATCAAATAGTTGCTTATATTTCTCCAATAGTATTGGGTGGAATCGCTCTGCCTGTAGCCGTAGGTGCAGCACTAGCTCAAAAATTGGAGTACCAATTAATAGCTGTCCAAGAGCTAGGACAAGATATTCGGATTACGGCAAGGAGGAAATAAATGTTTACAGGAATAATTCAGGCAACTGGTAAAATCACTCGGTTAGAAATTACCGAAAAGCACGCTAAGTTAGGCATTTCGGCCGCTGAAATTGCGAAACAAAACCTACCACTTGGCGCTAGTGTTGCGGTTAATGGAATTTGTTTGACCGTGACTTCTTGGCAAAATAATGAGTTTACGGTTGATGTAATGCCGGAAACGATGAAGCGGACTAACTTAGGTAAGCTGACTACCGGCAGCTTAGTTAACTTGGAACCATCGCTTTCCTTGAACGGCAAGCTTGATGGTCACCTTGTGGCCGGTCATGTTGATACTACGGCAGAAATTATTAGTAGAAGTGAAAATGAAAATGCAATTGAATTACGTTTTAAGGTACCGCATAAATATGATCCTTATTTAGTTGAAAAAGGCTCAGTGGCAATTGATGGTATCAGCTTAACGTTGACGATGGCACAAAATGACGAATTTGGCGTAAGTCTGATTCCTTATACCATTGCTAATACCACCTTGACGCATTATCACGTTCATGATCAGGTTAATCTTGAAATGGATATGATTGGACGTTATGCGGTAAAGCAAATTCAGGCATGGAAAAAAGAATTTTAATGGAGCAAAAAATGGACGAACAATTAGAACAAAAAATGAAGAAAATTTTACGGCACATGCTAAATGGTGGATTAGTAATCGTTGCCGATTCCCCTCAGCGTGAATCGGAGGGCGATATGATTGGCTTAGCCGAAAAAGTAACTCCCGAAGCAGTCAATATGATGATTAGCAAAGCTCGGGGACTTTTATGCGTACCGATGAGCAAAGCATTTGCGGATAGACTTCAACTTGAACCGATTGAAACGGGGTCAAATGATACTTTTGGCACGGCATTTACCTTAAGCGTTGACTCGACAGAAACTACTACTGGAATTTCTGCTTTTGACCGGGCAAAAACAATCAAGAAGTTGGCTAATCCTGATAGTCAATGGGATGATTTCTACCATCCTGGTCATGTATTTCCGCTTGTAGCTAAAGAAGGTGGAGTTCTAGAACGAACTGGTCATACAGAGGCTGCTTTAGATTTAGCTCGCTTAGCTGGTGTGGCCCCAGTTGGTTTTATCTGTGAATGCATTAAAAAAGATGGTCATATGGCGCGGCGAAAGGATTTAAAGGCCTTAGCCGAAGGCTTGGGAATACCATATTTAACCATTGAAGAATTGATTGAGTACCGTAAACACCATGAAGCAAAAGATTTGGATATCGAATCTTTTACTAAAGTTGACTTCCCGACGAAATATGGTCAATTTCAGCTTGAGGGTTTTAAAGATAATGAACATCCAGACAAGGAGCCAACTTTACTTATTAGCAAGGGTGAAATTAAGCAAGGGAGCCCGCTGCTGTTGCGGCTTCACAGTGAATGCTTGACTGGTGACGTATTTGGCTCAAAAAGGTGTGATTGTGGCGCTCAATTAGCTGAGGCCTTAACTAAAATAGAGCAAAATGGTTCAGGTGCGGTATTGTACTTACGGCAAGAAGGCCGGGGGATTGGGCTTACGAACAAATTGCGAGCTTATCAATTGCAGGACCAAGGAATGGATACGGTCCAGGCTAATCAGCATTTGGGCTTGCCCGTAGATGCTCGCCGATACGACATTGCTGCCGAAATTTTGCGCCAAAAAGGAGTAAATGAAGTTGAATTAATGACAAATAATCCTGATAAGGTCGAGCAATTGGAAAATTATGGGATAAAAGTTACTAAGCGTATTCCCGTAGAAGTTGGAATGACCGCAGAAAACAGGGATTACTTGAAAACTAAGAAACATGCGATGAACCATTTATTAAGTGAGGTTGATTAAAATGAAGGAAATTACGGGAAATATTGCGGCTGGTCAAAATAAAAAAATTGGTATTGTTGTTGCGCAATTTAATGGCGTTGTGACTGATCGCTTACTTGAAGGGGCTATCGGTCAATTACATAAGTCAGGTGTTAAGGACGATAATATCGTAGTTGTTCATGTTCCAGGTGCCTTTGAAATTGCCCGGACAGTTAACTGTTTAGCAAAAAGTGGCAAAGTTGACGGCATCATTGCTTTAGGTGCAGTTATTCGTGGAGCAACCGCTCACTTTACCTATGTTTGTGAGGGAACAACTGCGCAGCTTGCCGCAGCCACTGCTAATGGTAAAGTTCCTGTCATGTTTGGTGTTTTGATGACTGATACGGTTGAACAAGCCACCGATCGTGCTGGTGGAAAAGCCGGCAATAAGGGGGCGGAATGTGCAACTGATATTTTAGAAGTACTAAACTTAGAAGAACAGATTAACCAGATTTAACCAAAATACATTACTACTTAATTTGCGCCATTAAAATAGGCCATTTCTCGTTCAAGAGAAATGGCCTATTTTATACCAGTTAAAGAACTAATTTAGTTGTTTGAATTAAAGCTATCTAAGATTATTTGTGTGCTATCACCAATACTTTGAATTAAACTTTTAGAGATATCATAATTAGTAATGATACCAGTGATGTTTTCCCAACTAGTAATTTCATACAAACTTTTTCTTTCAAATTTGGTGGTATCGGCAAGTATATAGCTTTTATTGCTATGTTTAATCATTTTCCTTTCAATCGATGAATCCGAATATGATGGAGTGGTAGGACCTCTGAACCCCTGAAAACCATCAGTCCCTAAAAAAGAAATGTCAACATTAATTTGATCCAATGCTTGTTCAGTCCAATTCCCATATACAGAAGAGCTCTTTTGTCTTAGCTTACCACCCAAGAAATATACTTCATTATTTGAGGTTTGTAAATAGCTGGCTGCGGGAATAAGATCGGTTATTATTTTAAGATTACTTCGTAATACTAGAAGTTTTGCCAATTCAAACACAGTGCTTCCTGTGCCTAAAATTATACTCGCACCATTTGGAATAAGATTTAGAGCTTTTTTTGCTATGCTTTGCTTTCGATCAATATTTTCCTCTTTTTTTAATGTAAACGGGTTTTCAATCGAATTTTGATTAGCTATGGCACCACCATGACTTTTAACAAGTTGCTCTTTCTCAGAAAGATAATTTAGATCTTTTCTAATGGTTTCATAAGATACATTAAACTTCTGAGACAAATCATGGACAGTTACAGTTCCATTTTTTAGAACTTCTTCTAGAATATTTTTTCTTCTTTCTTCCATTATTGTCATGACACTGTTCACCACTCATCATTAAAAGTTTCTTCATTTATTTTACACCAAGTTTTATTAATGTGAAGTTTAAAATAAATTAGACTTGGCTTTTGTTGGCATTAATAGCAAAAATACTGTTTACACCAATCAAAAACAATTATATAATTGGCTTTGGTTGGAATATAATTAATTTTATTATTAAAAGGAGAGATATGTATGAATAAAAAGATTGCGATTGCTTGTGATAACGTTGGTTTTAAAAGAAAAGAAGAAATAAAGAAATATCTTATAAAAGAAAAGGGTTATGACATTGTTTTTGATCCTGTTAAAACACCAGAGGATGGTCAACATACTTTTGCTAGATTAGCAGATGATATGGCTGAAACTATTCAAAAAGATAAATGTCGTTTAGGTATTTATATTTGTGGAACAGGTATTGGTTTCACAATGCAAGCAAATAAACATTGGGGAATTCGGGCTACGGCAGTGACTAATCCATATTCTGCTAGAAGAGCAAGATTAAGTCAAAATGCACAGATAATTGGCTTAGGTATGAGGGTTAACGGTCTTCACTATATGGAAATGATACTTGATGCTTGGCTAGACGAGGCGTTTGATTTTAATAAAGCGCGAGAAAACTCTAAGGTAAATCTTTTGGAAGCTAAAGCAGATGATGATCGTTACTTAAAAAAGCCAGATTTTGTAGCTTGGAATATGGGTTTTGAAAGGGAAAAGTAGAGGTAGCTATAATGGCGATGATAACTCAATTCATTAATGATATAGGTAATTTTATATTTATTCCTGTAATTTTTCTGTTCTTAATGAAAGCATTGGGTAGAAAGTGGTCAGAATCGATTCAATCTGCGATGAAAGTAGGAATTGGTTTTATTGCATTGAGTATGGTAGTTTCTTTTATGCTCGATAAAATGCAACCTGCTATTACCGGTTTGTCACAAAAAACTGGATCATCATTATCTGCTGTTGATGTTGGTGGTGCAGCGACTGCCGTAATGGGTTTTGGCTCTCCTGTTGGTGCTGTGGTAATTCCTCTTTGTGTAGCAGTAAATATACTAATGCTAATTTTAAAATTGACTGATTGTGTTAATGTAGATGTTTTTAATTTACATCAGAACGCTTCAATGGGTGCCATTATATATGCTTATACAGGTAGTTTTATAGACGGGATATTAACTGCAGCAATTTTTCACATGATTGCTTTAATTGGTGCTGATCTTGGAGCAAAAAATAATCATAATTTTTATGATTTACCTGAAGGTGTTTCAATATCCCATCCTGTAGCCAATACATATTTATTTTTTGCTTATCCATTCAATTGGCTTTTTGATCATATACCTGGGGTTAAAAATTGGAATGTAACAGCAAAAAGTATTCAGAAAAGATTTGGTATTTTCGGCGACCCAACAATGGTTGGCTTTATAATCGGTATATTATTGGGCTTTGCTGGTTATAACTGGAATGATCCTTACCATGCAATTATTAATAGTATTCAATTAGGAATGTATTTGGCTGCTATTATGTTACTGTTGCCAAAAATGACTTCCATCATGATGGAAGGACTGGTTCCGATGTCAAATGCTGTTCGTAAAAAGATGGTCAAGAAATTTCCAAACAGACAAATTACTGTTGGTATGGATACAGCTCTAATAGTTGGAGATCCTGCTGTAATTGCTCCTGCGTTACTACTAATTCCAGCTTTGGTAATATTGGCAGTTATTTTACCAGGTAATAAAGTTTTGCCTATGGGTGATTTATCTTCACTAGTATTCTATGTAGCAGCTATGGTTCCAATTTTCAAAGGTAATATTATTCGTACATGGCTTTCATCAATCTTTTTATTTGGCGGAGGACTGTATATTGCTTCTTGGATGACTCCAGCAACAAATGCTGTTTTTCAAAAGTTTGGTGCTGGTGCAAAAAGTGGGGTAATGTACTCTTCAATTGATCCTTCTGCTAATCCATTTACAGCATTGTTTGCTGCAGTTTCGCATATTGGCATAATTGGTTTTATTCTTGTAGCCATACTTGTTGTATTAGTTGGCTATTGGTTAAAAAAAGTGGAACGTGTAAAAACAATTTAAAATAATTAAAGGAGATTTAAAATGAAAAAAGTTTTAGTAGTTTGTGGTAATGGTATTGCTTCGTCTTCCATTATGTTAGCTAGCTTAAAAGACTTTCTAGATGAAAAAAATATTTCTGTTGATCTTGACAAAGCTTCACTTATGACATGCTCAGATGAATTTTTTAATGATAAGGATTTGATTGTTTCTTCTACTAAGTTGGACCGCCCTGGAGTAAAAACACCTGTAATTGTTGGGTCTGCCTTGTTAACTGGAATTGGTGAAGAAAAGGTATTAAATCAGATTAAAGATGCAATACTAAACTAAGACTGGAGAATTTATGATAAACAAAATTTTAGTTTATGAGGATTGTACTGGTCAGGTAAACTCATATCAAGATGCCATCAAATTAGCAGGGAAACAATTTGTAAAACAAAAAATGGTAGTACCTGAGTACATAAATGCATGTGTTAATAGAGAGAAAGATTTTCCTACAGGGTTAGCTGTAAAAAATAATATTGGTATTGCTATCCCACATGGTAATGAGAAATTTGTCAAAACTAGTGGAGTTAGTTTTTTAAGACTAGTGAAACCTGTAAATTTTGGACTAATGGAGGATGCATCTAAGAATGTATCTTGTCAATTTATCTTTAACTTAGCCTTGTTTCAAGGTAAACAACAATTAAAAATGCTTAGGAAGTTGATGCACCTTTTTCGTAGTGACGATTTCCTTACGAGTATAGCTGTGGATAAGTTAGATGATATTAAAACCAGTTTATCGCAGGAATTGGCTTTTAATTAAATTTTAGGAGAAAAATAATTTTGATAAGAGAAACCATTCGCAAAAATGTTGAAGATGTTATTAATAAAGAAAGTTTAGAATTAAAGCATATAAGTAGTATGCTTGATTATCAGAAAATAACTGAGCTATGTAGGCTGATTATTAAAAATAAAGGTAACATTTTTATTACCGGATGTGGTACTTCAGCAATGGCAGCCAAAAAAGTTGTACATACTTTAAATGTAGTTGATCAAAAAGCATTTTATCTTAATCCATCCGATGCTGTTCATGGTGAACTTGGTGCCGTTAAAGAAAAAGATTTAGTTATTTTTATTTCCAAAGGTGGTAATACCAAAGAGTTAACCTCTTTTTTGCAGAATATTAAAGAAAAAAATGCTCAAATAGTTGCAGTAACTGAGAACGAAACATCACAAATTGCTAAAAATTCTAATTTAATAATAAAGGTAAAGGTTGCATCTGAAGCTGACCAATTTAATATGTTGGCAACTTGTAGTACTTTAGCTGTTATTTCTTTATTCGATGGTATTGCAGTAGCTTTAATTACACAAGAAAATTTTAATAAAAAAGAATTTTTAAATAATCATCCCTCAGGAGCAGTAGGTAAAAGGCTAAAGGAGGATCAATAAACTAATCTTACTTTAAGAGCCGAGGGTACAGATAAATAAGACCATTTCTAAATTTAGAGAAATGGTCTTATTTATTTTTTAATTTGGCAATCTGTCCAGCCAAATTATCTTTAAAAATAAAAGATCCGACAACTGCAATATCTAAGCCAGCTTTTGTCAGTTTGACAATATTGTGATCATCAATACTGCCATCTGCTTTGATTTGGTAATGATAATTATTTTGCTGTCTTAATTCGTCTAACAACTTTACTTTTTCGATTGTTGAGTCAATAAAGTTTGCACCGCTTGTTCCCGGATCAACCGACATAACCATTACTTGGTCTACCAATCTAAGGACAGGGATGATTGTTGAAACAGGTGTCCCGGGATTGATAATCACCTCGCATTTTCGACCCAATTTTTTAATTAAAGTTAAAATGCGGTGAATGTGCGGTGTTGATTCAACATGAATACCAATTACTTCCGTTGTTGGGAAAATATATTGCTCAATTAAAGTTTCAGGCTTTTCGACCATCAGATGAATATCTAATGGAATTTGGCAGTTTTGACTAATTTCTTGTACAAGTTTTTGACCAAAATCAATTTCAGGTACGAAATGACCATCCATTACATCAATATGAAGAAAATCAGCGCGGGCACTAGCAAGGCCCTTCAGGGTTTTGTCTAAATTCAATTTCGGTCCGCTGTGTAGTGAAACAGCTATTTGACACATCATACATCACTCCTTTACTACAACTTTTAAACCAATATGATGTCTAAACCAAAATAAAATTTGCCTAGTTAAGGTGAAATAAGTGGCACCCGTATTTTCCCCTTAACGTGCAAATCTTGTTTTTATTCTTTTTGTGATAGCGCTTAATATTTGGAGATAGAAAGGCGGATGAGGAATGTTCTTTGATCAAAAAATTATTAAGCTGCAAGCTGATGTGCAAAGCAGCACGGAAATAATCACACTGCTTGCCCAGATGCTAAAGCAAAAAACAATCGTTAAGGATAACTATTTAACTCATGTTTTGGCTAGGGAAAAGAATTTCCCAACGGGTTTACAACTTGAAAATGGAATTGGAGTTGCTATTCCCCATACTGATTCTGAATATGTTAATACATCTCAAATAGCGGTAGCGACTCTAAAAAAGCCGGTTGTCTTCAAAAGCATGGTTAACAAGGCAGTTGACGTAGAGGTTAGTTTGGTGTTCATGATCGCGATGAGTAAGCCGCATGAACAAGCCCAGCTTTTAAGTAATCTAATGACTTTTTGCCAGAATAAGCAAGCAATTGCCGAGTTATTGGCTGAAAGAAATCCCCAAAATGTAGAGCAAATTTTAAATAAGTATGATTTGAAATAGAAGGAGTGAAGAAAATGTTTGTACAGGCAATCCACTGGTTCCTAAATTTAGGCTCAACAGTTGGTATCCCAATTATTATTATCATTTTGGGCCTAATTGTAGGCCTAAAGCCAGCCAAGGCGTTAATTTCGGGATTAACATTGAGTGCCGGCTTTATTGGGATGAATATGGTGGTTAATATGATGGCCACCGATTTACAACCAGCAATCAAGTTGATGGTGACGCGTTACCATTTATCTCTAAGTATCATGGATGTTGGCTGTGGTGTTGGTGGTCCCCTTGCTTTTTCAAGTTCACTTGGGGTTTTAGCAATTCCGTTAACCATCTTAATTAACTTGATCCTAGTTTGGGTTGGTTTAACTAGAACCTTAAACGTTGATATCTGGAATTTATGGCAACCAACATTTATTGGTTTGCTCGTTTGGGCGGTAACCGGGAATTATGTATATGGCATTATTGCTTTAGGCGGTGGCTTCTTACTTGAATTGCTTTTAGCAGATTTGATGCAGCCAATCACGGAAAAGTTTTTCAACTTGCCGGGTATTGCAGTAACTCACACGATGGCACTTTCAGCTACTATTCTAGCAGTCCCTTTAAATTGGCTATTTGATAAAATTCCAGGTTTCAATAAGCTCGATGCTAGTCCTGAAAAAATTCAAAAGCGTTTTGGCGTTTTGGGCGATCCCCTTGTTATTGGCTTTATCGTAGGTGTAGGTATTGGCCTATTAGCAGGATTCGATTTTGCCGGTATTTTACAACTGGGAGTTGAAATGGGTGCAACTCTTAAGATTATGCCAAAAATGATTTCCATGTTTATGGAAAGTCTGACCCCGATTTCTTCAGCTACACAAGAATTTACTAAAAAGCACTTGCGGAGCAAGAAAGTCAATATCGGAATGGATGCAGCTTTGACTGTCGGACATCCAGCTGTCATAGCAACTAGTGTTTTAATGATTCCTATCTCGTTATTTTTAGCAAGCATTTTACCAGGTAATAAAGTTTTGCCCTTAGGGGATTTAACGCTTTATGTTTATGTTTTCACACTATTAGTTGGTGCATTTAAAGGCAATATTATTAGAAGTTTAATTGGTGCCACAATTTACTCAATTCCAATGCTCTATTTGTCAACTTGGCTTTCGCCGCTTGTTATGAAGAGCTTTAAGTTAGCTAACTACAGCATTAATACTAAAGGAGCATTTTCATTTGAGCTTTCTGGTTTGTGGACCAATGCAGCGTTTGTATGGATGGCTCAGAATATGGGCTTAATCGGACTAGTTATTTTAATCGTTGTTTTATTAGGATTGCTTTTTTACTTAAATGTAGTAAAGAAATTTAATGTTAATGAATAATAAGAAAGGTGAATAATAATGAAAAAAATGCTAATTATGTGTGGCGCAGGCCATGCTACATCAACAATCGTTCATGCAAAGGTAAATGATTGGCTAAAGGAAAATAATTTTGCCAATGATGTTGAAATCAAGCAGTCTGCAGTTAGTCAAGAAGTCGATAATATTCAAAATGGTCTTTATGACATTGTTATATCGACGACGATTGTTCCGGATGCTATTAAAGACCGAGTAATCAACGGGGTAGCTCTGTTAACAGGAATTGGAACAGAGCAGGTTTGGGATCAAGTAAAGGCAGCGCTTGAATCATGACATTTTACTATCAAGAAATTCAATTGGAAACCGTCTCGGGTAGGCCATCTTATCACATGATTACGGATCAGGTTAAACAAATTGTGGCTGATAGCCAAGTTCAAAATGGTCTTTGCTTGGTTCAGACTGTACATACTACTTGTTCAATTTATTTTGATGAGTACATGCATGACCGCAACTATTATGATGATGATTTTCTTCAAGTGGATCTTAATCATGTTTTAGAAAAAATTGTTCCCCGCCAAACCACGGAAAATTATCCTTATTTGAGTCCTGGTCCCAAGCACATCGCTTATGGTATGAAAAAGACGGACCCAAATTATCCAGCAGTTAAGTGGACAATGTTAAATACTGATGGGCACTTAAGAGCAGATTTGTTGGGCTCAAGCATTTGTTTAGGGGTTCGGCAAAATGAGCTATTGCTGGGAGCAGTCGGTCAAATTTTCTTCGTTGATTTTGATCAGACAAGAGAACGTCAACGAAAGATTGAAGTTATTGTTTTAGGAGAACAAAATGAATAGTTATTCGGAATTGTTCCAAATTGAAGGTGAAGAAATAAGTGCCCTAGGGCAAAGTATTGCCCCAGATGAGATTACTCATCTGGTAACGATTTTAAAAAAGAATACTCATAATGTTTTTCTCACCGGTTGTGGCACCTCGGCAATGGCAGCCAGAAAAATTACTCATACACTGAATGTAGTTGGTCTAGCTGCTTTTTATTTAAATCCTTCGGATGCGGTTCATGGCGGCTTAGGACAAGTTAAGCAAAATGATGTGGTTATTTTTATCTCAAAGGGTGGTTCAACTAAAGAACTGACCAGCTTTGTTGCTAATATTGAATTTAAAAAGGCCAAAATTATTACTATTACGGAAAATCTTGATTCAGTTTTAGCTCAAAAAGCGGACTTGGCTGTCCAAATTAAGGTTAAACGCGAACTAGATAAATTTAATTTGTTAGCTACTACCAGTACTTTAGCTGTTATCTCTTTGTTTGATGTAATTGCTGTTTTGTTGATGCAAGAACAACATTTTTCTAAAAATGACTTTTTATTAAATCATCCTGCTGGCAAAGTCGGTAAGCAGCTAGCAAAAGAGGTTAAAAATGATTAAAGAGTTTGCTCAAATTTGTACAGAATTAACTACTATTAATTATGATTTATCAGAGCAGAAAGCACAAAAAATTCTACAACTGATCTTTTCTGCAAAGAGAGTTTTCCTGTCAGGAGAGGGTCGAAGCGGTCTGATGATTCGCGCACTCGCTAACCGCTTGACGCAAGCGGGGTTACAAGTTCACGTTGTTAGTGAGATTACCTGTCCGGCAATTAATGCTGAAGATTTGCTAATATTGAATTCTGCTAGTGGCACGTCCACCTTTTTACTCGGACAGGCTAAAAGCGCTAAGCATGTGGGAGCGACGATTTTGACTTTTACAGCTAAAAGGACTGCTCCTTTAAGTCAAACAAGTGATGAAGTTATTGTCATTGAGGCGCAAACAAAGGACACTAACCAGAATTCTGTCCAGCCAATGGGAAGTTTATATGAACAAGCCTCATTACTGCTTTTTGATAGCTTAATTTTAAAGGCATTGCATGCTAATTTGATTACAACTAGGCAATTACGGGATACACACTCTAATTTAGAGTAATTAAGGAGACTAAAACATGAGCGACAACAGAGATTTACTTGATTTTTTAAGGCAAAATAATGAATCTTGGATCACTGCTAAAACTCTTGCGATGAAATTGGCCGTGTCTGAGCGAACGGTAAAAAGTAAAATAGCTCAATTGCGTAAAAATAATATTGAAATTGAGAGTGGACCTAAAGGATATAGAATAAAAGGCAACTTTGATGCTCCGGAAATAAGCGAATATTTACCTGATAATGCGGGCCAGAGGAGTTCGTGGTTAATTCGTAAACTAATCAAAGCTAAAAAGCCACTCAATATTTATGATCTATCTGGTCAACTTTACATCAATGAAGTTGAGTTACGTAAAGAATTAAAAAAGCTAACGAGTGAATTCAGTAATTTTGACTTAAGACTGATTCGCGAAGGCGATTTTTACCATGTTGATGGTGAAGAGGAAAACAAGCGTAAGCTTCTTTCGTCAATAATTTATCACGAATTAAACGGTACCTTGCTTAATGAAAAGGCTATTCAAAAGTATTTTCCTGAAGTCGATGTTAAAACAGTGGCGGATATCTTGCGGCAAAGTGCTAAAGTCGCTGATATTAAATTTGATTCCTTTAATTTCAGTAATCTTCTCTTACACCTAGTAATTATGTTAGATCGTTCCGATAAGATTGCACTTGTAGCAGAAAAAGATCAAATCTCTAATCCAGTAGTTAAGTCAATTGTCACTAAGCTTAATCAGAGAACAAGATATCATTTATCAGACGAAGATATTAAGCAATTAACGAAAATGATCCAGCTATTATCAGATATTCACTCTGCTGATTTACCACAAGATTCGCAGCTTAATAATTTATTTAAAAGAATCGTAGCATTTGTCCGTAAAACTTATAATCTTGATCTTGATGAAGAACTTTTTAAAAACCGCTTTTTGCCACATTTGTTGCGTTTGATTGCCCGTTTTAAAAATAATAATACAGTACATAATCCATTAGCTGAAAATATCAAAAATTCTTCGCCGACAATTTATGAATGTGCGACTCTGATTGCCTATGAAATAAAAAAGGAACTAGAAATTGCCGTTAGTGAAGAAGAAATTGCTTTTATTGCCCTTCATGTCGGTAATATCGTAACGGAACAAATTAGGAATGAAAACAAAGTGATTTGTCAATTGCTGATACCTGAATATCACAATAATGCACAAAATGCAGTTTCGCTACTTGACCATAAATTTGGCAATGATTTGGTTATTTTAAATACTGTTAGTTCAGAAACCGATTTATTAGCGGAAACGCAGTTAGTAATTGTCGTTGATTCAAAGCAAATTATCAAAAAGCATCAGTTTGTTCAAGTTTCTAGTTTCCTTTTACCAGGTGATATTAATAAGATTCAAAAGGCAATTAACCAAATTAAGGATGCCAATGCAGCACATAAACTGCAGAAGGGGTTAGACAAATTTACGTCTGCTGCTAACTTTATTACTGAAAATCATAATCGGACAGCCCATGAAGTTATTCATTTTATAAGTGAGCGGTTTTTACAAGAAAAAATTGTCGCCCAAGACTTTGAAGAACAGATTTGGGAAAGAGAGCGCCTTTCCAGCACGGCATTTGGTTCTGTAGCAATTCCTCATGCGATTAATTATCATGCTAGGCTGAGCCAATGGTTTATTTATATTAATGAAAAGGGTGTCGAATGGGGAAACCAGCGAGTTTATTTAATTATTATGCTTGCTTCAAGTCCAAAAGACGAAAAAAGGTTCCGGCAAGTTTTTGATGAACTTTCTGAAGTGATCATTAATGATAATAAAGTTGCCAAATTATCTAGATGTAACAGTTATCAAGAATTTATCAAAGAAATTATCAAAATTGAATAAGCTGTTGGAAGTCTATTACCATTGTTTAGGTAATAGGCTTTAATTTTGCTTGGGTAGTTGGCGAAAAGCAAAATTGTTTTTATAATTGTTTAGTAAACGATACTTTTGTAAAGCAAAATTATGGTAGCTTGTATTTCTAATTTGATTTAAAGCTGTTGGTAAAAGCTCTGTTAATAATTTAATAAATTAAAAACATTGATATTTAAAGTATTAATATTAAAAATTACTTTCTAATCTGGTTTATTTAGTTGTATAATTTTAGAAGTATTTTAATTTAAGCGGGAGTGGGGAATGAAAAAGTTATTAGACACATTGTTAAAAGTTGAATACATACTAATATCATGGTTAATTTCATATTCAATATGCAATTTTATTGTTATGGAAATTTATCGCTTAGCATCATCGTATGTTCTGCAAGATACGGGTTATGGAATTTTGTATCTCGTAGTCCTCATACTTTCATTAATTTTGAGCTTTTTTGTATATAAGTTAGTTAATCTTATATCTAATGGTATAGTAAAACTATGGGATAAGGTGTTAGCAAAGCATACCCTTATGCAATCTAAAAATGATAGCAGTGCATTTTATTGTTTAGCTGTTTTGACCATTTTTATTTTCATGTTGTGGTTTACCCAAATTCAACAAGCTTTTTTAGAAATCAGAATGAGCACTGGTGAACTTTCTGTAATAATTGCTTTACTAGCTATAGCAATAACATATTACGATATAGTTAACCCTCACAGTAAATTTGAAATTTCAGAAATGAGTAAAGCCAAGAATATTCTCGAATTGGGTCAAGAGCAGATGATCGGACTAAAAGGTATCGGCGAACCGATTGTCAATGAAGCTAGTTTCTACATTTGGTGTACAAATACGAGCAGACATATTGGTAATATTAAGTATGTTGGTTGGTGCTATGCCCAACACGTTGATGAAGAAAATGGTAGTTGTAGTTTTAAGAATATTAAACAGAGCCATGTTAAGCCCGGGATTGATTGGGATTTTGTCAAAGTAAATCCAGGTGAAATGACACCAAAAATCAAATTTTATCGTTCAATAAGTGGTGAAACAATCTCAGGTACAATCTACGTGATTTTTATGGATTCTGTTGGTCAAACATACAAAAAGAAAATCACTTTTTTATAAATTAGCGCTTTTGCTGTAATTACGAACAGGCATTTTAAATCTATTGAAATGCCTGTTTTTTGCATGTTTTTTAACTAAAGCACCTCTACTTCCACAATATCTTTTTTATAATTGCACTTGTAAGCGCTATTAAAGTTGTCCATTATTGTGGACATAAGTCGAAATTTTTAAAAGAGCAAAGTCACTAAAATGATAATTGAATCTTTAAAAAGTCGGAATTTAGGGGGTGAATATGAGAAATTCAGAGAGGACACACGAATTATTTAGTCTTCTTTTAAATAGCAGTGGGTATTTGACGGCAAAAGAAATTGCTCAGGTACTTTATGTATCTGAAAAAACAGTTTATCGCCTGGTTGATAATATTAATGAAAATATGTCGACTGCTTTAATTAAGTCTCAAAGAGGCCGTGGCTTTAAGCTTAATTATCAGTATTACGTTCAGCCAAAAAAATATCAAAAATTGGAACAAAACTCGTCTGTCAATCTCTCACCTGTTGAAAGAAGAAATAGGATTATGAAACGATTACTATTAATATCTCCTCAGAAAATAAAGGAAAGTGAGGTTTTTAATCAATTTTATATTAGTGCGAATGTTCGTCACCATGATAAACAAATTATTAAAAAGATTCTCAGTGAGTATTGCATTAATTTGATAACTAAAAACAACTTAATTTGTGTTAAAGGACCAGAAGAAAGTATTAGGAGAGTACTAAAAGACTTAATTGATGATCAGGAAATAATTGATTTAAAGCAATTACCAAAAAGCACAGATTTTAGTCAAAAATATGATGTGCAGTTTGTAGTAAGTGAAATTGATAAAATAAGTTATTTGCTGCAAACGACATTACCATATCCTTACAATGTTAACCTTTTTTCACATCTGTATATTTTAATTAGTCGTTTGCGAAAAAACGGGACTAATTATCAAGTGGCTAATAAAGCAGGATTGGATCAAAAAGTCTTTAATTCTAATATTTATCAAATTAGTAAACAGGTTGTAAATGATATTAGTAACTATTTAAGTATTAGAGTTCCCAATGTTGAAGCAGATTATATATTTGCTTACTTATCTTCTTCAAGGTTTATTAATAAAACTGTAGCTATTACAACCTCTAAGCAGGTTGTTAAAATAACCAAAGATTTGATTGAAGAGGTTTCTTCTCATTTTCATTATGACTTTAGTTTTATTGAAGATAGGCTTGAGAAACACATTCAACCGTTAATTAACCGCCTAAAAAATCATATTAGTGTTAATAATAATTTATTAGAGCAAATCAAGATGGAATATCAACAGCTTTTTAACATTATTCAAACTGCTGCTAAAAAAACATTTACTAAATATCAATTTGAAGAAATTGATGAAAATGAAATTGGTTACATTACACTTTATTTTGCCCAGGCACTCGAAGAAAATTCTACCCGTTTAAAAGCTGTAATCATGTGTGCCACAGGTATTGGTACTTCAGAATTACTTAAAATTAAGGTTAAAAAGGCTTTTCCAAATATTGAAGTATTAGGTGTGACTGCAAGTAATAATAGTCATTATGATTATCGTAATGTTGATTTATTAATTTCAACTGTTCGGGTATCTAATAAAATTGCAGTGCCAAGTGTAGTAGTGAGTGCTTTATTTACAAAAAAAGATCAGACAATTGTGCAGAATAAAATTGATGAGATTGTTAGGAATAAGCGTTTTGAAAATTGAAGAAGAATATTTAAGGGTAAAAATATCTAAGTTTAGTGAACTTAAAGACTGCGTAATCAATTTGACCAGAAAATTGGAGCCCAGTTTAAGTAGAGAAGAAATCTTAGCTGATATTAAAAAAAGAGATGAAATGGGTGATGGGCTAGTTTCATCATCAATACTAATTATTCATGTGATTGATCAAAAAATTAAGCAAGATACTATTTTTTATATAACTCTAGAAAATAAAATATCCTATTTTTCTGTAAGTGAAAAAAATGATTATCAATTAACTAAGGTGATTTTATTGGCTATTAATCCGAAACATAGTTTGACCAATAAAAATCATTTAGTGAATTTTATCGAAGACAAGTGAACATTAATATCGGATACTCCCTTAACAAAGAGACTTTTTAAAGATTAATTAAACTGAAAAGATATATTTGGAGGGATACATATGCCATTAATCAATGGTTTTAATCTATTAGAAATAATTAAAGAGCGTCATGTCTGTGCCGGTGCTTATAACACAACTGATTTAATTACGACAATGGGCATTTTGGATGCAGTTGAACAGAGTAGAATTCCAGCTTTTATTCAAATTGCACCGACAAATATTCTATTATCAGGTTATGGCTATATTTACGATATGGTTAAAAGATATGCTGATCAAATGGAGACACCAGTTACATTACATTTAGACCATGGCAAAGATTTTCAGAATGTTGTTGATGCATGTCAAGCCGGTTTTGGTTCAGTAATGACGGATAACGCTCAATATGAATATGATGAAAATATTGCTCAAACTAAAAGAGCAGTTGAATTCGCTCAAGGTTATGGTGTGCCAGTTGAGGCAGAGCTAGGCGCAATTGCGGGTAAGGAAGATGATTATGTCAATCCTAAGCATAAGTACACAGATCCAGAGCAAGTAATTGATTTTGTAAAAAGAACTGGAGTCAATTTACTAGCGGTTGCAGTTGGTAATGTCCATGGCTTGAATCTTGATCCTAATATTAATTTCTCGTTATTAAAAAAGATTCAAGAAGTTTGTAAAGTACCGCTTGTGTTGCATGGTGCTTCTGGCATTCCAGACGAACAAATTAATCAAATGGTTAATTATGGTGTAGTTAAGATTAATGTAGCTAGTGATTTGCGCCAAGCTTATATTCAAACGATGGGAAAAGATTATGAACGGAACAAAAATCGCTTTGACTTAGTTAATGTCACTTTAGATGCAAGAAAAGCTGTTAAAGAGATTGTTTATCACAAGATTAAAGTCATGAATAAACTATCGCCAGTAGCAGTTCAATAAAGGGAGATAAGATGGCGTTAAGCGATAAAAAAATCATATTTGAAAAGAATCAGATTATGTTTTTTAACAAAAAAACTGATTTCGAACATGTCGTTAAAGATCTAGCAAATGAATTAATAAAACAAGGTTTAGTTGATCCTGATTATCCTAAACAGGTAATTTTGCGTGAGAAAAAATTTCCGACCGGATTACCAACCAAGTCGGTTGGTGTTTCAATTCCTCATACAGATGCTAAATGGACTCGGCACAATGCAATTGCTATCGGCATTCTTAAGCATCCAATTAAGCAAATAGTAATGGGTAGCAAGGATACAGAGGTAAGTGTTGAAATAGTCTTTTTACTTGCACTGGATCAATCAAATAAACAATTAAATATATTAGCAAAGTTAATGAGCGTTTTTCAAAATCCGGCTAACTTAATTGAAATAAAAAATGGTTCCCAGATTGAAATAAAAAAATTAGTGGAACGTGCTATTTTGGAGGAATAAAAAATGGCTAACAGAAAAAAGAACATCTTATTTGTTTGTGCAACTGGAATCGCAACTTCAACGGTTGCTACGGAAAAGACATTAGAATATTTAAAAGATAAGGGGATTAGTGTTACCTATACTCAAACAAATGTTGCTTCTTTGCCAGAAGTGGCAAATCCTGCAACAGTTGATTTAATTGTAGCAACTACCCAGGTTCCATTTGATCTAGATATTCCAGTTGTTCATGCATTATCACTAATCACAGGTATTGGGGCTGATCAAACACTGGAACAAATTTATGATTACGTAAAATAGGAGGCAAATAATGGCTAATTTGGCTTCACAAATAAATGGAGTTGTTCAATACATCTTAAGTATGGGAGCAATTGTTATGCTTCCAATTATTCTCTTTATTGTTGGCTTGTGCTTTAGAATGAAAGTAGCACAAGCATTTAAAGCTGCTTTAACTGTTGGAGTTGGCTTTGTTGGTATTTTTGCTATTTTCGGCATTTTGACTAACAATGTGGGACCAGCTGCACAAGCGATGGTAAAGCACACCGGTATCAATTTGCCCGCAGCTGATTTAGGTTGGCCTGCATTGTCTGCAATTACGTGGGGGTTGCCCATTGCTCCCTTGGTTATTCCTATGACAATTATTATTAATATCATAATGCTAGTCATTGGAAAAACAAGAACAGTTGATGTAGATATGTGGAATTATTGGCATTTTGCCTTAGTTGGTACATTAGTTTATTATGTTACCAATAACTTTTTCTTAGGTCTATTAGCCGCTGCAATTATTACGATTATTGTATTTAAACTTGCAGATTGGGCAGCACCAATGGGAGAGAAATATTTTGGTCTAGAAGGTATTTCTTTACCAACGGTGTCATCGATCACTTTTTGGCCCATCGGCTTAATCGGTAATTGGCTTATTGATAAAATTCCTGGTATTAGAAATATAAAAATTGATCCTAAATCAATTCAAAAGCGCTTTGGCATTTTTGGTGAGCCAATGATGATTGGTTTGATTTTGGGTATTCTGCTAGGACTATTAGCAGGCTATGACGTTAAAGGATTACTAAATATAGGAGTTAATCTTGCCGCAGTTATGTTATTACTTCCGAGAATGACTAGGGTCTTACTAGAAGGATTAATGCCAATTTCACAAGCAGTTCAAAACTTCTTGACTAAGAGATTCCCTAATCGAAAAGATTTGTTTATTGGATTAGATATTGCAGTAGCAATTGGCAATTCATCAATTATTTCAACGGCATTATTGCTAACTCCGATTGCTATTTTTCTGGCATTTATTTTACCAGGAAATAGAACACTACCATTAGCTGATTTAGCTAATCTAGCCGTGTTTAGTTCAATGATTGTCTTAGCATGTAAGGGAAACATTTTTCGTGCTGTAATTATAGCAATCCCGTGTTTAATAGGTGATTTATACATTGCTAGTGCTATGGCTCCCATTATTACTAAAATGGCACGTGCGGTTGCATACAAGGGAGCTGCACATGCTACGGTAACTAGTTTCTTGGATGGTGGTAATCCACTTAGATTTTGGTTAGTCAAAATTTTTGAACTTAATCCTATTGCATTGTTTTCAGTCATTGTAGTTGGACTTCTTCTATGGTGGATTTATCGGACGACTAAGAAAGAGGTTGTCGATATTGACCAGTAACTGTCTGACGATTGATGTTGGTACTACCAATACTAAAATTACGTTATGGTGTAATGGAATTCCAGAGATAAAGCAATTTGTTACACCTAAAAAAACAGTCGCAACGCAAACTAACTTTGAGCTTAGTTATTTATGGGATGAAGTTATTAGGACAATTAGTTCATTTGACCCGATTAGTCTCAAAAAAGTAACCCGAATAGCGATTGCAAGTTTTGGAGAATCTGGAATTCTACTAAATGAAAAAAATAATCCAGTTGGTCAATGTATTTCCTGGTTTGATGATCGTGCTCAAATAATTGTTGATCAAATAACTGAAGAGAAAAAAAGTCGAATTTACCAGCTAACTGGGCTACCGGTTAATGCACACTATTCAGCGCTTAAAATCGCCTGGTTATTGAAATATGATAAGACGATTACCATGCCTTTGGCAAAGTACAAATGGTTATGTGTCCCTGATTATTTGGTTTATCGATTTACTGGTAATCTTGCAACGGAATATACTATTGCAAGTAGAACACTTTGTCTTGATATAAAAACAGGTAAGTGGTCAAAAGAAGTTCAACAGCTTTTAGGTATAAGCAATATTTCTTTTCCAGAAATTTATTCAGCTGGCTGTAATTTAGGCCACATTCAGGGAAAACTTGGTAAATTATTTGCCCAAGAATGTCAGGTGATAATTGCTGGTCATGATCATATGTGTGGTGCAGCTGGTGTTGGACTAGATGAAACAGAACTTCTTGATTCAACCGGGACGACTGAGGCAATGATGACAATTGTAGAGCATTTTGATATTTCATCTGAAGCACAAAAAAATGCACTGGCCAACGGTATTTATGTAGATGATCAACATTATACCAGATTTACTGCGATGCCAGCTGCAGGTTCAACAATTGCTTGGTTGATGAATCTTTGTCGAATAAATGAAAATAAATTAATAGAGTTAATGAATGAAGCTCAGAAAGGATATGATGATCATTCATTATTTAACTCTAGAGTTCTAGTAATGCCACATTTTAACGGCAGTGGTGCACCAAATAAAATGTCTAGTAGTAAAGGGATCATATATGGCTTAACAAGCCAGACTACAGTGGTCGAATTAATTTTTGGTCTATTTTTAGGATTAACTTGTGAGTTTAAAATTGCGTATACTACTTTATTTAATTCAGAAAGATATCATCTAATTAAAGTAATTGGTCCTGCTGCCAAAGATCCCCTTTGGCTTGAACTTAAGGCGGATATATTACAAGCAAATGTCATCAGTATAGATACTGAACAGGCAGTTTCCGAGGGAGCCTATACTATTGCAACAGGGCGTCATTTGAAGAAAAAAGTAAGAAAATATGTACCAACTGTTGATGTTCATAAAAAAAGGTATTTAAAACAAATGTTAGAAACCTACAAAGTAATTTATCAAAATAAAATAAGCAAAAATTTATAATATATAAATAGCTAGCAAATTGTTTGAAAAGATTTGCTAGCTATTTTTGTTATGAATAATAATCTGTTCCCCAAATTTAGTTAAATTAAAACTTAGCTGCAATTACTAAAGGTTGAAATTCTTGCGGTTTTACTTTATTTACTAGTAGATTTAATAAAATTTCTGCTGCACTTGCTCCCATTAAATAAGGATTTTGGGAAATTAACTTTGATTGGGGCAGAATTAACTGCGCTAGCTTGGTATCTGCAAACCCAGTAACAAAAACATTTTCATTATCGAGATATCCATCAGCCATTAACATTGGAATAAATTCCAATAGCCATCTTTCTTTAAAGCAAAAAATTAATGTCTTTTTTCCTTTTTCTTTTTGCTTTTGTAAGAAAGCCTCGATTTTCTGTTTAATAGCTGAATAGTTGTAAGTTTCTTCATCAATCTGAATTAAATGTATTTGTTCTGGCTTTGCCACAAAACAAATCCCACTATAACGATCGCGTCGAGTTGATGCAATTTTAACTTCTGAGGATAAAATTAAAAAATCGTCACATCCTTTATTTAAAAAATATTTTGTAGCATTTTTTGAAACTTCAATATTATTAGAAATAACTTGGGGCCAATGTAAACTAGCCAACCTTCTGTCAAGAATTACCGTGGGAATATCGTGAACAAATTCAGACTTGATATTTCTAAAGTTACTGCCGAAAGGCTGAAAAAGTAAACCATCAAAAAAACTGCTACTAACAGTTTTAATCAGTTCTTTTTCTCGATTTTGGTCCGCATTAGTGTCTAATAAAAAAGCTTCATAGCCTTTTAGTCTTAAAATATTTGAGGCACCCTTAAATAACTCAGTTGAAAAGTAATCATCAATATTGGAAACGACTACTGCAATTGTTTTACTTTGATTAGTAGCCATTTGTCTGGCAGCTATGTCAGGAATATAATTTAACGTTTTTATTGCTTTTTCGATTGCTTGAGCTTTTTCTTTAGATAGCCTACCTGTAGCTTTGTTGTTCAAGTATCTTGATACCGATGCAACGGAAACGTTGGCTAATTCAGCTACATTACGGATAGTTGCTTTTTCATGACTTTTTTTTCTTTTCATTTAAATTTCCTCAAATAATAGTATATCATTTTGTTCTGCATAAAATGATTTTACATTTGTAATACTAAGTTCGTTTAAAAAAGCGCTTGCAAATCTTAGATTAAAGATTTATATTAGTTAGGTAACCGGTTACCTAATAAAAATGGCGAAATTTTAAAAATTAATTGTTTAGAAAGCGTACAAAAGTTATGAATACTACAATAATAGCTATTTTACTATTAGTAACTTTTGCTTTGTTTATTTTGTATATCTTAAAGGGCGGGAATCTAATGATTGGGTTCTTTACGATGGCAATTTTATGGTGCGTCATCGGCTTAATTCCATTTAATGAAGCAATAAGCAAGGTATTTGCACAACCAGCGTTAAGTTATGGGCCAACAATAATATATATTGTTTTTGGCTCATGGTTTGGCAGAGTTTTGGTCGATAGTGGCATTGCACCTGCAATTTCAGATGCGACTAAATTAATTGGTAAAAAGAAACCGGTATTAGCTACGATTTTGGTAATTTTGGTAACTGCATTTATTTTTATTAGTGCCTACGGAGTGGGTTCTGTCATTGCAATTGGAGTAATTCTTTTACCAATTATGTTGTCACTTGGATTGCCGCGTGATTTAGCATTGACAATTTTTTCAATGGCAATTGGAGCACCAATGTATATTAATGTTGTTCTCTATAACCAAATGAAAGCTTTTGCACCAAAAGCAACTTATGATAGTAAATACATTACATTTGGTATTTGTGCTGCATCTGTTCAGTTATTCGCAATTATTGTCTTTTTACTGATTAATCGCAAAAAAATAGATGAGACTAATGCAGATAAAAATTTAAAGCTAATTGGTGCTGAAAGTGCCAATCATCAAACGGTCACAGTTCCTAAACTTGCTTACATTGTTCCAATTATTCCAGTTGCTCTAAATATGTTATTTAAATGGGATGCAGTTCCAGCTCTAACATTAGCTAGTATAATTGCAATCTTGTTAACGGGTCAATTTAAAAATTATCAAAAAGGCCTTAAGTTTCTGAACGATTCCATTGCACATGCAATTACAGATATTGCTGGTTTAATTATGTTTTTGATGGCATTAGAATGTTTTACTGGCGCAGCAACATTAAATGCTGCCAAATTTAAACCAATTTTAGCTACAATGCTACCCCATCAGCATTTAGTTTTATGTTTAGCTCTAGGTATTTTGGCTCCACTTGCCTTATTTAGAGGGCCTTTGCATGTTTGGGGTGCTGGTGCTGCTACGGCTGCTGTGCTATATGGTACAGGACTCTTTAGTGATAACTTTTTACTGCCATTATTATATGTTCCAACTTTGATGGCAGTATCAGTTGATATTACTCAATCTTGGAACGTTTGGGGACTTGACTATATGAAAGTTAAGTCGAAAGACTTTCTTAAGTATGGTGTACCTGTAATGTGGATTGTCTCAATCATTAATGAAGTTCTTGTTTATTACTTTTTTGGTTGAAAAAGAAGAAAGGAAAACATTATGTCAGAAGTAATTACAATTGGTGAACCGCTGGTTACTTTTTGTTCAAAAGAAGCAGATGTTTCGTTAACTGATGCATTGGAGTTTCACAAGATTATGGGAGGAGCCGAGTTAAATGTAGCAATTGGAGTTAAACGTTTAGGGCACTCTGTCGAATATATAACAAGAGTAGGCCAAGATCCAATGGGTAAATTTGTTCAAAAGACTATTGCTGCGCATCATGTAGGAACAAAATATGTAAGTTATGATAATTTTTATTATACAGGTCATCAGATGAAACAATTGGTAACAAAAGGTGATCCAATGGTAGTCAATTATCGGCGTGATTCTGCTGCTTGTCATCTTGAGGCTAATCAGCTAGATAAAATTGATCTTAGTGATGTCAAAATAGCACATATGTCAGGAATTTTTCCTGCAATTTCATCTACTGCTGAACATACTTTTCGTGTCTTTTACCAAAAGCTGATTGAGGCAGGTAAGTTTATTACTTTTGATCCCAATCTTCGTCCATCTTTATGGAAGAGTAAAGAATATATGATTAAAACAGTCAATGAATTGGCAGGAATGGCTGATATTGTTTTACCCGGAATTGAAGAGGGAAATGTTTTGGTTGGATCTGACGATCCTGAAAAGATTGCTGACTTTTATCTTAACGGCAAACGAACTCGTGTAGTCATGGTCAAGTTAGGAGCCCATGGCGTTTTTGTTAAGACTAGCTCGCACAATAAATATATTGTCCCAGGTTTTAAGGCAGAAAAAGTAGTTGATACAGTTGGGGCCGGAGATGGTTTTGCATTGGGGTTAATCACAGCTTTACTTGAAAAAAAGAGTCTCAAAGAAGCAGCAATTCGGGGAAATGCAGTTGGTTGCTTGCAAGTTCAAACATTAGGTGATAATGATGGTTATCCTGTTCCAGCTGAATTAAAACAATTTTACGAAGATCAGGGGACTTCTGAAAATGAAACTACAAATTGCCATTGATCGTGTAAAGTTGGAAGATGCAATAAGACTAGCCCAGAAATTGGATGGCATTGCAGATATCATCGAATTAGGAACCTCAATAATAAAAGATTATGGCTTTTGCACTATTAAAAGAGCAGAAATTGGGTTAAAAAAAAGCTTATTACTAATGGATAGCAAGACAAACGATGAGGGAACCTATGAGTTCAGTCAAGGATTTAAAGCTGGAGCCGATATTTTAACCGTGATGGGATCAGCGGATAAAGCAACACTTGATTTAGCTTATGAAGTTGCAGAACAAAAAAAGAAAAAAATGTTAATCGATTTGATGGGTCTTGAGCCAAGAATAATTCGAAAAATAGCAGTCTATCCAAATGCTATTTATAATCTGCATAAATCATATGATAATAAAAAAAGTATGCCAATTACAAATGAAATCGCTAATTTTAAAAGCGAATATCCTAATATCAAAAATATTGCAGTTGCAGGCGGGATAAATTTGAAGCAAGTTAAACAAATTGCTAAGCAAAAAAAGGCTTCAATTGTAATTGTTGGTAGCAAAATTGTTAAAACATGCAATCCGGTTAACTCAGCTATTCAATTTAAGGAGGCAATAATGCAATGAATACGAAGACAAATAATCTAATAGATGATGTTTTACAAGAAATTAATGAAGTTGTGCATCAAGTGGATCAAAAACAAATTGATCAAGTTGCTGATATTATTACAAAAGATAAAAGAATATTTGTTTTGGGTTCAGGTAGGTCTGGGTTTATGGCTAAAAGTTTTGCCATGAGACTTATGCATCTTGGTTATCAAGTGTATGTGATAGGTGAAACAATTACTCCATCAATTGAAAATGGTGATGTTCTGGTATCAGTTTCTGGTTCAGGCAAAACAGATAGTGTTGTAAAACTAACACAAAAGGCACAAAATTTAGGAGTGAAAATTATTGCAGTGACAAGTAATAAAAAATCGCCTTTAGCTAAAGCTGCTAATCAAGTAGTGGTTGTTCCTGGAGCTACTAAAAATGGTGACGGTATAAAATCAATTCAGTTGTTAAGTACTTTGTTTGATCAAAGCGTCCATATTATACTTGATATTTTATGTTTAAAATTAAGCAAACGTGAGAAGGTTACTAATATTGATGCAAAGGCTAAACATAATAATATGGAATAATTAAGAGGAAAAATCATGTTATTGAAGTTTGAATTAATTAAGAAAATTCACCAAGCTGGAATAGTAGCGGTAATTAGAGGGAAAAGTGAAGAAGATTCATATAAAACTGCCCAAGCTTGTGTACAAGGTCAAATTACTGCAATTGAGTTGGCATTTACTTCACCTAATGCAGATATAACTATTAGTAGATTAAGAAAAAAATACCGTACAAGTCCTGACGTCATTATAGGTGCGGGAACGGTTTTAGATCCAACTACTGCTAGACTAGCAATTGTTGCAGGAGCAGAATTTATTGTAAGTCCTTCTTTTAATAAAAAAACGGCTAAACTCTGCAATTTATATGAAATTCCATATATTCCAGGCTGTTTTACTCCAACTGAGGTTCAAGCAGCATTGACTTATGGTGCTGATGTAATTAAAGTATTTCCAAGTTCTGTGGCTGGAGAGTCAGTTATTAATGAAATTCATGGGCCATTTCCTAATGTTAATATAATGCCAACAGGTGGCGTTTCACTGGTAAATTTGACCAAATGGCTTAAGCAAGGTGCGTTTGTTGTTGGCGTTGGTGGAAGTATGGTTGGTCCGGCAAAAGAAGATGATTATCAGCAAGTTACAAAAAATGCCATTAAGTTTCATAATAAATATCTTGAATTCGTGAAAAAATAGGAGAAAAATCATGACTCTAATTATTAATACCTTAGTTTATGAAAAAGAAATTCAAAGTGGGATTAGTCAATTTGATTTAGTTGATCGCATTGCGGATCTAAATGCAGATGGTATTGAGATTCGTCGTGAATACTTTAAAAATGTTAATCAAGAAATTAAAGAATTGGCACCAGCAATTAAACAAAAAGAGTTACTAGTAAATTATAGTGTCCCAGATAATATTTTTGATGAAAAAGGTAACTTTAATCAAAACTTACTAATATATTATCAAGAAGCTAAAGAACTTGGGGCGCAGAAAATAAAGTTTAGTACGGGGAACTTTTATCGATATCATGGGGATTTAAAAGAAGATTTGTCAAATTTGCCTTTAGCCGAAATTCAAACTACCGTTGAAAATGATCAAACTCCAATCGGAGGTAATCCAGATACCGTTTATGATTTTTTGACAGCAGCACGCAAAGCGGGATTTAATTCGATCTGCTGTACTTTTGATTTAGGGAACCTGGCTTTTACTGGTTTTGATCCAAATCAAGCAGCTCAAAAGTTAGCACCTTTTGTTAGTTATATTCATTTAAAAAACCCAATGTTAACAGCAGAAGGAAAAATGCAAAATACTAAATCATTAGACACGGGAATGTTTAATTGGCGTGCAGTTATTTATTATTTACCTAGTGACGCACAATGTGCTTTTGAATTTGCCATGTCAGACGATGAAGTAATAGAGCGAGAAATGAAAAAGTTTCATGAATATTTTAATAATAAAAGATAAATCTTTCTTTTTAAGTCGAATAAAGTTTAATAATTAAAAAATAGGTCAAACATTTAACTGTGTTTGGCCTAATTTTGTATTATCTTGTGGTTTCTCTGTTAATAAGTTTGGTTGGAATAAGAAATTGGCTACCCTTTTCATTTTGCTTATTAATTGCATTCATCATGCTATTAACAGCAGTTTGCGCGATCTTTTTAGTATTTTGCTGAATGGTAGTTAATTTAGGCGTGAGCACATTGGCTGCTGGAATATCATCAAAACCAATAATTTGTATTTGCTTGGGAATCTGGTAATTAAGCTCCTTTAGGTACTGAATCAAACTAATGGCAATGTTATCATCTGCTGCAAAAAAACCATCGACTTGTGGATTTTTTGCTAAAAATTTTTTTACTGCATTTTTATTTGTGAGCTTAAGTTCTTGATGCGATTTTAAAAACTTCACCTGATGATTTTTGAGTGCTTCTTTAAAGCCCGCAATTCTCGATTTGGTTGAAGAATTGATTTTTTTAACAACAATTGCTGGAAATTGACTTCCTCGATTGAAGAGATAATTGGTAGCGTCTAGCCCGCCTTGATAGTGATTAGAAGAAATAAAGACTGTATTATGGAAATTTTCCGGTTCTCGGTCGATACAAATATAAGGGATCTCTTTTAAGGAACTCTGGAATTTGAAACCATGCTGATATGACCCGGAAATAACGATAATTCCATCCACCTTTTTATTTTCAAGCATGTGTAAGTATGCTTGTTCTTTTTTTTCATTTTTGTCTGTATTGCAGATTATTGTGGAATAGTTTTTAGAAAAAAGTAGTTCCTCGATTTTCTGCACAAGATCAGCAAAAAATGGGTTTTTAATATCCGGTACTAAAATACCAATTGTATAAGTAACATTTGTGCGTAGACTGCGTGCACTATCATCAATCATATAACCTGTCTGATTGATAACTTCCAAAACTTTATTCTTGGTTTCTTCAGAAAAGCGTCCATTATTATTAATAACTCGTGAAACTGTTGCAGTTGAGACATTACAGAGTTTAGCAATGTCTTTGATTGAATATTGCTTCATCGTTAACTCCTTTATGCTAAATATTATAGCATTAAAAATACTATTGCATTCTATTAATAAGGTTAAACGATTGCTTTTTATATTTAATAAAACGTTTACAATCCAAAAATAAAGTGCAATAATGTCAATTAAGAACATGAGTAATTGATTACTCAAAAAAGGAGGAAAACAATGTCTTTAATCTTGAGTCCGTCAATGATGTGTGCAGACTTTGGTAATTTAGCAAGCCAAGTGAAGCAACTAAATGAAGCCGGTGTTGATATGTTTCACATGGATGTTATGGACGGAAAATATGTACCAAATTTTGCCTTAGGTCCAGAGGATTACCGAACTATTCGTAGATTGACCGACAAGCCGCTTGATGCTCATTTGATGATTGAAAACCCGCGCAATTACGTTAAATTTTTCAGCGAATTAGGTGCTGACTTAATTTACTTTTGTCCGGACGCAGAATTACAGCCTGCACGAACAATTGATGATATTCATGTCTTAGGTAAAAAGGCTGGCATTGCTGTTAATACTGGTACTTCTTTTGCAATGGTTGAAGAATTGTTGCCCAAGGTTGATTATGTGTTAGTAATGACAGTTCATCCTGGATTTGCTGGTCAGCCTTTTCAAAATTTTGTTTTGCCAAAATTAGACTGCTTTATTGAAGCAAAGCAAAAATATAATTATGTTTTGGGAATAGATGGAGCTGTTTCAAGAGCAAAAATAACGAAATTATATGCTAAAGGGGTAGATAATTTTATTCTTGGAACCTCGGCTTTGTTTGGCAAGGAAAAATCTTTTGCAGAAACAATCAATGATATTAGAAAGGAAAATGAGTAACAAGGACAAAATAGTAAGTTAGGATTTACGTTTGGGTCAGAGCAAGTTAGCTTGAAATTAAAGCCAATGATTATAGAAAGTTGAAATAAGATTAAGGTCATAGAATTTTGGTAAGTGATTTTGACGTTAGCTATTGAAAAATATAATATTACTCACTGTTTCACAAGATTAAAAATGGTGACAAAATTTGACAAACACTAGAATATAACTGTACTAAAACAGGCTTAGCAGCGATTTTATGTTGCTAAGCCTATTTTAGTTCGACTATTATTTTTCTCTGCGTTTTTTCAATTTGTCATGTAAGTACATTGAATCGGAGATAACAAAATAAACAAATAAGATTAATGCGACAATCGTGATTGTTTTAAAAAACAGACCAATACTAGTTATTACTGTCCATATTAAAAAGCAAATGAAAACTGCAGCAAGCGGTAATATTATTTTATTGAAATGGCGTTCCTGAGCCTTTGCATGCGAGATTTTAGCCTGATCTAAATCTTTAAATTCATGTTCTGCCATTTTATTTTCCTCATCATGAAATTAAAATAAAATTTTGTTTAATTATAGCACCAAATTTAAGCAATTTAACAATAAATATACAAAATAAAAATAAATGCTGAAAAAGACGATGTTTGCTGATTCTAAGTGATTAGTTTCTTTGGTTATAGATGCTGTTAACCGACATATAAGGAAAAATTGTTGGTTGTTTGCCATTTTCCCATTGCTACAATTAAAACCAATAAATTTGAAAGAGGAAAAAACATGTCTACGAAAAAAGCCAATTTAGTTTTTGGAACGCTTTTAACGGGTGCTGTGGTGACATCGCTATTGCAGACATCTTTGACGACAGCATTACCACAAATAATGCACGAATTAACACTATCGGCAGCGACAGCCCAATGGCTGACAAGTGCATTTAGCTTAACAATGGCGATTATGGTACCGATGACGGCCTATCTAATTAAACGCTTTACAACCAGGCAGGTCTTTTTAGCAGCAATGATTCTGTTTACCTTGGGGACATTAATCAGTTGGTGGGGACAAAGCTTTAATATTTTGCTGCTGGGACGAATTTTTCAGGCTTTAGGAAGCGGAATTATTTTGCCCTTAACACAAGTCGTCATTATGACGCTATATCCGCTGGAAAGGCAGGGTACTGTGATGGGCGTTTTGGGACTCGCCTCTGGTGCTGCTCCAGTAATTGCGCCAACTTTAACTGGAGTTGTGATTGATTCTTGGGGCTGGCGCAGTATTTTCCTAATGGCAGGAGTAATTTCTGTTATCATCATTATTTTGGCATTTTGCTGTGTTAAAAATGTTAACCCTACTGAGAAGATCCCATTAGACTACATTTCTTTATTACTTTGTACGGGTGGGGTAACCGGTATTCTACTTGGTCTGAGCAGTCTGGCAACAAACTTCATGGTTAGCCTGTTTGAACTAGTTATCGGTGCTATTTTATTAGCTATTTTTAGTAAAAAACAATTGAATAGCAGTGAACCTTTTCTTAACTTACGGATTTTGCAAAAGCCTAAATTTCGCCTAGCTGTCATCATTAGTATGCTGCTTTATGCAGTAATGATGGGCAGCTCAACCATTTATCCGATTTTAATTCAAACGGTAATGAAAAAATCAGCAGTGATTTCCGCCCTAATAATGTTGCCAGGCTCGTTGGCAATGGCGTTAATTAACCCGCTAACAGGAAAATTTTATGATCGTTTTGGCATCAATAAATTAGCAATTGGCGGCAGTTTAATGTTACTGATTAGTTGCTGGGGTGTAACTTTAATTAATTCTTCAAGTCAGCTGCTTTTATTAGGCGGACTGTATCTGCTTCGGTTATTGGGAGTTGGCTGTCTGATGATGCCGATTGTCACGTGGGGGATGCAGAATCTACCACAAGAAGAAGTAGCCCATGGGACCGCGCTTTTAACGGCTTTAAGAACGCTAAGCGGTGCATTAGGAACAGCTATCTTAATGGAGATAATGACAAGTGCAACCCACTTTAATAACCCACATGTGACGGCAAATTATGCCGGAATTCAGTTCACGTTTGCAGTAATGACAGGATTAGCTCTTATTCAAGTGATAATTAGTTTATGCAAGTTTAAAAAGAATTAACCGAAACACATTTTTGTGGCATAATTGTTTTTATGAATAATAAGCGAAGCCGCGCTGTCTCTCGGCAAAAAATTCAGGCAGCAGTCATCGATCTGCTAAAAGATCATGAATTACAGGATTTACGAGTAACAACAATTTGCCAAAAAGCTCAAATTAACCGATCATCTTTTTATGATAATTACATTGATATTTATGATTTAACAGACAAGCTTCGTGAATATTTAGTTGATGAATATCAACGATTGCAGGATGATATGAGCGACCCGTCCTTTACCATATTGCTGCAGCACATTAAGGATCACCAGGATCTTTACCGGATGTTTTTTAAACTCAATTTACAAATGGGTTTAGCTGAAAGATTTACCGAGCAAAAGCTGCAGAAGAACCATTTTGATCAAACTTTTTTCCGCAATGGGATTGCTGCTGTGATTGGTGAATGGTTAAAAACTGATTGTGCTGCTCCAGTTGCCGAAATTGTTGAAGTAATTGACGCTCACCATCATTGCTTAGAAAAATGATGGCTTAAATTGACCAAAAGATAAATTAGCCAGGCAAAAGGATTATTAGAAAATATTTCTTCGTCTATCAAAAAAACTTGAACTTAAAGCTTGAATAGTTTAATAAATTTTAGTTGAGGACTAACTTCCGATATTTAATCGGTGTTAGTCCTCTTAGTTTTGCTTTGATTGTTATAGTAATTTATAAACTTTTGACTGTTGAGCCTGAACTCGATCACATCTGAATATCATTTGTACACAGGTAAATCATTTTCACGTTTAGCCGGATCAAATTGAACTATATACATAAGCTATTGTGTCGGTACACCAAAGAATTTTTTTCGATCGTTAAGTTTAACTGATTCTTTTTAAATTTGTCCAAATACTCAATTGCATTTCAACGCTTGACGTATCCAGACAAAGAGGCAATGTTATAAATTCAGTTGCAGTTACCGCTTGGCCGTGTATCCTTAAACGGTTTTTCTTAAACCCATTGATCAGTTAAGAAAGCAATTTGTACTGCTAATTAGCCTTTGAGGTTAGCTTAAAAAATGCAGGAATCAATATTTAGAACTATGAATTACACCTACAATTTAATGAGAAAATCTAAAAGAAAAAGGATTATACGAAAATACAGGCTTTCTCAAGTCTTAAAAAAATTAAGTTGCAAATGAAGTACAAATTTTTTTCAATTTTTTGCACCATAAGTGTTGAATAAAATTGCAATTCTTTTTGTGACTACGCTTACATATAATTTAAATATAGAAAGGAGTAAGCAAAATGACTCTAATTTCTAGGCAAATTAACATTGCAACAAATCTACTCAACAATCCACAAATATATAAGGTCAAGGACTTATCAAAAAAATACAAGGTTTCTGTGAGAACACTCCGAAATGATCTTAATAAAATTGCCGAGTGGATTAGAAAGCAGCCGGGTTGTCAGTATAATTCTAAGCCTGGTAAAGGAATTTGGATTAGTTTTGCTAGTGATTTTAATCGAAAAGACGCAATAGACTCTTTGCAGTCCTTTGCAACTGAAGAAAATGTTATTTCACGGTATTTGGACCCAACGCAAAGAAAATGGAAAATTCTAACTGAACTAGTATTTTCTGACGGTTACTTAACGGGAAAAGAACTTGCTAAATCTTTAAATGTTTCGACTAACACCTTTTTGTCAGACTTAACTAGTGCTAAGAAAGAAGCCGAGAAATTTAATTTGACCTTAGCAAGTAAAAATTATTATGGATACACATTAGAAGGTAATGAGATTAGCTTAAGAGGCTTGATGGAATATACTCTCCAGAATCAGTTGAATAAGTATTCTTACGGAGCTAATAACCTAATGGACATGATTTCTAAAATAATTACTAAGTCAGTTGTCAACGAGTATCTACCACGGAAAATCAATAAGCTGATTAACTATATCGCTTTAATACTTGCCGATCAGCTGAGCTTAAAAGGTTCACCCAGTTCGGGTTTGGATTTGAGTGTAACCAAGTCAATGATTAACCGATTAACGATTATTATTTTTGAAAACACTCGAGATAGGAATTTAACCATTTATTCGAATTTTAAAAAAGTTAGTTCGACACAGAAATGGTATGTCCGAATTTATTATTTAGTAATGAAAACATTTCAAATAAGGCCAACACCAGATGAAGAGAGGTACTTTATTTTTGGAGTCAAGGTCTTGGAAAAAGACGTTGAAACCAATACGGCAGTTGAAGAAATCATTGCATACGTTTCAGATAAGCTGGATTTGCCTTTAGTTAACGATATTCAGCTTAAGGATTCATTAATACAGCATTTGATGAGTGAATTAAACAGTAACTACCAGCATTTTCATGATTATACCCCTTTTACTGAAGAGGTGAAAAGCCGTTTTGGTGACCTGTTCACCGCGGTAAAAGAAGCCTTGGAAATTTATATTTCTAAGAATCCACTGATTATTGGGGATACTTTTGCAACTCTTGTTTCTCTCCATTTTCTCGTTTCTATCAGCGATATGAAAAAAATTCCCCAGATTTGTGCTCTTTATGTATGTTCTACTGGACTAGGTGCAACAAGGCTTTTGGAAAAGACCATTCAGGGAAGAATTCCATACATTACAAGTGTAGGTTTTGCTTCGGTGGCAAATTACCGCTTGAAGATTCAAGAACTGAAACCTGATCTGGTTATTAGTATTTTTCCGCTGGAAAAGGTAGAAAAAATTCCTATTATTCAGGTGAACCCTATTCCAAACGAACGAGATCTGAAGGTTATTGAGGAAAGAATTTCTCTTATAGTCAAAAATTCTACTGTTCAAAATGGTATCCCATTGCAAAACACGTTGAAACGAGAAAATAGTATAAGCACTACTGAAAAAGTTCTTTCTCTTAGTCTTGAAGCCTTCGTTGATGTGAGTGAGTACTTTGCTAATCGGGTTAGTAAAAAATATGAAAAAGCATTCATGATTCATGTTCAGCTTGCAACAGAAAGAATATATTTTGGCAAGCAATATGATATTAAACTGTCAGAAAAACAGATCAGCAAGTTCAGGAGTGAGGACATAAACAAACTGAAAAAAATATACCGTGACCTTGACCTAGAAATAAATATAAGTGAAGCAGTAGCAATTTTACGCTACACATTGTTGAAGTAAAAAGAGATGGTAATTTAGATGCAGGTAGCACTTTACAAAGAATTTAAAAAATATATTAGTGATAGTAAATACAAGGAGAGCTTAGAAAAATTAATGAAATATGTAATTTTATTAATTGATGAGAACGAGCTGCATCCAAATGATTTAGAAATTCAAATTTTAGGCAATCACTTGTCTGAAATGGTTAACCGTGCGGAAAATGATGAAAGACTTGAACCGGTTGACAAAAAGATTTTTGCAAAAGTAAATGAGCAGTCCTTAGAAATTTCACAAAAAATAGTTGACTATATTGCAAAAAATATTGGACAGCTCTCCGAATCGGAAAAATATGTATTGTCGATTCATTTTGAAAACATGCATTTAGATTAATGGAGGTAAAAAATGTTAACAATAGTTGTTGCAGATCGTATGGGTAAAGGGAAAAACGTTGCAAACGGAATTGAAAAGGCAGGGGCAAAGGCCATATTGATTCCTGGAATAGGTGCAGATATGAAACTGGGTGATGTAATGCATAAGGAAAAAGCCGATTTCGGTATTTCGTTTTGTGGTAGTGGTGGTGCAGGAGCATTAATTGCCAATAACAAGTATGGTTACCCAGAAAGACACGGAATGAGGTCAATTACGCAAGGTATAACCGCAATCAATGATGGCAAGAAAGTTTTAGGTTTTGGTTTCATGGACAAAGAGGAACTAGGAGAGCAGTTGGTTAAAGCAATCAACAAAAAGTATCCTAGTGAATTTTAGGTGAAATGATGGAAAACATAATTTATGAAAAAGATAAGCAAGTGTCGGTAACGGGTAGTGCTAAGGATAAAAAGGGTGCATTTGCCAATGCTTTGAACAAAATAGCAAAGAAAGTTGTTGCAAGTGAATCTGACTTAATTTTTAAAATTGAACCTAAATCCTTTGAAGTAGAGCATTTAAAAGAAATAAGCACTAAAGAACATTTTCTGTTTTTCTTTTTTCCAAGAATTTGTACATCTTATGAAGTAAAACTAAATGCTCTAGTTCATTTAGAGTGTGCTGCAATTGAAAATGTGAGCTGTCAAGAAATCGACCTTAAGGATAATGATCAATTGCGCAGAGTAATGAAGGGAGTATGAAAGTGCAAGTTTTAATAATTTTAGTTGAATCATTGATTATTGGCACCCTGGTTGGCCTAGCTGTCGGCATAGGCGCTGCCAGAATGTTCAACGCCCCGACTGTTCAGGCGCTTGGTGCTTTCAGGACATTAGGCGAGATGAATGCCAGTGAAGGCGACCCTGCATCGCACTTTTCGTTTGGTTTGGGCTTCTTCTTTAATGCCTGGGCTTCGACAGTTGCGGCAGGCTCGTTTACTCAAGATGTAACACATCGGGTAATTCCAAATTGGGCAGCAGCGCTTTTGATGTTAAAAAACCATGACGAAAAGGAAATGCAAGATCCGAAGAAAATGGGAATAGCAGGAGCACTTGTTGGTGCAGTTGTTGTAGCGTTTTTGAATTTAACTAGTTCTGCTTTACCTCAGTCTCTTCAAATTACAGCAGTTAAGGTTCTGGTGCCAGCAGCAACTTTGCTTATTAACACGGTTATGCCTGTTATCTTTTGGCTTGCAGCCATTGATGGGGGCAAGCGCTCGGGGATATTTGGTACAGTTTTTGGCGGGCTCGCCCAATTAATCATGGGTAATGCAGTGCCGGGCGTTGTTTTAGGAATTTTAGTTGGCAAGGGTGTAGATGAAAGTGGTTGGAATAAGATTACCAAGATTATCCTCATAGCGACTATCTTATTGTTTATTTTGAGTGCTTTCTTTAGAGGCAGTGATTTGATTTTGCTGAAGCAACTGAATGTAGGCGTACCAGCATGGTTGCAGCAAATTCATGCGGCTATTGGTGGTTAAAGAAAAGTAGGTAATGACATGGATAACAGTGAGAAATCTATCGAAGAAAAGGAACTGGAGCTAAAAAATACCAAAAGTTTTTGGTATGCAGATTGGAGCTTTCCCATTATCGTTGGCTTGATGTCAGCAGGAGTTTTCGCAGGGACATCGATGTACTTTAATTACGGGACAGGCGCTTTCAATGAGGTGGCCTTCGTTGCAATGCTCAAGGCCGGCATGACTGGCGGTTCTTATGGTGCATGTGCCGCATTTGGTGCGAGCTTTCTTTTTGCCCGAATTCTTGAAGGGTCACTAGACGGAATACTTGACCTAGGTGGTTCAATTCTGACGGGTGTTGGGCTCGGAATTCCAGCTATTTTGCTAAGCATGAACATTAAAGAACCGATAAAGAACTTTCCGCTGGCTTTGCTAACTGGTGCAATTATTGGGGTCATCATCGGTTTTATTATTTATGCTATTAGACACTTTACTCTGAAACAGTCAAGTTCTACTTTTGGCGCCGATATCATGATGGGTGCCGGAAATGAAACTGGTCGTTTTTTAGGACCTCTGATTATCATCTCTGCAGCACAGGCCTCTATTCCAATCGGCCTTGGTGCAATTATTGGTGCGGTGCTGTTTTATGCTTGGAAGAAGCCAATCACCGGTGGTGCAATTATCGGTGCCATGATTGCTGGTTTGTTCTTCCCAATTAAGGTCTAGTTGAGGTAAAAGATGGTAGATTTATATTTA
Source organism: Lactobacillus sp. B4005 (assembly GCF_026536045.1). Taxonomy (NCBI): domain Bacteria; kingdom Bacillati; phylum Bacillota; class Bacilli; order Lactobacillales; family Lactobacillaceae; genus Lactobacillus; species Lactobacillus sp. B4005. The sequence goes on from NZ_JAFNOZ010000005.1 coordinate 43,955, forward strand.
AAAAATGGTAGAAATATAAAAGATGACAGCCCAATCGAAGTGGCTGTCTTGGGCAAAAAAATCGTAGCGGTTGGTCATCAATTAGTTGGTATCGTGGCACGAAAAACAATTGACCTTGACGGAAAATACGTGTCCGCCGGTTGGATTGATGACCACGTACACTGCTATGAGAAACTGACGCTTTACTATGACGATCCCGATGAGGATGGCTATAAATCAGGAGTTACGACAGTAATTGATGCGGGCTCAACTGGGGCTGATAATATTGGCGATTTTTATAAGATTACGAGAAAAAAAATAACTAACGTTTATGCAATGATTAATGTTGGCAAAACCGGTATTTTGGCTCAAAACGAACTTGGCGACATTAATACAGTTAAAAAAGAACCACTGATGAATGTAATTGAGCAATACAGCGACTTTATTATCGGTATCAAGGTCAGGGAGAGTCATTCGGTTGTAATTGACAACGGCGTTGAGCCGCTTAAAAGGGGCAAAGCCTTTCAAAACGAGCTTGGTGGCAGTTTTCCAGTTATGGTTCATGTTGGTGCAAACCCACCTGAGTTAAAGGCAGTACTGGATTTAATGGATGAAAACGACATTTTAACTCATGGTTACAACGGCAAGCCTAATGGCATTATTGATAAGGAAGGCAACATTGAACAGTTTGCCTGGGAAGCCTACCGCAGAGGCGTTACTTTCGATGTCGGTCACGGCACGGACAGCTTTAACTTTCACACATTTGATATTGCAAATGCTGCCGGGCTGACTCCGCAGTCAATCAGTACAGATATTTATAACCGCAATCGTCTTAATGGTCCTGTTTATGATATGGCTACTACATTAGACAAGTTTTTGATGTATGGTTATTCACTCAAAGATGTGATAGATAAAGTTACCAAGGCACCAGCTAATAGCTTTGGCTTAGTGAATAAGGGTTGGCTTTGCCCTGGTTATGATGCTGACTTGACCATTTTCGATGTAATCAAGAATACGGAAATTACTTTGACTGATTCAAACCATAATCAAAGGACTTTTAATCAGAAGATTTGTCCGAAAATGAGTGTAGTAATGGGCAAAGCCTATGAAATTGGAGGATAAAATGGATTTTTACCAAAAATTGAACTTGAAGCATGTTATCAATGCGAGTGGGAAAATGACTATCTTGGGCGTTTCTAAGACTTCGCAGGAAGGGATAAACGCACAGCGATTCGGTGATGAGCATTTCTTTGAAATGGCTGACTTAGTTAAGAAAAGTGGGAGCTACATTGCCAAGCTAATTGGAGCTGAAGATGCAATTATTGTTAATTCAGCATCAGCCGGGATTGCCATGACTGTTGCAGCTCTCATTGGACAAGGCAGTAGTTATCACCTATACCACCCATTTTCACCCCGTTTTGAAAACAGAAACATTGTCATTCCCAAGGGACATAACGTCGATTATGGAACCCCCGAAGAGGAAATGATTAATCTTGGTGGAGGAAATGTGGTTGAGGCAGGATACGCAAACATGTGCTCACCGGAGCATATTGAAATGATGATTGATGAGGAAACAATCGCAATTTTTTACGTCAAAAGCCATCATGCGGTCCAAAAGAGTATGTTATCTGTTAAAGAAGCACTTGATGTTGCCCATAAGCATGACTTGCCCCTAATTTTAGACGCGGCAGCCGAAGAAGATTTAAAGAAATACGTGAACTTAGGCGTAGATATTATTCTTTTCAGCGGCGCAAAGGCAATTGAGGGTCCAGCCTCAGGACTAGTTTTCGGTAAGGCAAAGTATATTGACTGGATAAGGATGCAAAATGCCGGTATTGGGCGCGCTATGAAAATTGGTAAGGAAAATCTCTTAGGACTTTTAGGGGCAATTGAAAACTACGTCAATATGGGGCCAGAAGACGGAAACCATATGCGCAAACGTTTAGCACCCTTTATTGAAGACTTGACGACAATTCCATACTTGAGTGTCAAGGAGCAACAAGATCAAGCTGGCCGAGAAATTTATCGGGCAGATGTGACAATTGATTGTGATGCCCCAAAGAACGCAGTAGAGGTGGTGAAGGAATTAAAGGAAAATGATCCAGCTATTTACACGCGTGAGTATCGTGCCAATGAAGGAATTATCGAGTTTGATATCAGGGCAATCGATTCTGAAGAAATGAAGCAAATAGTAAACAGATTGAAGGAGATTATGAAGTAAATGGAATTAGTACCAAATTATTATCAAGGAAGAGTAGCATTAAACGTTTTGGCAGGATCAGTCGACAATGCTAAGGATATCTATAAAGCTGCAGATGGTCATGTAGTTTGTGGTGTTTTAACCAAAAATTACCCTGACAATGACAGTTGTATTGAGGACTTAAAGAAATACAAGGCGGCAGTCAGCAACGCTATTTCTGTAGGTCTTGGAGCAGGCGATCCCAACCAGAGCAAGATGGTTAGCGAGGTTTCCAAGGTCATTCAACCACAACACGTCAACCAAGTGTTCACGGGTGTGGGTTATTCTCGCGCTCAGCTTGGCCAAAATGAAACGATCATTAATGGTCTGGTTTCGCCAACTGGAAAAACGGGTTATGTCAACATTGCCACAGGTCCTCTTAGCTCGAAAGAAATGACTGCTGAAATACCAGTAACAACTGCAATTGCTTTATTAAAAGATATGGGAGGTAGTTCTTTCAAGTTCTTCCCGATGAACGGCTTGTCACATAAGGAGGAATATGCATACATTGCTAAGGCATGTGCTGACAATAATTTTAGTCTTGAACCAACAGGTGGAATAGATCTTGACAACTTTGAAGCAATTCTTGATATCGCTTTGAAAGCTGGCGTCAGTATGATTTTGCCTCACGTTTACTCATCTATTATTGATAAAGCAACAGGCCTTACTAGACCTGAGGATGTCGCAAGGTTATTCGAAATTGTTAAGAAGAAGCTGGATTAGCAGGCGGTAGAATGAAAAGAAGATTAGGAATATCGATTTATCCAGACCACAGTGACTTCAACTTGGACCAGCAATACTTACAAAAGGCGAGTGAGTTAGGATTTTCTCGCATTTTCATGAGTCTTTTGGAAATCTCTGGTAATAAGGACAGCATTGTTCAAAAGTATAAGTCATTGACTCAGCTTGCAAAAAGACTTGATTATGAAGTAGTTTTAGATGTTTCCCCCGCAATTTTTGATATCTTAGGTATCTCGTATGATAATTTGTCATTTTTTAAGAAGCTCGGTGTAGATGGCCTTCGACTTGATGATGGATTTGATGGCAAAAAGGAAGCCTTGCTCAGTTACAATCTGCAAAATTTGGTGATTGAACTCAACATGAGCAATGATGTGGCATATGTGGATAACATTATGTCTTATCAGGCAAATAAGCCGTTTATTTATGGTTGTCACAATTTTTATCCACAAAAAGGAACCGGTTTACCTTTTACCTTCTTTACGAAATGTAGTAGACGGTTTAAAGAAAATAATCTTCGAACTGCTGCATTCATAAGCTCACAGGCAGGATCAATCGGACCTTGGAGTGTAAATGACGGTCTACCAACTTTAGAAGAGGATCGTAATTTGCCGGTTGAGGTTCAGGCTAAGAAGATGTTTGCTACAGGATTAATCGATGATGTAATTATCGGTAATGCATATGCTAGCGATGATGAATTAAACAAGCTAAGCGAGATTGATCGCTATCAGATTGAGTTTAGGGTTGAGTTTTTACCTGAAAGTAATGAGATTGAGCGTGAAATCGTGCTTAACAATCAACACGTGCGACGCGGCGACATCACTGAGCAGGTAATCAGATCTACGGAGGTCCGTAAAAAATATAGTAATAGAGCAAATCCGTGCCACGATAACGAAAAAGAATTTCAATTCGGCGATATCTTGGTTGGCAACGATAATTTTGGTAAATATAAAAATGAACTACAGGTTGCTTTGATGCCTCATAGGGATTCGCGAAAAAATCTGGTGGGAAGAATTGCTGCCAATGACATGGTGCTTCTTCCCTTCATCAAGCCGTGGTCAAAGTTCAAGTTTGTCCAAGCAAACGATTAAAACAATAAATAAAAAATAAACACGAGGTAAAAAAATGAATAACTTTGTCAATTTTTTAGAGGCTAAAATTTTGCCAGCTGCTAATAAATTAGGCCAGCAACGGCACATGACAGCCATTCGAAAGGGTATTATTGCCACATTGCCACTGACAATTGTGGGGTCCTTTTTTACAATTTTAAGTAACATGCCGATTCCAGCAGTAGCCAATTTTTTAGCACCATATCAGGCTATTTTGGACATCCCATTTCGCTTTACCGTTGGAATTTTATCCCTATATGCTACGTTTGGCATTGCTTCGGCCCTGGCAGCTAGCTATAAAATGGATACCTTGTCTAGCGGTATCTTGGGAGTTCTTGCATTTTTGGTTGCCACAGTGCAGCCAGTAAAGGTAAATACTGATGTTAAGGGAGTCATTACAGCAGGCCGCTACATGAACATTGCCAACCTAAGTGCGTCTTCACTTTTCGCGGCAATTGCGACTGCACTGATTTCAGTTGAAATTTACCATTTTTTAGAAAAAAAGAACATTACAATAAAAATGCCAGACGGTGTTCCGCCTGAGGTTTCCAATTCATTTGTTGCGTTATTTCCAGCTGCAATTATTTTGATTTTATTTTGGGTAGTTAGAGATATTTTTAACTTTAACATTGCAACCTTTATTTCTAATCTATTAATGCCGTTAAAAGGTTTCCTAGTTGGAAATAGTTTGGCTGGTGGCTTAACAACGATCTTCCTAATTTGTGGTTTTTGGACTTTAGGAATTCACGGCGCTGCAATTATGGATCCGATTGTCAGACCATTTTGGGAAATGTCGATTGCCAATAATATGAACCAGTTCCATGCCGGCGTTGCAGCAACCAAGCTACCAACAATTTTTACAGAACAATTTTTACAATGGTTTGTTTGGATTGGTGGTGCTGGTGGTACCTTAGCTTTGGTTGTTTTGTTCATGTTCTCTAAGTCACAATACTTGAAAGATTTGGGTAAATTATCGTTTTTGCCAGGGCTATTTAATATCAATGAACCAATTATCTTTGGTGCACCAATTGTTTTGAACCCTATTTTAGGTATTCCATTTATTCTCGCTCCATTAGTAACCGGGACAATTTCCTACTTTGCTACAGTCACACACTTGGTTCCGATGATGATGGTCAGGCTACCATTCACAATCCCTGCACCAATTGCAGCAATTATGAGTACGAATTGGAGCTGGAATGCTGCGATTCTTTCAATAGTTAACTTTGTTGTGTATCTGATAATTTACTATCCATTCTTCAAAGTATTTGAAAAACAACAACTAGAAAAAGAAGTCTCAGAAAAGGCAAAAGAACAAAATTGATTTATTTAATTATTTTGGTGGCATATTTTATATTGTGCCAAGTAATTGTCGTGAAGTCAGTAAAAATCATGCAGTTCTTAAAAAGGACAGCTGCCAGCGCAGTTACCTTACAAGGAATGCTGGTAATCGCTGTCGCAATTGCAATTTGCATTGGCTTTAAGATAACATGGATTTTAGCGGCTATTGTTACGATATTTGAATGCTCGATAATTTCTGCCAAATATCGTTTAGTCTTTGAAGATATGGAAAAGGGCAAGAAAGTTTAATATATTAGTAAAATCTCCAGTTAAAAATGGTAAAAAAAGGTCAGCTCTCATTAAAGAATGACCTGTTTTTGTCTTGATTTTTATTAAAATGATAAAATACAAAAACAACTTTAAGTACTTACAATAATAGGCTCGCTGTTCAATGCTCAGTTAAGAAGAGAAAATCTAAAAATAGGTTGATAGCTATCTGTTTTCAACTAAAAAATTATCACGTAAAAATCATCCTCAAAGATAGTGAATTTGTACCTTTGCTAATAGTATCTTTTTAGAGTTAAACTTTAAATGTCGGTTTCTTATTTATAGTTTATTGAGGCCAAACAGTATTTCATCTAAATCAATTAACCTTTTTAGAGAATAAAGTAGCAGAGCTCTTATTTACTGCATGATAATCAATAATTAAAAGCTGTGAGAATAAAATATGTTAACCATCGAAGGACTACACAACGTACCACAAATTTCGGCACCATGTGACTTACCAAAAACTTTAGCCAAGATAATAAAAAAAGAGAGTTTTAAAATTGCTAATGGCGACATTATTTGTGTCGCCTCTAAAATCTGTTCTCTTGCAGAAGACAATATTATTGATCTGAACACCATAACGCCCTCTTCTTTAGCTGAAAAAATTCATAAACAAATTCCACGCAAGGATGCAAGATTAATTCAGGTAATTATTAATCAGACAGGTGATCCATCAGGTAAACATTTAGAAATTTCTGGTTATCATATTGGTGCTTGGCTACCCAACGGTCTCTTTTTGACCAGCGCGGGTGTTGATAAGGTCAAAGATAATTTTGCGATTACTCTACCTAAAGATTGTGACAAGACAGCTAAGACAATCAGCGATACATTCTTTGACATTCTAAGAGTTCGAACAAGCGTAATCATTACTGATAGTGATGGCAGGGTTGATAAAAAAGGTGCGAACCAAGTTGCAGTTGGTTTGTATGGCCTGAATGGATTGAGATTGAATAAGGAAAATGGTACTGCCGAAACGCTCTGTGACATGCTAGCTTCTGCAGCCGGGTTAGTAATGGGTCAGCGGGGGCAAAACATTCCTTTAGTCTGCATTCATGGCTTAGAATTTGATAAGTCAGAGAATTGTGGCATTGAGGATGTTATTAATTAGATAACTGTAAAAAAAACACACTTATTGTACTCATTTATTCTTGGATTTATGGCTTTAATTGTTCCAATTATTTTAAGATTTGTTTTTAATTTGCATACGAAATAAGAAATGCAATCACTGAAAACATGCGTAATAACTACTCTCATATATAAAAATTAATTTTTTTTGCATTTGTATATGATTATTTAATTTGGTGATATTTTTTTGACAATCAGCACTTACTTAGAACGAAGAGGAATATTCGAGGTGTATAGGAAGTTGTTTGTAACGATGATTATAATAAAACTCAAAAATAGCTTTATTTAATACGATGCAAATCTAACTTTTTAAGAAAGATTTTTAATAAAAGTTTGGCATGCACATGTAACTTATTGGTAAAGTAATTATACATACATATGTCTATTGATGTGATTTAAAATAATTAATCATGAATGGGGGCAAAAGATGATTATTAAGAATACTGTATATGGTGAACGATGGGGGCTTCTCGATCCTCAGGTTCTAAAGCGAACACAATGCAAACCGGAGTTTACTGATGAAGAAGCAAACAAAGTAATTGATTTGACTCAAATTGATTTTACGGAAGTAAGAAAAAGTATGGGATCTCCTAACAAGGATCTAACTACTACTGCAGTTATTGAAAAAAATATACTTATTGAATGTAAGAATAGGTTTTTACCTGCTGTGGTTTGTAGACCAGGTAATGAAAAAAATATTAAAAATGCTTGTGTTTACTTTCATGGTGGAGGTTTTATCGGTGGAAGTAGTAGCACTTTGCTAAATCAGTGTCGCTTAATAGCGGAAAGAGCAAAATGTGTAGTAATTTCACCAGATTATAGACTAGCTCCTGAAACACCATTTCCTGGTTCTCTTAATGACGCGTTAGAAATTGTTGAATGGACAATTTCTAACCAAAAATATCTCGGTTTTAATAATTCGCAAGTTTTTGTTGCTGGTGATAGTGCAGGAGGAAATTTAGCAGTTGAATGTGGGCTACTAGATAATAAACACTTAATTAAACAGGTGATTTCAATATATGGAGCTCTAGATTTACAGAAAGTTGAACAAACTCTTTATAATTGGAATTATTTATTCTATCAAATGAATGAAAAGCATCGTAATTATATTCACACAAGATTAAATAAAATTATGTATGTTAACAACTTAATGAAATTACTTTATGTTGGAAATGCTAAAGCAACTGATCCATAAGTTAGTCCAGTATATTCAACTAATTTTGTCAATATGCCACCGGTAACTATGATTGAAGCGGAATTTGACTACTTTTTACCAAGTAATAAGTACTTTGTAAAACTGCTTCAGCAAAATAACGTTGAGGTCCAAGAAATATTATATAAAGGACTAGATCATGGCTTTTTTGATCGACTAGGTTATTTAAAACAGAGTGAAGAGACCTGTGTCGATATTGCTACTATCATTCAAAATCGTTGACTATTAAATTGTATACAAAAAGTCGAGAACCAAAAAATTGAAGTTCTCGACTTTTTAAATCTTAGTTATTTATGCAATACCCAATGCACTGAGTAGGATACAGAAAACGATTAAACCAATGATGACCACTGTAAAGTTAATATGTTTTTTGGCAATTAACCAGTAGCAAACTAAAGTGATTATCAACGGGACTAGTCCTTTTAGAAGCGAGTCAAGAATGTTTTGAACATTAATTACTTGCCCCCCACCGACATGGAAAACTAGTTTCGTCTTGAATTGGACGAGGCTACTAGTCATACCTCCTAACATAATCAGACCCAGTGTTCTTGCCGCTTTGGTAAAGATCGTGAGAAGTCCTGACGAATACATTTCGGTGATGTATTCCGAACCAACGGAAAAGCCCAACTTGGTCATTTCCCAACGACACCATTGTGCCGGAATATTGTATATCAATAAGAAGACAAACGGTGCCAAAACATTGCCTTGCATGCCAAAAGTCATAGCCACGCCAGCAGCAATGACCCGCAAAATACCCCAAAACAATGTATCACCGATACCTGACATTGGCCCCATTAAACTAGCCTTAACGGCACTAATGGATGAAACATCATAGTCATCATGCATAGCAGCCTGCTTTTCCATTGATGCCACAAGACCCTGGCAGAATGTACCAACATATTGAGTTATATTATAAAAGACGATGTGCCTTTTAAGGGCTTGGCGCTTTTTGTCAGAGCCATCCTTATAATAATGGTCGATAAAAGGCAGGATTGAATACTCAAATCCCGAGCCATATTCGTTGGCATATTGCAAGGGTGCACCAATTGTCAATGATCTAAGGTAAAGTTTGCGCAAGAGTTTTTTATCCGTAGGTGAAATTGTGGTGCTTTTATTTTTAATACTAGTTTCACTGCTCATGATAGAAAATCCTCCTCTTCTTGTTCATTTGACGTTTTGTTATTTACTATTGCTGCATTTTTTTGGTGTTTTAAGTCGAAAATATCTTTATCGTAAAAGGCGAACACTACTGCAAATACTAAGCCAATAATTCCAACAACAAGTAGTGGTAACTTGACATATTCAACTAAGATAAATCCTAAAAAGTACCATACAGCCAGTTTCTTTTCCCAAACCATGCTAAGCAACATTGCGAAACCAGCTGCCGGAAGAAGGCCACCAGTCAGTCCCAGTCCATTTTCAACAAATGCTGGTAGTGACTTGATGAAAGCAGCTACTGGCTTGACACCGATAAGAACTGTGACAAAGACTGCTGCAAAAAATACAAGTGACCTGGCAAACCAGACGCCATAGTGAAGCCAAACTAGTTTTTTCTCATTGCCCTTATCTGCGGCGTCAGTCCATGAATCTTGAACTAGGGAAAACAATACATAGGTACCAACCTCAAGTAAACCACCCAATAACCCCATTGGTATAGCAAGCGCAACGGCAGCTTTGGTATCGCCTCCGCCAATTATTGCATAGGCTACTGCTAAGACGGTGGCAACGGAGGGATTGAGTGAAACAGCTCCCCCAACGTTGACCGCACCAATAAAAGTCGCTTCAAGCATCGCTCCTAGGATAATTCCCGTTTGGAGGTCGCCTAAAAGCAGGCCGACGAGTGGACCGACAACAATAGGCTGGTCAGCCATATTTTGCCCGATTAGCCAGTCGCCTCCGTAACAAATAAATTCAGCTAAGCCACATAAAAAAGCGGCCCAAATTATATTACTAGTCATTTTAGTGCTCCTTCAGTATGCTCGAAAATGCTTCTGCTTTATCGGTTGGTATCACTTGATGAACTACTTTGGCATTAGCACCTATTAAAGCTTTAGTAGCTTCCTCATCCTCTAAAGTCAATAATATTGAACCTGTTAGTTCAGTCTTTTTGCTTTTATCAATACCATCAAAACGTCCAACGTTTGCAATATTTATTCTTTCAACACCTTGTCTGTCCAAGCCTTCATAGATTCTTTGTGCGTCTTTTACCTTATTAACCACCACAAACATTGGTATGCTTTGTGCCTTCGGATTTTCAAACAATTTGATTGCATCGTCAATATTCCGTACAAGAACTTTTGCTGTTCCCTGCACTGACATTTTTAGTGCGCTTTGTTGCATCTCATTTTTGCTGGCTTCATCATTGGCAACAACAATATGACTTGTTCCCAAATGACCCGGCCAGGTTAGTGCGACCTGGCCGTGAATTAACCGGTCATCTACTCTCAGTTCTTTAATCATAAAATCGCATCCTTAATCAATTTAAAAAAACATCGTCTTGTTCATCCTTTTCTGGCTTAACCGCTTTGACAACTTGTAATTGCTTTCTTGCTTCTGTAACTATTTTTGAGCACTTTTCCTTCGTTAACGGTTCAGTTTCGAGTACCAGTGACAAAACTAAAGGCAAATTTACGCCAGTAATCAGGATAAAGTTAAATTTTTTGAGTAAAAGCGTCATTTTTTGATTAACACTACCACCGAAAATATCCGTCATAACAACGACAGAATTTTTATAATTTTCTTCTGATAAAAATTGTTTAGCTTCTTTGGTCCAGTCACTTTCATCGACATAAGCATTAATAAACTTGACATTATCTGTCAAACCACTTAGAAACTTGGTGCTGTTGTAAAAACCTTCAGCCAGAGTACTATGAGTGATAATTAAAAATTTGTTCATAACTATACCTTTTTATATACTAAGCCTTGTTTGCTGAACCAAAGACTCTTATTTTATTCTTGATATCTTCTTTAACCAATTCCATTATTTTCATATCGACATCATATAAGAAAACTTGCTCTTTCTCACGCTCATTGAGATATTTTCGCAACCCGTTAGTGACATTAAAAGACATTACGGAATAGTAATTTATTTTGCTGATACCATTTTTAATTGAATTTCTGTATTCTTCATCGGTTAAACCAGAGCCACCATGAACAACTAAAGGAACTGGGACTGCACTTGAAATTTCATGTAGACGATCGAAATTAAGCATCGGTTTTTCGCGATAAATACCGTGAACTGTTCCATAAGAAATGGCCATAGCATCAATGTTAGTTTCATTGTAAAACTTTCTTGCTTCTTCTATGGTGGTATAGTTGTCTGTTAAGTTGCTATAATCCGGTTTGCCATCACCGCCATCGTGCGTCATCACACCTACTTCTCCCTCGACGCTTGCTCCAATATCATGTGCGAATTCAACGACTTCTTTGGTCTTTTCAATATTTTCGGTCAAAGATTTTTGCGAAAAATCAAGCATTACTGAACTAAAGCCCAAGCGCAATGCTTTAATGCAAGTTTCCATGTCTGTACCATGATCTAGGTGAACAACAACTGGTACACTGGCATTTTCGGCTAAGTCGAGTGCCAGCTTTCCGCCTTCTCTTAATGGCAAATAGGGAAAATGCGATTCTGCAATCTGCAAGACTACTGGAGAATTTTCTTCTTCTGCTGCTTTAATGATGCCACGCGCAGTATTCAGGTCTGCATAATTAAATGCACCAACCGCATAGCCCTCCTTTTTTGCCTTTGGTAAAATATCATTTAAAGTTACTAATGTCATTTTTAACCTCCATTAATGTTAATTATATTTGTATTCGCTTTCATTACTAATGCTATAAATCTATCTATATTTTTTCAATAGATGACAATGATATTGAAAATATGTCAAAATGAATAAAGAATTTTTCAAAAATTGACGGATTTGTTTCATTCTTAATCGGAGGCCTACTATGAACAAGCGACAAGAGTTTTTATTAACGCTTTTAAAAGAAAAAAACTTTTTAACTATTACTGAAATTTCTAAATTATTGCATTATAGCGCTAGTACAGTTAGACGAGATTTAAAAGTTTTGTCAGACAATGATTTAGTGCAGCGCATTAATGGAGGAGCTTTTGTTTTAAAGCCAAATGAAATAGAAACTCCAACAACTATTAAGCAACACCTTAATATGAGTGAAAAGAAATATATTGCTTCACTTGCAGCAGGTTTTATTGAAAATAGACAAAATATTTTTTTAGATGGCAGCAGTACAGCAAACACACTCTCACATTTTTTAGGAGCTTTTAAAGATTTAAATATAACTACTACGAATTTAGAAACAGCTATTTATTTAAATTTACATACTCAGAATAAAATTAATGTTTTAGGAGGTACACTGATTGATACATATACTAGTGGCATGATTACGGCGAGTTATTTAAAAAATTATGTTTTTGATATTTCTTTTATGTCTTGTCGTGGAATTAGTTTAAAATATGGCATAACTGATAAAGTAGAATCAGAATCAAATTTAAAGCATGCCCTGTTGGAATGTACTAAAAAAATGATTTTACTAATTGATAATACTAAGTTTGATCAGGTTTTACCCTATAAAGATTGTGAATTAAATCAACTTTCAGCGTTAGTAACTGATAAAAAGCCAACAACCAGTTTTAATGAACTGTTTGAGAAAAATAAAGTTGAAGTGGTTTATTAATGAATAGTTAGTAATTTATTTTGACATATTAGTATCTCCCTATTAAAACAACAGACTTGATTTTTAAATTTAAGCAAAACCAGTTTTTGCAAGAAGTCAGCGCAAATAAATTAGAGATTAAAAGCTATTCCTAAAAGTTAAAAAAATTGGAATTAAAATGACATGTTATTAAAGATTACTTTTAGGAAAACTATGTAATTAATTAAGGTTTTCAGATTTTTTATTTAATAGTGGTGAAGCTATATTAAAAATGTTGAAACTTTTACTTGTATTATATAAAAAGGTATGCGCTCTTTTGCGTTCTAAAAGAGCTTAAGTCTGACTTTATTTTTATCTATTCGCTTAAAGTTGTGGGTTCAGTCTTTACAAATTTTGACCTAAACCTAACAGTAAGAGTACAACAACTGCTTATCATATATTAAACTTAAGAATCATTTGTTTTATATAAAGAGAAACCTAGAAATTAAAAGTTTTAAATTCTTGATAACAAAAGATATGGATTAAAACTCTTAATTGAAACAGTTTCACACTTTTGGACTAAATTACTACTATACTAAATTTATCTGAAGATGAATAGCTTAGTTTTGACCAAACAAAATATATTAAATAGCTAACGCTGTTTGCTAAATAAAAGTTTTTAAACTAAAATTGGGTGATTAGTCAATTGCTAATAATGATACTTCTTAAAAAATCTATTTTGCTTTTATTATTTACAAAAAAGCGATATGATATCGTAGTTCTTTTTTAATCATTAAGAGACATGTTTAAAAATGAAATGTTAAATACTACTTATTTGTACGCGACTAGTTAGATTATGGTTAAGCATAGGATTTTCCAATTTAATTATTTATTGAATTTTCAACATAATTTGAAGGTCGACAGTTAATCTTGGTTACCTGTAAAATCTGGAGTTTTCCTGCATTGTTGAATAGATATGAGTTTAAGCTGATTATGAAGGTTAATTTAAATTATTGATTAGAATTTTCGAAATTTTGTTAACATTATTCAGTGTAAATTGTCAAGTACATTATAGATAAAAAGAGAATAGTTATTTTTAAACGTTATTGAGCGCTGGTTAATTAAAAAATAAGTGAGCTAGATGCAAAAAAACTATTCAAGGATAATATTTGAACCTCAATTCCATTTGACAAGAATAGTTTAGTAATTATTAGGAATTTAAGGGTAACGATAATATATTTTTTACCTAATAGAATTAATAATTAAAAGCGATTTAGATAAAAGTGCAAAATTAATTATTACTGCCAACGTTAAAAGCACTACAAAAAGCGCACCCAAGGGTAAACTATTCGGTTAATTCGATGTTCTTGATTAACTGCATAAATGCAAGTGAAGCCGTTAATAAAAATTAAGAAACAAAAATAACAATCTGAACTTTGTTCAGATTGCTTTTTTTTAGTTAGTATTTAGGCTAATAACATCGCATCATCGCCAACTTCACTACCAACTTGTTTTTGGAACAGTTCCATTAATTTGGGTACGGTTAGGTTTTGCTTTTCTTCACCAGCCAAGTTGACAGCAACACGTCCCTGGTGAAGCATGATGAGACGATTACCATAATGAATCGCGTCCTCCATGTTATGGGTTACCATGAATGCCGTTAAGTGCTGCTCACTAATTAATTTTTGCGTGAGTTCCATCACCGTAATGGAAGTTTTAGGATCAAGAGCCGCGGTATGCTCATCTAATAAAATTAAGTCAGGTCGCTGCAAGGTTGCCATAAGCAGGGTAATTGCCTGCCTTTGACCACCAGAAAGCAGACCAATTTCAGTTTCCAACCGGTTTTCCAAGTTTAAATTCAGCTGGGCTAATTGTTCTTTAAAAAACTTGCGGTCCTGTTTTTTAACTCCTGGTAAAAAACCACGGTGTTGGCCCCGTTTCATTGCTAAGGCCAAGTTTTCTTCAACCGTCAGTCTGACTGCTGTTCCCATCTTAGGATCCTGAAAGACCCGGCTAATATTTTTGGCCCGTTTGGTTACAGGTAATTTGGTAATGTCATTGCCGTTCAGGATAATTTGTCCTTCTTGGATCGGGATCGTGCCAGCAATACTATTTAATAAGGTAGATTTTCCGGCACCGTTACTTCCAATAATTGTTACAAAGTCACCAGCTTTTAAGCTGAGATCGATCCCTTGTAGTACGCGGTTTTCGTTAACGGTCCCACGTTCAAAAGTTTGGTGTAAGTTTTTAATCTTTAGTACTTCCGGCATTCTTGTTTCCTCCTTTTAGATTACGCGGTAGGTGAAAGTTAGGCAGGGTTAGACAAACAACTAAGACCAAAGCCGAAGCTAATTTAGCATCCGATGGTTCGACATTCATCTGGAAAACTAGTGCTAAAATCAACCGGTAAATAATTGCACCGAGAACTAAAGTCAGCAAACGACCCCAGATTGGTAAATTCCGTACAATGACTTCAGCAATAATAATTGAGGCTAAACCGATAACTAGGGTTCCGACCCCGGAGTTTAAATCTGCGAAGCCGTTATTCTGGGCGAGCAGTGCTCCTGAAAGGGCAATACAAGCATTAGAAATCATGTAGCCTAGAATTTTCATTCCTTGAGTTTTAATTCCATTGGCAGCACTCATTTCCGGATTATCACCAGTCGCACGCATCGCTAAGCCGATTTCTGTGCGGAAGAATACTACCAGTAAGCCAATAACGACTAAAGCAATAATTAGCCCCATCACGATAACAGCATTATTCCTCGTTAAGCCCCAGTTTTGGGCAATAGTAAAAATGGTCTCTTTACCTAATAGTGAAACATTAGCTGCATTTTGCATTACCCGAGAGGTAATGGAGTATAGGCCAGTCATTGTGATAATTCCAGCCAGTAATGATGGAATGCGTAATTTAGTATTTAAAAATCCTGTTACCAGGCCAGCAATCATGCCGCCTCCAAAAGCTGCTAGTGTTGCTAAAATCGGATTAACTCCTTTAACAAGGCACATTGTGGCAATTGCACCACCTAAGGGGAAGCTTCCTTCAGCAGTCATATCAGCCAAATCTAAAATACGAAAAGTTAAGTAAACCCCAATGGCCATTAGTGACCAGAGTAATCCTTGTGAAGTTGCAGAAAGAAATAATTCCCAAAAAGTATTTAACATTGTTTTGCGTTCACGCTGCCTTTCTAAACTTATTTTGGTGCCTTAATGGTTTTAGGATCAATTCCTAAAGCCTTGGCCATCTTGTGGTTAACAACCAGTTTTAATTCATTTGCTTTTTCAACTGGCATGTTTGCTGGCTTAGCTTTACCCGCTAAAATTTTAGCTGCCATTTTACCAGTTTGTTCACCGAGTGCTTCGTAGTCAATTCCGATTGAGGCTAAACCACCGGTTTTTACTTGATCAGTTGAACCTGCTACTAGCGGAATCTTCTTTTCCTTAACAACTTTACCAATAATCGAGGAAGCTGAGGCAAATGTATTATCAGTTGGAACGTAAATTCCCTGAACCTTGCCCGCCAAAGTTTCTGTTACCTGCTGAACATCATTTGTAGTGTTGGCCGTCTTAACTAACACTTTCACACCGGCTTTTTTGAGTGCTTTAATTGCTAAATCTGCCTGGATTTTGGAATTGGCCTCGCCGGCATTATACATGACGCCAATTGTTTTAGCCTTGGGCACAATTGATAATAACAGCTTAATTTGTTTATCAATTGATACCATATCAGTGGTTCCAGTAACATTTCTGCCGGGTTTTGCGTCTGAATTAACGAGCTTAGCTGCTTTTAAGTCGGTTACTGCAGTTACGACAGTTGGAATATCCTGTGTGGCATTAGCAACGCTTTGGGCAGCCGGTGTAGCAATTCCCAGAATTAAATCAGATTTTTCGTTAACCAGTTTTTCGCTCATACTCTTTAAATTATCTTGACTGTTTTGCGCGTTTTGGTAATCAATTTTAAGATTTTTACCCTCAACATAACCTTCTTCTTTTAAGCCTTTTTTAAAACCTTCGTAGGCTTTATCAAGGGAGGGATGCTGCACAACTTGCAGCACACCAACATGTTTGATAGTTTGGCCGCTATCACTCTTTTTGTTATTACTACAGCCGCCAAGTAATAATAATCCTGCTAAACCAAGTCCCGTAATTAATTTTCTAATATGCATCTATTAAAAATCCTCCATAAAAAATACCCACTTACTTCTAAGTGGGTATACAAACATTGTTTTGTAAATTAATCGTTGCGATTAGCCACTTAGAGTTATGTGGCTAACCGTAATCAAATCGCTCTAGCCATCATAGATAAATCCAAACTTGCGTTTCATTTGAACTCATCTTGATGAATTCAAATGCTATCTAAAGTAGCTAAAGTAATAACGGTTATTCAGTTGTGATTTTTGATTTATATTCATGATCAAAAGTACCTCCAACCTTGATGAAAAAATTATAAATTATTAAGATTTTAAAGTCAAGAAAAACCTGGCTGATAAAAAAGCTATGTGTGAGTAAGCTCAATAATAACCCTGTTAGAAAGGGCATTTGAGCTCGGCTAATTATTTAATCTTAATTTTTGGGAGCCTTGATTGATTTTGGATCAATTCCCAGGGCCTTGGCCATTTTTTTATTAACCACTAAACGCATATCGTGGGCCTTTTCAACCGGCATATCAGCGGGTTTTGCTTTGCCAGCCAAAATCTTAGCAGCCATTTTACCGGTTTGTTCGCCAAGGGCTTCATAATCGATGCCAATTGATGCTAGGCCACCCGTCTTAACCTGATCAGTTGAACCCGCAACTAGTGGTACTTTTTTCTCTTTGACCACCTTGCCGACAACTGAGGCTGCCGAGTCAAAAGTGTTATCGGTAGGAACGAAAATTCCTTGCACTTTAGAGGCTAAGGTTTCAGTTACCTGTTGAACATCATTAGTTGTATTAGCTGTTTTAATCAGCACCTTTACTCCGGCCTTTTTCAGAACTGCAGTTGCCATGTCCGCCTGAATTTTAGAATTGGCTTCACCGGCATTGTACATAATCCCGATTGTTTTTGCTTTAGGCACAATTGATAACAGTAGGTCAATTTGGCGTTTGATTGAAACCATGTCGGTAGTACCGGTAACGTTTCTACCAGGCTTAGCATTGGAATTTACCAATTTGGCTGCCTTTAGGTCGGTTACGGCAGTGACAACTACCGGAATATCTTGCGTAGCGTTAGCCACACTTTGTGCGGCGGGTGTAGCGATTCCTAAAATCAAATCAGATTTTTCCTTAACTAGCTTATCGCTCATGCTCTTTAAATTATCCTGACTGTTTTGAGCATTTTGGTAATCAATTTTGAGGTTCTTACCCTCAACATAACCTTCCTCTTTCAGCCCCTTTTTAAAACCTTTGTAGGCTTTATCAAGCGAAGGGTGCTGAACTACTTGTAATACGCCAACATGTTTAACAGCTTTGTTATCGTCAGCTTTTTTACTGCTGCATCCTCCCAATAAAAGTAATCCTGCCAGACTGATTCCTGTCATTAATTTACGTAAATGCATTTTTTTCCTCCAATAAAAAAATACCCACTCATTTCTAAGTGGGTAACACAAGATTGCCTTGGGATTAATCATTCATTGTTAATGCAAGATTAGCCACTTAGAAAGTCGTGTGGCTAATCATACTTAAAAAGCTATAGCCATCACTGATAAATTCAAACCTTGATGTTTGAACTCACCGTGATGAATCCAAACCTTTACCTGTAATAGCTATAGTAATAACGGTTATTCTGCTGTAATTGATGATTTCTAGTCTTAATCATTGAAATTACCTCCAACCTTTGATGAGAAAATTATAAAATATTAAAAAATACAAGTCAAGACTAAATTTTTAGTTTCTACTCGGTATTAATTGGGGGTAAAAACTACCTAATTGTTAACAGTAGTTATTTTTTAAATTAATACGTACCAAAGAATAAAAAGGGGCAACTTTCCTTACGTAATAGGACGACAGCCGATTTACAATGCTTGCTAAAAATTTAATTTTTGCAAAACTTAGAACTAGAACTATTTTTATATAGAAAGCACTGTTATAATTCGGTATAATTAAGAAAAAATTAGTCTAAGGAGAATTGTGATGAGTAGCGCTAAACAACGAGTTTTAAATCAAATTGAAAAATTATCCGGTAACGAAACAATTAATACTAGCGATTTAGCGCAGCATTTACAGTTGTCCAGATCAGTTGTTAGCCATTATCTTAATCAGCTTGTGAAAGAGAAGAAAGTAAACAAAATAGCTGATAGGCCTGTTAAGTGGCAAAAAATTGCTGCTAGGCAAACTAATTCTGATTTTTTTGGTGGAATTATTGGCGGACACGGCTCACTTGAGAAAACAATCCAGCAATTATCAGCTGCTGCAGCCTACCCTCCTGATGGGTTGAACGTTTTAATCACTGGGAATTCAGGTGTTGGTAAAAGCTATTTAGCTAGCAAATTGTATACTTACGCCCAAAAAAGTGGCGTAATTGCACAAAAAGCTCCATATATTGTCTTAAATTGTGCCAACTATGCCAATAATCCAGAACTAATTTCTAGTATGCTATTTGGCTATGTTCGCGGCGCCTTTACCGGTGCGGATACCGAAAAAGATGGTCTGCTAAAGCAGGCCGATGGTGGTTACTTATTTTTGGATGAAGTCCATCGATTAAGCAATGAAAATCAGGAAAAACTGTTTAGTTTTATTGATTCGCACCAATTTTATAAAATGGGTGATAATATTCACCCGATAAAAGCAAAAGTGCGCATCATAATGGCGACTACGGAAAATCCTGAGCAAGTCTTATTGCCTACTTTTTTACGGCGAATTCCGGTTAGGGTCAATCTGCCAGATTATATTGAGCGGCCAGTGGATGAGCGGTTGGAATTGATTAACTCATTATTTCATGCCGAAGCCCATAAAATTGCTAAAAAAATAATTGTTGATAAGCAAGTTACTTCTGCTCTGGTACAGCTCAAGCATCCGGGTAATATTGGTTACTTGAAAAATGTTATTGAAGTTTCTTGTGCCGCTGCTTACCAAGACAGCAGCAGTGAAGAGAAAATCGTCCTGCACTTAAAGGATTTACAAATTGACCAGTTATCCCGTTTTAAGGACTATGGCGCAATTAGTGTCGAGCCGTGTGGTCAGTACTTTTTACCTTCTAACTCTAGGATGACGCGCAAATTAACTAACATTATTTCTTCGTTAAAGGAATTGCTGACTGACTATTCGACAGTTAATTTAAATAAGTGCCGACTACAGATTCAAGCAATTAACCAGTTTGTTAATAAGCAGTCGTTAAATTCGGGCTTACATGTTCAACATGAATATTTATTTCAAAAAATAATTGAAAAGCAGTATGGCTTAGCGAAAACAGCGTACCTGGAGCCGATTATTTATGCGTTATATGAACATCATTTCCGCTTAAGTTATGATCTACCCCGTTTAGGTGAAGTGATTGCCGAGCATTTACCTCGCTCGCTCCATGTAGCTGAAAAATTTTATGAAGAATTGCCAGTTTTAAATCCCAAAAGTAAAATTAGCCTAACTTATCTGTTTGCAATTTTACTTAGTGATCATGTTGATGAAAAAATCCAGCTGCGTGGACTGATGGTTGCTCACGGAGAAAATACGGCAACCAGTATTCAGGCAGTAATTAATTCGCTTTGCGGTAATTATGTGTTTGATGCAATTGATATGCCGATTGATGCTAATATTGCAACGATTGCCGGTGAGGCTAATAAGTTAATTGCCAGCTTTAACACTACTAACGGCTTTATTTTAATGGTGGATATGGGGTCATTGAGCCAGCTCTATTCTCAGATTAGTTCTCAACTAGATGGCGATTTATTGGTAGTCAATAACCTGACGACTCTGACGGCACTGGATTTAGGCTTAAAAATGAAACAGAATTTACCGTTTAAGCAAATAGCTGAAAAAGCCGAGCAGGACTACCAGATTGGGGTTAAGTACTATGAAGGGTTCTCGCAGTCGGTTAATATTTTGGTTTCCTGTATTTCAGGGCTGGGAATAGCTGAAAAAATCAGTGACCTTTTGCGAAAATATTTACCGGTCAATATCAAAGTAATTCCGCTGGGCTATAACGATTTAAAGGAAAAAATCGAAAAGCAAAAGTGGGCGTACTTTAAGCAGACCCTATTTGTTTTAACGACGATCGACATTACAGAAAAAGTTGAATTTAACCATATGAATCTTTATGATATTTTGGATTCAAGTGGTGAAAACAAGCTGAAACATTGGCTATCGCCATATTTAAATCAACGGGAGCTTGACCAATTCAATAATGAGCTGTTGCGCTTCTTTTCTAAAGAGGGAATCGCTGAGCGGTTGAGCTTTTTAAATCCAGACGTAGTTTTGGGTGAAGTTGAGACGATTAATAAAAAGTACGAGGATTTTTATAATCTTAAGTTGGATGGCAAGGTCAAATTAAATCTTTATATGCATATTGCTTTGATGATTGAGCGGTTGATGGTTCGTAATACCGGTAAGATCGAAGTTGAACCGGAATCTGCAAAAGAGAAGGCCTTTTTTGAAATAACTAAAAGTATTTTTCAACCAATCGAATTAAAATATAATATTAAAATTTCTACCTATGAAATATCGCTATTGTATGAATTGTTTAAACAGTTTATCTAAAAGTGTTTAATATTGTCTAAAAGAAGTGTTTAAAACTAAAACACTTCTTTTTTATTGCCCGAAATAGCAGCCTTTCAAAGTCTTGGCACGGTTGTTGCTAATAAGAAAGTAAAGGAGGTGACAAAATGACCGATATACTAATTGCTAGTCACGGGCATTTTGCAAGCGGACTTAAAAACTCAATTGATATTTTGACTGGTATGGGTGACAAAATTAAAACCATTGATGCATATGTTGATGATACTGATTATACCGATCAAATTACAGCTTTTATAAGAACTGCTAAACGGCCTGCGGTAATTTTTACCGATTTAAAAGGTGGAAGTGTAAACCAAAAGGTGATTTTAAAGGTCGCTAGCGAAAAAGATATTTATGTTATTACCCAAACCAATTTGGCCATTGTAATGGCGGTCTTACTTGATAGTGAGAAATTATCTAAAAAGCACTTACAAGAATTAATTAACCAAAGTCAAGTAGAGCTTTTTGAATTTGAAGATACTGAAAATGATCAAGAACAAGAAACAGATTTTTTTGAATAAGGAGGAAAAATAATGATTGCACAGCTAAGAGTGGATGATCGATTAATTCACGGCCAAGTTGCACTAGTTTGGACGAAAGAATTAAATACACCAGGTATTGTTGTTGCTAATGACAATGCTGCTAATAATCAAATGGTACAAATGACTTTAAAAATGGCAACACCAACTGGCAAAAAACTATTAATCAGATCGGTTGATGATGCGATTAAAGTTTTTAATAATCCCAAGGGTGCAAATATGAGAATCTTTGCTCTAACAAATAATGTTAAAGACGCACTAAAAATTGCTCAAAATGTTAATGATATTGAGGGTATTAATGTGGCTAATGTTGGCCGATTTGCTGATGATGCAAAGGATTCAGTTCAAATATCTTCAACTTTGATGCTTTCTAAGGATGAATTAGAAGCGCTAAAAGAGTTAGCAAAGATAGACATTCCTGTATTTAATCAAGTTGTTCCAAGCAATGCAAAAACACCAATTAAAACTTTATTGAAAGATAAATAATAATACTTTGAAGGAGGATAATTATGTTACAAACTGCCTTTTTGGCTTCACTTTGCGTGTTTGTCTGCCTTGGCGGTAATTGGCTTTGGGGCCAAACTATGATTGAGCGACCTTTGGTCGTTGGTACAATTGCCGGAATAATAATGGGCGATATGAGGACAGGCATTTTAATCGGGGCATCATTAGAAGCTATTTTCATGGGAGCAGTTGATATTGGCGGTGCCTTGTCTGCGGAACCTGTTACAGCTACGGTATTAGCTACTACATTTGCGATTACTTTAGGCGTAAATACTAAAGCAGCTCTCGCATTAGCTGTCCCAATCGGTGTCTTTGCTGCATTTATTTTAATGTTTATGAAAAATGTAGTTATGAACATTTTTGCGCCAATGGTTGATAAAGTTGCTAGTGATGATAATGCTAAAGGATTAACCCATCTTCATTTTGGTATGTGGTTTTTAAATTATTTTGTATTTTCATTGGTAACATTCTTTGCCGTTTTGGCTGGAGCACGTCCAGTACAACACTTAGTAGCCCAAATTCCTGCTAATTTAATGGCTGGTCTGGCTGCAACTGGTGGACTTTTACCAGCAGTAGGATTTGCAATTTTGATGAGAATGCTTTGGAGTAAGCAATTGTCTCCATATTATTTCTTGGGATTTATTTTGGCTGCTTATATGAACTTGCCTTCTGTAGCTGTAGCTGCAATTGGAATTATTATCGTAGCTTTACAATGGATTAGAGATAAGCAAGTTATGGAGCTTGAGAATAAACAAAAGACGATGGCTGCTAATAATCAAAACACCCAAGTAGAAAGTAACGTTTCAGCCTCGACAGAAGAGCAAGAAGAGGAGGACTTTTTCTCATGAAATTAACTAAAAATGTTTCACCTACAGATAAAAAAATAATTAACCGTATTTTTTGGCGGTCTTTTACGGTGTTTGCGAGTCGAGTAGGAGCAACTAAAGCTCATGCACCTGGTTTTATGTATTCTATTATGCCAGCTCTTGATGAATATTATAAAAATGATAAAGAAGGCCATCGTAAAGCTATGATGCGTCATACCACTTGGTATAACATTACACAAAATGTCGGCACGTTTGTTATGGGACTTGTAGCTTCAATGGAAAAGAAAACTGCTCAAGATCCTAATTTTGATCCCGAAACAACGGTTGCTATTAAGACTTCATTGATGGGACCTTTGTCTGGAATTGGAGATTCAATCTTTTGGGGTGTTTTAAGAGTAATTGCTGCCGGAGTTGGTATTAGTTTAGCTAGTCAAGGATCAATCTTAGGGCCACTATTATTTCTAATTATTTATAATGTACCATCAATTTTAGCTAGGTACTATTTAACTTATATGGGATTTACCTTGGGTGATACTTTTATTCAAGATATGTACGAAAGTGGAAGTATGAAGCTTCTCAATAAAGCTGCTTCTACTTTAGGCTTAATGATGATCGGGTGTATGACAGCTACGATGGTCCAATTTAAATCAAAATTAAGTATTCCAATCACTGGTGGTAAGCCAATTCTAATTCAAACTTATCTTGATCAATTATGGAAAGGATTAGTTCCGTTATTAGTTACTTTAGGATGCTATTGGTTACTATCTAAAAAGGTTAATGTTAATTGGATATTACTTGGTGTTTTAATTTTAGCAATTGTTTTAGGTTTAGTAGGAGTGGTTTAACTTGAATATAGCCGTAACACTACCAGAAATTATTGTCAGATTGGTCTTATCAGTCGTAGTTGCTAGTGTTATTGGCTTTGATCGAGAGCATAAAAACAGACCGGCAGGAATTAAAACACATGTTTTAGTTTGTGTCGGTGCTTGTATTATCGCTTTAATTCAAAAGAAAATTGGCTATGATGCATTACAAATTGCTTTAACAGAGCCAAAGTTTGCAGGGGTTGTACGTGCTGATGAAGCTAGATTAATTGCACAAGTAGTTTCAGGAATTGGCTTTTTAGGTGCGGGAACCATTTTAGTTCAGCATCGAACAATTATGGGTTTAACAACGGCTGCTAGTTTATGGGCAGTTGCAGGTTTAGGATTAGCTTTAGGTATGGGAGATTACGCAATAGGTGTTGCAGGTGCTGTAACAGTCATTTTGGTATTAGTTTTCTCGAAACGGTTAATTAATATCCATCCAATGAAAAAATTAGAGATTAAATACAAGCATAAAGTTGAAACCAAAGAATTTATCAATGATTATTTTAGAAAACATGATATTACTGTAATCAATGTGAACTTTAAAGTAACGCAAACTTTGAATAATACCACATATGTTAATATATATGATATAGAAACACCACGTTCTCTCGATTATGCCAATGTAATTGAAGACCTTTCAATGAATAAAAATGTAATGGAAATTCAGTTAGTAAGTATTTGACTTAAAAAAGGAGAAAAAGCCGATGACACGATTGCAAAAAATGGTCTTAAAACCGAAAGAGCAGTTAGTTACGCGGCTTTTTTTGTCGCCCAAGCTCAAGCAAAACCTAACTGTTTTATCCTATAGTACTTATGACTTAGTCACTGCAATGAAAGACTTAAGCGAAAGTGATCCCTTTGTTTCTTTAGGTAAATCACAAGAAGAAAGTCATAATTTAGAATGGCTTAAGGATAGTGAAAGTGAAAGCTTACTTGATCATTTGTTAGCACAGGTACGTTTAAGCGACTGGAACAATAAAGTTAAAAAGGCAGTTAAGCTCTTAATCTATCATCTAGCTGATGACGGCTATTTACGAACCGACTTGGCTGAAATTGCGCAGGGAGCTGAATTTTCAATTGATGAATTGCAAAAGGCTAAGGAATTTTTGCAGACACTTGACCCGTGCGGAATTGGAGCTAAAGACTTAAATGAGTGTTTATTAATCCAGGCAAAACAAAAAAAGGATTTTGACCAAGTTGCGTTACAGATCTTATTAGCTGATGACTTAGAAATGCTGGCAGATCCGCAAAAGTGGGGAATTACGCAATTCTCTGAAAAGCAATTAGAAAGGGCTTTAACTTCTATTCAAACATTGGATCCTGCTCCAGCAAGTGAGTATACAACTGATACTAACACACAATACCTACTACCGGATTTGATTTTTAAAGTAGAAAATCAGCGACTGACCATTGAAACTTTTCAAGCTCAAATTCCAGAGCTATTGTTTGATGAGCAGACCTTTCAGGAATTGAAAGGCCAAGCAAAAGAGCGGCAATATTTTACTGAACAAAAACAGAGATATCTTGAGTTAAAGAACGCAATTGAGCAACGACAACAGACCATTTTGCGGCTTGGTAAATACGTGGGAGAGTATCAACATGATTTTTTAATCACTTTGCAAAGAGAAAAGTTGAAACCATTGGGTCTTAAGGAAACCGCAAAGGCGTTGGATCTTGCTCCAAGTACGATTAGTAGGGCAATTAAAGACAAATATATCCAGTGTCAAAATAAGATTTTTAGTTTGAAAATGTTATTTCCGCGCCAAGTGGCACAGGATTTATCCCAAGAACGAATTGAATATGATTTACAAGAATTGGTAAAAGCGGAAAACAGTCTTGAACCCTTAAGTGACCAGCAACTAGTTGCCATTTTTGCAAAACATGGAGTAGAGCTGAGTCGGCGGGTAATTGCAAAATACCGGAAAAAATTGGGCATACCTAATAGTTATCACCGTAAAAGATGCTAATAATTTCACCCAAATAAAAAGCTTAGTGCTGTAGCACTAAGCTTTTTTGTTAATAATTTTTAAGGTAAGTCATTACCGGCTGCTAAGTAGATATCGTACCATTCTTGTGCGGTTAGTCGAATATCTGCTCCCTTGGCACTGTCAACGATATGTGCTGGCGTCATTGTCCCAATAATTACTTGGTCAATTGCAGGATGACGCAAAATCCATGCCGCCGCGATGGCATTCTTGGAAACACCTTTTAGATCCGCAATTTTTTGTAAAGCATCATTAACTTCAGGGAATTTAGGATTACCAATGAAGTTGCCCTCAATTTGACCATATTGGAATGGTGACCAGGCCTGCACCGTCATGTGGCGCAAACGTGAGTAATCAAGGATGCCGCGATCATGATCAATGCTGCGTGCGTCGGTCATGTTGGTATGAATATTAAAATCAATTGGACCAGTATGCATGACACTTACTTGCAATTGGTTAATTAATAGTTTTTGACTTAAACCGGACTGCAATAACTCAACTTGCATTGGGTTAAAGTTGGAGACACCAAAGTGCCGTACCTTGCCTTCCTGTTGCAGTTGATCGAATGCAGCAGCAATTTCTGCTGGATCCATTAAAGCATCAGGTCTGTGGAGTAGTAAGCTATCCAAGTAATCAATTTTCATTCTTGAAAGAATACCGTCAACGGCAGCAATGATGTGCTTTTTAGAAAAATCGTACCGCGTAGTTTTATAATCAAGGGCTTCGTTTTCATAAATACCCGTCTTAGATTGAATATAGAAGTCATCGCGTTTAAGTGAAGACTTTGCCAAAGCTTCACCAAAAATTTCCTCGGACTTGCCGTGCCCATAAATATCAGAAGAGTCGATATAGTTGATACCGCAGTCATGTGCCGTTTCAAGGGCTGTTACTGCATCAGCTGCTTTTAATTGATTCATCCGCATAATGCCGAAAGCAATTGCAGAAGCTGTGAAGTTGGTATTGCCAATTTTAATTTGTCTCATATAATACCTCCTGCTTTTTAGTATAAGACAAACTGGCGGGAAAGTGCGCGTTACAGTGAAATTTAATTTTTGCTGAAAATATCTCCTAAAAATACTAATATTTTTTTAAAGTTAAATTTATTTTAGGATAAAAACGTAATATAATAAAAGATACAATTTTTATTTATGAGAAAGACTTAAAGTCTAATTAGGAGGGAAAAGTTATGAGTAATAAGATTGGGATCATCGGTGACGGCCATGTTGGGAGTACTGTGGCACAACAGTTAATTATTTCGGGATTAGTTGATGATTTGATTTTAATTGATGAAAATAAGGCAAAAGTAACCGCTGATGAACTAGATTTTCAAGATGCCATGGCTAACTTAAAGCACCACGTTAATATTGTCATCAATGATTACTCCGCCTTAAAAGATGCGGATATTATAATTAGTGCTTTTGGTAATATTGCGTTAGAAGCTGGCGGCGAGCGGTTTGCTGAATTGAAATTTAATAAAGAAAGAATTGGTGCGATTGCTTCCGCAATTAAGGCGAGCGGCTTTAACGGTATTCTAGTTGCAATCACTAATCCAGTTGATGCGATTACTAGCATGTACCAAGAATTGACGGGCTTACCGAAAAAGCACGTCATTGGTACTGGTACCTTGCTCGACACTGCACGGATGAAACGAGCAGTGGGCTCCCGCTTGCACGTTGATCCCCGCTCAGTTGAAGGCTTTAATCTGGGGGAACACGGTAATTCACAATTTACGGCTTGGTCGACAGTTAAGGTCTTGGAAAAACCAATTACGGAGCTGGCTAAAGAACAATCGTGGAAATTGGAAGACTTAAATGATGAAATTAAATTTGGTGGTCAAACTGTCTACAAGGGCAAGCAATATACTAACTATGGTATTTCAGCGGCTGTAACTCGTTTGGTTGAAACAATTGAAAGTGACGCCCACACTGAGATGCCAGTTTCTAATTACCAGGAAAAGTACGGCACTTATTTATCATATCCAGCAATCGTTGGTCGCGATGGAATAATTCAACAAGTTGAATTATCATTAACTGAGGAAGAAGAAAAGCTGTTGGAGGCTTCTGCCGCAACAATTAAGGAAAAATCACAAAATTAAGTAGCATTCTTGGGAAATGGTGACTATATAGTTGCCATTTTTTGTTTGAATTTAAAAATAAGGTGCATATGAAAATTAGTTGCGGTATTCTTATAGTAATGAAAGTGATTACAGGAGACTCATATGAATAAAATTAAGGATGACTATATTTTAGGACTCGATATCGGGACCAATTCCTGTGGCTGGGCGGTCACGGATAAGAAAAATACTCTTTTGAAGTTACGCGGTAAGACGGCAATGGGCTCACATTTATTTGAAGAAGGACATTCTGCAGCCGACCGGCGCGGCTTTCGGACTACACGTCGTCGCCTAAAAAGACGTAAATGGCGACTAGGTCTGTTAGAAGAAATCTTCGCGGAGCCAATGGCTAAAGTTGATCCGGGCTTTTTTGTCCGTTTGCATCAATCTTGGGTATCGCCATTAGATAAAAAACATCAGAAGTACGAGGCCATTGTTTTTCCGACTGCCAAAGAAGATGCTGCCTTTTACAAGGATTACCCGACAATTTATCATCTGCGGCAGGCCTTAATGACAGAGGACAAAAAGTTCGATTTGCGTGAAATCTTTTTGACGATGCATCATATTGTTAAGTATCGGGGCAACTTTTTACAAGATACGTCAGTTAACGATTTTAATGCTTCTAAAATTGAAGTAGAGCCGGTAATTAAGGAACTCAATAATTGTTTTAGTGATTTGGTAACTGAAAAAGATGATCAAATAGAACTACAAGTAACCAATGCTGCAGAAATTGAAGCAGTTATTAAGGGGGAAGATGCTGCTAGAACTATCTATAAAGCTGATAAAGTTAAGAAAATTGCCGCTTTGTTAACTAACGCTACCGACAAAGTTACTAAAAATGTGGCCAAGCAGATTGCTAATGCCATCATGGGTTATAAGACGCAATTTGAAACGATTTTAGATAAAGAAATTGATAAAAGCGACAAAGCTGCTTGGGAACTTAAATTAACCGATGCAGATGCGGATGATAAACTTGAAGCTTTACTTCCAGAACTAGAAGAGCCAGAACAAACAATTATTGCTGAGATTAGAAAATTATTCAGTGCAATTACCCTTAGCAATATTGTTGATGAAGGCAAGACTTTGTCTGAGTCAATGGTAAATAAATATAATAAACATGCGCAAGATTATCAATTGCTCAAGAAAGCAATTGATAATCAAGCGGATAAGAAAAAAGCC
Source organism: Lactobacillus sp. B4005 (assembly GCF_026536045.1). Lineage (NCBI taxonomy): Bacteria > Bacillati > Bacillota > Bacilli > Lactobacillales > Lactobacillaceae > Lactobacillus > Lactobacillus sp. B4005. The sequence continues at coordinate 73,318 of NZ_JAFNOZ010000005.1, forward strand.
AAGATGTTGGGCCTAGCTTACGATTTATACGTTAATAACCGGCATGGTGAATTGCTTGAAGCTAAAAAAGAATTAAAGGTTAAGGGCGTTTTAGCTAAAGATGATTTTTATAAAATAATTCAAAAAAATGTCGATGACTCAGATGCAGCTAAACAAATTCTACATGAAATTGAGCTTGATAATTTCATGCCAAAGCAGCGCACAAATAGTAACGGTGTCATTCCATTTCAGCTGCACCAAATTGAACTTGACCGAATTATTGCTAAACAAAGCAAATATTATCCATTCTTGGCAGAGAAAAATCCGGTGGAGCAGCACCTAAAGCAGGCCCCGTATAAGCTTGATGAGTTAGTTAGATTTAGAGTACCGTATTATGTCGGTCCAATGATTACAGCGAATAAGCAGGAGCAAACTTCAGGTAAGAGCTTTGCCTGGATGGTGCGTAAAAAAGAAGGTAAGATTACGCCTTGGAATTTTGAAGAAAAGGTTGATCGAGAAAAATCTGCCAATAAATTTATTAAACGTATGACACTTAAAGATACTTACCTTCTTGGTGAAGATGTTATACCGGCGAATAGTTTACTCTATCAGAAGTTTACTGTTTTGAATGAGCTGAATAATATCAAAATTAATGGTAAGCGTCTCAGTCCAACCAAGAAACAGAAAGCTTACGAGGAACTTTTTGAAAAGAATAAAACAGTTACAGCTAAGAAATTCGCTACCTGGGTGCAAACTAACTATGGCTCGAATGATATTAAAGGATTAGCCGATCCGACTAAGTTTAATTCTAGCTTGTCTAGTTATTACCATCTCAAAAACTTAAAGGTCTTTGATAAAGAACTTGATGATGCTAATTATGAAAAGGACTTTGAAAAAATAATCGAGTGGTCCACTATTTTTGAAGATAAGAAAATTTATCAAGAAAAATTGCGTGAAATTAATTGGTTAACAAATGACCAATTTAAGGCGCTTGCTAACTGGCGTTTGCAAGGCTGGGGCAGATTATCTCGCAAATTGCTAGTAGACTTGCATGATCAAAACGGCCAGAATATCATGGCTCAGTTATGGGATAGTCAAAAAAACTTTATGCAGATTGTTACGGAGCCGGACTTTAAAGATGCGATTGAGCAAGAAAATCAGGTTATCGTTAAGAAAACAGGTGTTGAAGATATTTTGGCTGATGCGTATACTTCGCCAGCCAATAAGAAAGCCATTAGGCAGGTAGTTAAGGTTGTCAACGATGTTGTTAAGGCTGCCGGTGGCAAAGCGCCTGCGCAGTTTGCTATTGAATTTACTCGTAGCCCCGAAAGTAATCCAAAATTGTCTCAGGTAAGAGGAAGTAAATTGCTAAAAGCATACCAAGATACTGCAAAAGAGTTGGTCGATAAGGATTTAACCAATAGTCTTAAGAATGCGATTACTAGTAGAAAACTTGCACAAGATAAATATTTCCTTTATTTCATTCAGGGTGGTCGGGATGCTTATACTGGTGAAAGGATCAATATTGATGACATTGAGTCAAGGTATGATATTGACCATATTTTGCCACAGAGTTTTATTAAAGATGATTCTTTTGACAATCGTGTTTTGACTTCTAAAAAATTCAACGCACAAAAATCAGACGATGTACCACTTAAGCGGTTCGGCGGTAACTGGGTACCAGAGTTAAAAATGACTATTAAAGATATGTGGTCTATGTGGCAAAAAACGGGACTCATCAATAATCGCAAAAAGAACAACTTGCTGCTTGATCCAGCTAATTTGAATAAGTACCAAAAATCAGGTTTTATTAATCGGCAATTGGTTGAAACCAGTCAAATTGTCAAACTAGTGTCGGTCATCTTGCAAAATATTTATCCTAAATCTGAAATTATTACGGTTCGCGCGGGTGATAACTCGGCTCTGCGTAAGAGGCTTAATCTTTATAAGAGCCGAGAAGTAAATGACTATCATCATGCGCTTGATGCGTATCTCTCCATTATCTGCGGTAATTTTCTTTATCAGGTCTATCCGAAACTTCGACCATACTTTGTTTACGGTCAATTTAAAAAATTTAGCAAAGATAAAAAGTTGCAGGAAGATACTGTCAATAATACTAAAGAATTCACGTTCTTGTGGCCACTACTACAAAAGGATAATGATCAAAGAAAAGCACCCGAAGAAATCAAAGAAGATAAGGGCGACCGCGTAGTTTTCCTCAAGCACCCTGATATCTTTGATAAATTACGCCGGGCATATAACTTCAAATATCTTTTGGTCTCGCGTGAAACGACTTCGCAGGATCAGGAGATGTTTAAAATGTCTGTGTTTCCACGTACCGAACGTGATACTGCTAAGTCGCGTAGCCTAATTCCTAAAGGAAAAGACCTGGATCCTGAAATCTATGGAGGCTATACAGGAAACGCTAATGCATATATGGCAATAGTAAGAATCCGTAAGGCTAAAGATTCAACGTATAAAGTTGTCGGCGTGCCGATGCGTGCTTTGGCTAAATTAAAAAAGGCGCAAAAGCAAGGCAAATATGACGAAACCTTGAAGCAAGTTTTAACCCCACTAGTTATGTTTGACAAGAAGGGAAAGACGAAGCAGGGGATAAAAGACTTTGACATCGCTGCTGGTCACATTTTGTATAAACAGGTAGTCCTTGATGGCAACAAAAAATTTATGTTAAGTTCGCCTTATTATATGACCAATGCCAAGCAGTTAACTTTATCTTGGGAAACAATGAGGATTGTGACCGACAACTTCGCCAAAGGTGAAGATCAAGACCAGCTACTGATTAAGGCTTATGATGAGATACTTGCTAATGTTGATCGCTTCCTTCCTTTGTTTGATACAAACAAGTTTAGACAAGGTTTACATGATGGCAGAGAGAAGTTTATTAGCTTTAAGCCAGCAAAGAAAAAGGAAATAATCAACCGAATTCTTAATGGTTTGCATGACAATATGGTGTTTAGTGATCTTAAAGAGTTGGGAATTAAAACTTTGTTTGGTTTACTAACATCAACTTCTGGCATAACCCTTACGCCAGATGCAGTGCTGGTTTTCCAATCACCAACGGGTTTATTTGAAAAAAGAATCAAAATTTCTAAATTATAAAAGCCAAAAAGGGAGCTGATGGTTGTCAGTTCCCTTTTTCAGTGCATAAAAAAACCTCCGCTATAGAGCTGAGGCAGGACGATAAAAATATCGCGTTGAAACTTTGCATAAAAATGCATTGCTTGATTTTAAGTCTGGTTGTTAGATCAGTGATGATTAGTATCATCAATCGGGAGCTACCCGATAGCATTATTTTATCATTTTTTGAAGAATATACAAGGAGGAATTATGGGATGGAGATCAGTTATCATTACGCAACATGCAAAGATGACGTATTCGATGAATATGATGGTTGTTCAAACGCGTGATGGAATTAGTCAAATACCAATTGCAGATATTAACTTGCTGTTAGTTTCGACTACTCAGGCCGTGATCACCAGTGCGCTAATTAGTAAATTGGCAGAAAACCAGACAAAAGTGATTTTTGTCGATGAAAAAGATGAGCCGGTTGTAGAAACCGTTGGTTATTATCCTGGTGCTAGAAACTTATCTAAGTTGAACATTCAGTTTAACTGGGATTTACAGTTAAAAGAAAAGTTGTGGACTAAAATAGTTGACCGCAAAATTACTAATCAGATTGCGGTTTTAAAAAATTACCAGTTGGAATGGCAGAATGTCCAAGATGAGCTTGATCAGCTGGAACTAAATGATGCCACTAATCGGGAAGCAATTGCTGCACGGAAATACTTCGTGACTTTATTTGATAAGACTTTTATCCGTCGTGATAATAATGCGGTCAACGGGGCGCTTGATTATGGTTATGCGATTTTATTAGCAAGCTTTAACCGTGAGATTGCCGTCAATGGGTATCTTTCATATCTAGGAATTCACCATCATTCTGAAGAAAATTGCTTTAACTTGGCGTCGGATTTAATGGAGCCCTTTCGTCCATTCGTTGATTATTGGGTAAAAGCCCATGAAAAGATTAAGCAGCTGACGCCTGATATTAAATATGGTTTAGTCGAGTTGTTGAGTTTAGAAATAGAATATAACAACAAAAAAACAATCTTGTCGAATGTAATTTCTGAATATGTGCATGACTGTTTGTGCTTTTTAAGCGAAAAAACGAAAGAGTTACCTGAAATGGAGATGGCATTAACTAATGAGGTACCGAATGATGCGCTTAATGATAATGTTTGATTTGCCAACAGAAACTGCTCAGCAGCGAAGAGAATACCGTCAGTTTCGGCAAAAATTACTTAATGAAGGCTTTTTAATGATTCAATTTTCGGTTTATGCCCGGGTTTGTGTCACCAGGCAAACGGCAACTTTTCTGGAAAATAGGGTTAAGAAGTTTTTACCCCATGGCGGAGTAGTACAATCATTGATGGTTACGGAAAAGCAGTATAATGATATGCACTTTTTAGTCGGTAAGCCAGTGGATGATGTTCGTAATAGTTCTGATCGGACAGTGATCCTGTGATCTTAGCGTATTTAACACATAAGAAATGGGTTTTCTCAGATTCTGGAATCAAAATATTGGCCACTCGAAGTTCAATTGTGTATCGCGACTTAGTTCAAGGTATTCAAGGAAAAAATAAAATGTTAATCTGTTCGAGCGACAATTATGATCCGGTTGAAGTTACTAAAACTTTTGACATGGTAGGAGACCCTTTGTTAAGTGGTGATATTACTAAAAAATATTTAACCAAAATTGTTAGTACTTATATCACTAACTTAGATGAAGCCACGCGTAATAAGATATTCTGTGCTTTTAGCAATTTAGAATTAGCATTATCTGATTCACTGCTTCTTGAAGATTTACCACTAGCAATTAACTTTGATGAAGATTTAAAAAAGGTACTTAAAATGGCCGATTTGCATCTAGACGAGAATATATTGAGTGATCCATATGCTATAATTGAAACGGTTCTAAAGATTCATCAAAATTGTAATTTAAAAACAGTTCCCGTGTTTTGCAATGCAACAAATTATTTAGATAATCGGGAATTAGCTGAATTAGCACAAATTGCAAAACAAATGAGGTTAATGGTTGTTCTAATTGAATTCACATCTACAGATTTTTTGGTTGTTCCTGAGGATGCGCAATTTTATTACATTGACGAGGATTTAGTCGACTGGTACTAACTACTACATTAAAATTTGATGATAAAATATCGGTTTTAGATGGTTGTTAAATCAGTGATGATTAGAACAGAAATTCGTTATCACGCGAACAACCAATGGTTTTAGATGGTTGTTAAATCAGTGATGATTAGAACAGAGGTTCACTACAAAGTGCATTGTCAGGGGTTTTAGATGGTTGTTAAATCAGTGATGATTAGAACTCGTTTTCTTTAAATACCGCATTATCTACGGTTTTAGATGGTTGTTAAATCAGTGATGATTAGAACCTTGTTTTTGCCAATTATGAAATGACCAACGTTTTAGATGGTTGTTAAATCAGTGATGATTAGAACAAAAGGCTGTTAGTTTCAATTAGAGTTGCAGTTTTAGATGGTTGTTAAATCAGTGATGATTAGAACTCACTACAGTTTATGGGATTTAACTAAACCGTTTTAGATGGTTGTTAAATCAGTGATGATTAGAACTACATCTTCATCTGATAAAATCGCGTTAACGTTTTAGATGGTTGTTAAATCAGTGATGATTAGAACTTCGCAAAATATTGCATACGCTAGTTACCAGTTTTAGATGGTTGTTAAATCAGTGATGATTAGAACAAGACGCTAGGTACTAAAATTTATAAGATTGTTTTAGATGGTTGTTAAATCAGTGATGATTAGAACATTTTAGTTGAGTACATTAACAATCTAGTTGTTTTAGATGGTTGTTAAATCAGTGATGATTAGAACTATCTTTAGCATACAATTCAGCAGTTGTATGTTTTAGATGGTTGTTAAATCAGTGATGATTAGAACTACTATTGAATCCATAAGTTTTATTGGTAAGTTTTAGATGGTTGTTAAATCAGTGATGATTAGAACTCAAAAAAGCATTTGACGATTTAAATTGAAGTTTTAGATGGTTGTTAAATCAGTGATGATTAGAACGACATTAGCAATCTAACATCTGGATCTGTAGTTTTAGATGGTTGTTAAATCAGTGATGATTAGAACTCATTAGTGTTTCCTCTATACTTATTTAACGTTTTAGATGGTTGTTAAATCAGTGATGATTAGAACTTTGAAACGGAAATCGTGCCACAAAAGGGCGTTTTAGATGGTTGTTAAATCAGTGATGATTAGAACGATATAGAATTGCTTCAATTCCCTCCTTAGGTTTTAGATGGTTGTTAAATCAGTGATGATTAGAACGTATTGATACTTCTCAACACCTTCTTCCTTGTTTTAGATGGTTGTTAAATCAGTGATGATTAGAACACCTTAAATGTATATCTCGTTGCTGGATCGGTTTTAGATGGTTGTTAAATCAGTGATGATTAGAACTTGTTGAGTGGTGGATTGTTGATTGCAATTGTTTTAGATGGTTGTTAAATCAGTGATGATTAGAACCAAATAACTTCATGTGTTATAATTCTCCTTGTTTTAGATGGTTGTTAAATCAGTGATGACTAGAACGAATAGAATCATCATCATTTCTGATCTTATGTTTTAGATGGTTGTTAGATCAGTGATGACTAGAATTAAAACATCCATCAATAAAGTTTGCTTTAACTTGCCTTTATTGTCGAGCCTGAGCCGTTGGTTTTTATGACAATTTTGGACGCACAACTTTAGAAAGTAGCGAGTTCACGACCTCTTTATTGACAGTAATTTCAGAGATTGTTTGCCCCAGAGCTTTACACCATCTGCTTGCTTATGTGAATTAACTAATTTTGCTCAACAAAAAAGGCACATCGTTTGTGATGTGCTTTTTTAGTGCATTTACATATAACTAGCTGTGAGCTGTTTTTACCCATGAATCATTCCCTTTTAATTGGCGGATTATGGCGCGATAGGGAATAAAGGCTAGCACCCAGCGATAAAAGGCAAAGCTAAAGATTATTCTAAAAATCTTTAAGCGATTTTTAGGTGGCTCTAAATTCGATTCGTGCCACTGTTTTTCAATCATTAACGTATTGACCAGGTTTTCTATGAATAATAATGTGAAAATAATTGCTAAACCAATTAATGGCCGATAGAAAGCATAAAAAATCAAAACTGAAACCGAAATAATTGATGATGGCACAACTATGACGGATAAATATGGTACCATTAAGAAAAAAATGATGAAAGTTTTAACAATTGTTTGAAGATGCTTGGCTTTCATTATTGCTCCGCCATAAATCCTAAGGCATTGTAGGCCACCTTGGCACCAGCGAGTCCGTTGCCGGATAAGTTTTCTTAAGTTGGAAACACCTTCTTGCTTAACACTGACGGTATTTAAGAAAGTGCCATAATAGCCTTTCAGCAGTCCCTTGAGCGAGAATTCACAGTCTTCAAGCAGAGAGGAAGACCAGCCAACATTTTTGGCCATTTTTAATGTAACGAACTGACCGTTACCAGATGCCAGAGCTGACCCCCAATTTGTTCGTGCCATTTGCAATAGTCCATTATAAATGGAAAATTCGAAATTTTGCATTATTGTCAAGTTGTCTACGGTGTTATAAATATCGACACGGGTTTGAACAAGGTCATAAGACGAGTTTTGAAAGGTAGCAACAACCTCCTTTAAGTAATCAGAATCAAAGTGACTATCCGCATCGATAATGCCAATAAGTGTCTTGCCAAGGGAATAATTCATTTGAATAATTTGATTGACGGTATATTCTAAAGCTGGTCCTTTCCCAATCTGTGCGTTTGGTTTAACACGGTGAATAACGTGCAAATTAGCGTGATGTGACCATTTATCAAGTAATTCCGTTGTGCCATCACTAGAATCATCATCGATAAATACTAGCTCTAAATTGATAAAATTCTTGCATTGATTGTGTAATTTAACCAGATACGGCAAATCTCGCTTTAGCGTTGCGAATTCATTCATAGCTGGAATTAACAATAGCAAGGTGGTAAAATTCCGCGAGCCGCCATAATATTTTTCTTGCCTAATTTTTTTACTAAATGATAAATAGAGGCTGAAAATAAAGTCGAAAACAAAGGCACAGCTATTGATAATAAGCATAACCGTGATAAAAATATTCATTTCATCATCCCTAGAGTTTATTAATTACTGTTTACAAATTTACAAAAACTAATCAAATATATAATAACGTAATTACAGATTTTACTCCATAAAACATGTTTATGCAACACTCTTATTATAAAATAAACTTAATACGTTTGTATCGCCTATTTTGCAATGAATTATTTACTGATATAGTAAACAAAAATCATCAAATAATAAAATAACGGATATCAAAAATTCATTTATAATTTTTATTTATTTAAGTAGACTAAAAGGAAATAAAACATAGTATTTTATAAACTCTGAAATTGACTAAACAAATAAATTGATATAGTTAAAAAACGTTTTTGGCAAAACAAAAAGCAAGCTAAATTTTGCTTGCTTTTTCATATACTATATATTTTTTGGCTTTGACAACTATTTACCAGCAAAGGAATTATCTTCGACTTGACGAATAAAGTCAGCTAAATGTTTGTAATAAACAGCGGGATTATCAACCATGTGGTGATGGCCGCCGTCAGGCGTAGTAACCAAACGCGAATTAGGAATTTCCTTTTGCATAATTTTAGCAGTAGCAATCGGCATGGTTTCTTCCTCACCAAAGGTAATTAAAGTCGGCACTTTAATATTCTTTAATTGGTCTCTGAAATGCCAATCTTTCAACTTTCCCGTAATGACAAATTCATTATCCCCTTGGAAGGCATGGTAAACTTCGCTGCCACCGATATCATTTAGGTGGTAAAGCTTAGAAGGCTGCTTACGGTCGACAAAGTTAATGTTAAGGATATTGACATCTTCTTGATAGCGTTCGTTATCATAGTCATCGTTTTGTTCGCACTGATGCATAAAGTCGATTTCCGTTTGTGGTAAAACTTCTTGACGGCGCCGATTAACAGCCTTTACGTAGTCGTCAATGTCATCGACCATTGATGAGATGATTGCCCCTTTCAGGTGTTGACCGTATTTAATGGCATATTCTTGAACTAACAGGCCACCCCAGCTTTGCCCAATTAAATAAAAGTTATCTAATCCGAGCTTTTCGCGCACTTCGTCCACTTCATCTAAAAAGTAGTCATAAGTTAAATATTTGCTTGCGATTTCTGGGTCAGAATAATCTGGCTGATCTGAATAAAGGGAGCCCAGTTGGTCGTACATTGTTACTTGTACATCCAAGCCCTGTTTTTTTAATTGCTCGGCTGTGTCTTCCCAGTATTCATGATTGCCACCAGGACCGCCATGTAAACAAAGTAAGTGAATATCTCCATGTCCTTGAGTATTTGTCCACAAGTGATAACCATTGTCTAAAGTAATGATTTTGGAACCAGTTTTCATTTTGTTCTCCTTCTTAATATGATTAATTTCTATTTTAGCTCATGAGCATTGAAAGAAAAACCATGCAGGTAAAATACGTGGTAAAAGTATAGCAAGATTTTTACTAAGGCAAAAGCGGGGATATTATTGCTATTCTTATGTTTTGGTGAAGCGCATACATGATATAATTGAAGAATAATTATGGAAAAGAAGGAGAGATATTATGGCAGAACCAAACTGGCTAAAAAAGATGGCTGAAAAAGAATATTTAGCAGAAAATTTTACCGCCGCGGGTAAAAGTCGCTACACAGTGAGTGATGTTGCTCCTGATGATCCGGATTGGTTAGAACAAGCGGCAACCAAGACGCACGCGGCAAGTGGTGATGATTATGTCAAGCTTGATAGTGGTTTATTGACAGTGAATCAAATTAACTGGATGTTGCGTAACACGATTGGTGAACTGACTTTTGTTGACGATAACAATCAGTTTTTGTGGTACAACCGTCTGGTAGATCCAGCTACAAAGATGAAGGCAAAAAGAACACCTGATCAAGTAGGGAGTTCGATGGGACAAGTTCATCCAGATGTGCGCGATGTCATTCCTGAAGCTAAAAAAGTTGTCCACGCATTGCGGACCAAACAGGATGGTCATGATGAAGTCTACATGCCTGTCCCGACTGGTAATTTGCATCAATTAGTTTTACATTACTACAAGCGCGTAGAAGATGATGAGGGTAATTATGCTGGGATCTACGAGTGGGTACAAGATCTTTATCCGCTAGTCAAGTATTTCTGCGAAACGACTGGACAAAAATTGGTTAATGACCCAGATGCAGTTACAGGCGCTACTTATCGGCGCAATTCTTCTCCGGATGCTGCAACGGGAGCATCGACTAAGGCAGCTGCTGAAAAAGAAGAACAGCCTACAGCAAAAGAAAAGGTGCCAGATGATGCGACAACTTCGGCATCGCTAAAATAAATATTCACAAGTGGTGGTTAGACAGGTTCTAACCACTTTTTGATATACTGATATTAGGTAGACTTATAAACATAGTTTAGTGAGTTAACCATGATATTACATTAATGCATCGCTTTTAATACCCGGTGCGGAGTTTTTAACTAGAGGTGGTAGTGTTATGACTTTTTACACACTCAAGTACATTGAGCAGAATCAAAATACTAGTAAAACAATTTTGTATGTCTTAATCGCAATTGCGGCGTTAACGATGATTGCTTTTACAGTTCTTTACTTGCGGCACCGGTTCGATACTCGTTACCGTGACCTAGGAATTATTGCGTTGCTTTTCTTACTATTATTTGTTGGGACACAATATGAAAAGTATGTTCAAACCAATTTGGTAAAATCCCAGTCTGAACAGATCATTCCGTTCATTAAGTCGGTTGCTAAAGACCACGGTGTTTCTAATAGTGATGTCATGGTTAGTTCAACTAATTTACAAAATGGTCTAATTGTCAGACTTCATTCAAAAGATATTGATTACCAATTGGAACTGAATGATGATAATAATAGCTACACCTTAAAGAAAGCTCATGTTATTAATCATGAAGTTAATGTCAAGAATTAATAGGGGGGAAATTGACATGGATTATACGCAACTTTTTATTAAATTTGTTTTAGGTGTGTTAACATTAATTTTCCAGATTAATGTTTTTGGTAAAAGCAATATTGCCCCAACCACGGCATTAGACCAATTGCAGAACTATGTTCTTGGTGGCATTATCGGTGGGGTTATTTATAATTCCAGCATCACGGTGCTGCAGTTTCTCCTAGTGTTAATTGTCTGGACTTTAGTGGTCTTTATTCTTAAATTTGCCCGTGAACACAGCAACATTATTCGCGTGTTGATTGATGGCAAACCAATTCAAATTATTAAGGATGGAAAAGTTCTGGTTAAGAACTGCTTATCTGCCGGGATTTCTGCTAACGAGTTGATGTTTAAGCTACGGAGCCAAGGTGTTTATTCGGTTAATGAAGTCAAAAACTGTATTTTTGAGAAGAATGGTCAACTAACTGTGATTCAAGAAGATGAAAAAAATCTTCGTTTTCCACTAATTAATGATGGTCAAATTAACCAAGAAGTGCTTGAATTTATTGATAAGGATGAAGACTGGTTAAAAAAGGAAGCAAAAGATGCAGGCTATGACAATATTGGCGATATTTTCTTAGCTGATATTGAAAATGGCAAGCTTTCATTTACTAGCTATGATCAAAAATAACAATTAGAAAGTAATAGGAATAGATGGAAAATTTGAGTAAGGCGAAGCATCTGGTTGCTGATGCCGATGTGATGATTATCGTTGCGGGTAATGGAATGGCAAAATTGGAGGGACTTGACCTACTGGGGCAAGCAAGTTTTGCACAGGATTTTCCCACAATTGTAGAAAAGTATCATGTGAATTCAGTGGGAGAAGCGTTAGACCAACAATCTGCTTCTTGGTCTGACAAATGGCTTTGTTGGAGTCAACTGATTGCGCACTATTCACTTGAATATCAGCCAAGCCAAACAATGAAAAATTTACGCAAATTAATTGGCCAGAAAAAGTTTTTTATTGCAACATCCAGCTTTGGTCATTTCTTTGAAAGTGCTGGCTTTAATGAAAACCGGATTTTTAATGTTTTTGGCGATTGGACAAAAATGCAGTGTTCAAGTGGCATTAATCACGGACTTAAAGATAGTCGTGGTGCTGTCCAAAAAATTATAGCTGCTAAACAGCAAAAGCAGAATTTAGCTGATTTTGTGCCTAAATGTAAAGAATGCGGTCAGTCAATGGAAATTCACATGCCGTTAAATGAACATTTTTACCCGGATACCGATGCTAATACTCGTTTTCGGTGGTTTTTAACTGGTAATGAAGAGGAAAAAACGGTTTTCCTTGAATTGGGGGTAGATGAAACTAGCCCGCAACTGCTTCAGCCAATTATTCACCTTGTCCAGCAATATCCGCAGTGGTCTTTTGTTGCTGCTGATTATCGTCAAGAGCAATTACCGCTTGATATCCAAGCTAGAAGCGCTGGCGTAAACGCCGATTCAGCTATTCTATTACAGAACTTGCTTTAAAAAGGGGGCTTGTGATGAGTATTTATATCAAAAACGGTGTTTTGCATGTTACTGGTGCGCAAGAAAAACTCCGTGCCAAGGGCCAAGAAAATCCGGCTTTTATTGCTGACTATACGTTGCTTGATATTGAGACGACGGGGCTTAATCCTTACCGTGATCATGTAACTGAGCTTGGTGCCATTAAGGTGCGTAATAATGAAATTGTTGATCAGTTCAGCAAACTAGTAGTTTATCCGCGCTCGAATAAGGTTCCGGCTTTTATTACTAAATTAAACGGCATAACTGAGGAGCTGCTGTTAACAAAGGGTATCCCAGTTAAAGAAGCAATGACGGAGTTTCGGCAATTTATTGGTGATGACATTATTATCGGCTACAACATCAACTTTGACTTGAATTTTTTATATGACTTAACGGAAAAGTTTAAGCTGTCTCAACTAAATAATGATTATGTTGATGTGCTTCGCCTGGCCCGAGCTTACTATCCGTTCCAGCATAATCGCTTGCTTGACTGTATGCAGCGCGCAGGCATTGCAGAAACCGAACAGCATCACGGCTTAGACGATTCAATCGATACCAAAAAAGTTTACGATGATTTTCGTGCTAATTTCACAGATGAATTACTGGCTAAGGCTCAGGGTAAGATTAAAAACATGGATTTACTTGCCGCCGAACTGGAAGTCTGGGAACTTGGCTACCGCAATCCGGTCAACAATAAAAAGGTTGCATTCGTTGACGGAATCAATATGGATAATGCGGAAGCTGCCTTGATGGTTAATAATATGAATGGTCAGGCTCAGACAATCGTTACGCCCGATACTAATTTTTTAATTATTGATGACGATAGCTTTTTTGATAAAAACAATGAGGCAATTCAGCAAGCACGTGAATATAATAAATCCGGCAGTAAAATTAAACGTCTTTCCGAGAGCTATTTTTTGAACATGCTTGACGAATGGGCTAGAAATTAACATCTTAAGGCAAAGTAAAAAGCTTTGCTTTTTTCTTACAGCTATTGCAAACAAAAGTTCGATTGGCTATACTTAGTTATTATCAAATAAGGAGCGGATGTAATGGCACGCAGGCGGAGAAGACAAAGCAGAAAGGTGATTAATGGTGACTTTTGGGCGATAGTCATTATTATTTTGTTCTTGCTATGGTTTGTTTCGACTAAAGGCGGTACGGATCCAAGTGGTCGACAGACAATTAATCAAATAACGCGCAATGAACCAGTAAAGAAAAATAAGATTGAGCAGGCTAAGCCAGCAGCTAAAGTCTACGGTGGTTTGTCACAGCAAGATTATGCTAAACTGGCACAGCTCAATTTTAAGAGTGGTTCTTCAGCTTATATTACGGTTAATAATGACAAGTCAACTTTGATTAAAAACGCATGGCGCGTCAACCGCGTTATTTATTCGAACCTAGATAATCTTAACCGAACATCCCATTCCAATACTGCTTTTTTAGAAAAACGCAACGTTGCCAACGGTGGCTTGCGGGTTCAGCAATTTGTGCAGCCAACTGCTTGGCATTATAATCGCCGTAATGGAACGCAAATATACAACCGCGGCCACTTGATTGCCTATTCCGTTTCTGCGGGGATAGACCAGGAAGGTAATTTTAATCCGCGTAACCTTTCAGGAGATCAAAATAATCCCAAAAATTTATTTACGCAGTCCGCTTTTTCCAATCAGCGAATTCAGACGATCTTCGAAAGTCGCGTTCGGACCGCATTGCGGGAAAATAAGCGGGTAATTTACCAGGCGACTCCGATTTTTCGCGGAGAAGAATTGATGGCGCGGGGAATTAACCTGCAAGCCGTATCGACTGATGGCAGTTTAGATTTCAATGTTTATTTATTTAATGTTCAGCCCGGTTTTTCTTTTGATTATAATAATGGACGAGCAAAAATAGACCACGAGATGTTGGTAAAAGAACAATATTAAAGCGTTGCATTTGTGTGCAACGCTTTTTAGTAATGTGAAATAACAGAACAATTTAATTACTGCTACTTATTACCCCTTAAAATTTAGGTAAAGGTAGGTGAGAACAAAAACTTAAGGGGACGCGACTTAGAACATGGAATGAATTTTCCCCGAATATAATTCTTTTAATTAAAACGATAAAATATACCCTGCTAAAGGCTATTGCATTGCAATAGCCTTTAGTCTAATTTTTTAGTTTTCGTTAAACCGATCGGCGAACTCCTTTATTTCGGTTTGTAAACCGCGATACACATCAAGAGCTTCCATTGCTTTCAAAGTATTTAGGCATTTAACAGCTTCTTCTTTATTTTTTTGACAAATGGCTAGACGACCTTTAGCTAAAAATAATTTATCATATCGACAAGTTGCTCTAGCTAATTTACATGCTTTTTGCAAGTCAGGAATTGCTTCAGAGAATTTCCTTTTATGAACGAGAATTGCAGCTTTATTGAGTGCAAAACTTTCGTTCAATGATTTAAGAAAAGGGTATTTGGTTTCTATCGTATCAATTGCGCGGTTTGAAATGCCAATCATTGTTTCTTCATCAAAAACAAAGAAGATCATATTTAAGACATATAAATCTAGGATATTCCAGTTTTCGATTTTAGAAATTCGGTGTTTCCATACAGGTATAATTATTTTTCGCGCTTCAATAATATTTCCTGTTTTAAAAGCCTCAAGAATTGAGGTAATCATTTGAATATCATCATCATTACTAATTAGTTGGCATCGTTTTAGCAAGGAATCAATCTTTTGATTTTGAGAATTATAAGCAATATTTAGAGTATCGTAAATTATTTGTTCTTTAGGGCTTAAATTATAATTATTTCGAATATAATCAAACTCTTCTTGGGTAATTCCCAGTCGCTTAATCAATAATGAAGCATTCTGATAAGATGGCTCTTCAAGTGAGTTTTCTATCTTGGATAATGTTGTCCGATTTAATAAGTTATTAGAAAGTTCAGCTTGAGTGATCCCACGTGATTTTCTAATTTTTTGTATTGTCTCACCAAAGGTTTTCATTATTTGACCCCCCTTTTTATTAGTACTAATGTGAAATAAGCCAACATTTTAATTCGCTGGGATAAATTAGGTACTATTATTTATTTGGTTAAAGGGTATAGTAACATCACTTTGTGAAATAACAGTGAATATATCCTTTATATGTCTAATGTTTAATAGAAAGAGGGCAAAAAAATGTCAATTTCAAACTTTTTTATTTTTTTAGTAGGCTTTAGTGCAATGCACTAATCATTAACAAATCTGAAATAGTACAGACATTAAATGTGTTTTCATTTATATTTAGTCAAGCGGCTTAATTTGTACTGTTATTGGTTGTTAATGAAGTAATAGAATAATTAGTTTGTACTTGTCTAACAAGTATATTCTTACTAACACATCCTTAAAGTGTAATTTAAGGATGTGTTTTTGTATGCGAGAAATAAAAATGCAAATAAAATATACAAGAATATATAAAATAACGAAATCAAGATTTTTGCATGATTAAACTAAAAAGATAAAAATAATAATGAATGTTCGGATTAAATCTTAAGAGGCAAATAAACTCGCAAGAGCAAGTCTTGTGGTTTGATGACGCCTTTTTTGCAGTTTGCAAAATAAGAACATTAATTCTGATTTCTAACAGATAATTAGTAATTCAAGCTTAAAATACGAATAATTAAGAAAAAAAGTGATCTTTTAAGCTTAAACTCCGAATTTTTATTAAGTAAATTAAGTTGTATTCAAGCGATTTTTATCTTAAAATTAGAGGGACAAAAAATTATTTAATACAAGATATAGTGGTGCGAACTTATGGATAACAACAAATTCGTTGAAGTGAAAAATCTCAGAAAGGTTTACGATAATGGGCATGAAGCTATTAAGAATGTCAGCTTTTCTGTCAAAAAGGGGGATCTTGTTTGTCTTCTAGGCCCTTCTGGCTGTGGTAAGACGACAATTTTGAATATGCTGGCAGGTCTGCTTAACCCAACTTCAGGTGAAATTCTCTTTGATGGTAAGTCAGTGGTGAATGTCGAACCTAAAGATCGACATATTGGCTACGTTTTTCAAAACTATGCATTGTATCCTCATATGACTGTCTTGCAAAACGTAATGTTTCCATTAATTGTAGGGAAAAATAAAAAGCCTAAGGCGGAAGCCGAGAAGGTCGCACAAAAATATATGGAACTGACGCAAATTACAGAATTGGCTGATCAAAAGCCAGGCAACTTATCAGGTGGTCAACAGCAACGGGTTGCGATTGCCAGAGCGTTAGTTCAAGAACCCAAAATTTTATTAATGGATGAGCCTTTAAGTAACCTTGATGCAAGATTACGCTTGAAAATTCGAGAAGAGATTCGCGCTCTAGTTAAATCAGTGGGAATTACAACATTGTTTGTTACTCACGATCAAGAAGAAGCGTTATCAATTGGTGATAAAATCATTTTATTTAATGACGGCATTATCCAACAAGATGATTTAGGCCAAAACTTTTACTTGGAGCCAAATAATTACTTCGTAGCTAACTTTGTTGGCAATCCGGTAATTGATAACTTTAAGGTAACTAAAACTGAAAACGAATTAAAAGCTAACGACTTTACTATTCAATTAGCTGATTTAAAACAAGCACGATTTAAACGGGAACTACCTGATGGGGAATACACCTTATCGGTTCGACCAGAAAATGTTGTTCTTGCACCAGATGGTTTCTTGCACGCAACAGTTGATGATATAGAACTAATCGGACGCGAACGAGTATTGAAATTTACTTATGACAACGTTCAAGCACGGTCATTGATTGACTTGGAAGTACCAATCAAGCATGGGGATCAAGTTAATCTGACGATGAAATTGGACCGAGTATTTCTATTTACACCTGATGGAGAGCGGGTTTACTAATGAAAACTAATCAGAAAAAAGCGTGGCTTTTTTTAGCGCCAACAATCATTTTTGTCACTTTGTTTAGTATCTATCCTATCTTGCGGGCTTTTGGCATGAGTTTCCAAAGCGGGTCACTCATTGATTTGACTTGGACGGGATTTAACAACTATAAGTATATTTTTAATGATCCAGAATTCTGGTTGGCAATTAAGAATACTTTGTTATATGCAATAATTTCCGTTCCGGTCGGGTTAGCAATTTCGATTATGCTTGCCTGGATTATTTTTGACAAAGTTAAGCATAAGTCGTTGTTTGAAACAACCTTCTTTATGCCATATGTTACTTCAACTATCGCGATTGGGATTGTCTTCCGTTACATTTTTAACGGTGATTATGGCATGTTGAATTTCTTATTAAGAAGTCTCCATTTGCCAGCACCTGATTGGATTGATGACCCAGCAATGTCACTGACCACGATTATCATTTTTGGTATCTGGTCATCGCTGGCTTTCAATATTGTGATCTTGATGGGTGCACTCAGAAATATTGACCCTAATTTTTATACGATTGCAGATATGTATGGGGCTAGTGGTAAGGATAAGTTCTGGAAGATTACAATGCCGGAATTAGTGCCAACGATTGCCTTTTTACTAACGATGAATATTATTGGGGCATTTAAAATCTACACGTCAGTGTATGCGCTGTTTAACGGGCAAGCTGGAGTCGGTAATTCCGGTACGACGGCAGTCTTTTATATTTACAATAAGTTTCAAACCGTTGGTACTCCAGGAGTGGCCATGGCCGCAACAGTGATCTTATTCCTGATTATTTTATTTGCTACTTTCTTGCAACGCAAAATGATGAAGAAGATAGGAGAAAATTAAATGAAACGAATTCGCTTAGGAGTCATATTCAGTTACATTATTTTGTTCATCTTTGCCTTCATTACGGTTTTTCCATTTATCTACATGATTTTGGGCGGACTAATGAATTTTCAGGAAACAACCTCAATTCCGCCAACGCTCATTCCGCATCATTTCGAATGGGGCAATTATGCGAAAGTCTTCGCTCGGGCGCCATTTGCCAGATACTTTTTCAATACGGTCTTAACCGCCTCAATTACTACGCTGGTCAGCTTATTCAATTCGCTGCTTGGAGCGTTTGCGATGGTTAACTTACGCTTTAAGGGGAAGGGCGTTGTTCAGATGATAATGCTCTCCTTATTGATGGTTCCCGGTGAAGCAATTATCTTTACCAATTACAATACGATTGCACATATGGGTCTACTTAATACCTATATTGGCCTGGTTTTACCATTCTTAACGTCCATCTTTTATATGTATTATTTACAAAGCTACTTTGGTTCCATTTCGGAAACAATTTATAAAGCTGCCATGATTGATGGTGCAAGTGATTGGGACTACATTTGGAAGATTTTGGTGCCAATGTCTAAAAGCGGTCTTTTCACTGTAGGACTTTTGAGCTTTATCTCAGGCTGGAATTCCTTCTTGTGGCCACTACTTGTGACTAACGAAGATACAATGCGTCTTCTTAACAATGGTCTTTCAGCTTTTGCCTCTGATGCAGGTAGTGAAACCCAATTGCAATTGGCTGCGGCAACCTTAACGGTTGTTCCAATCTTAATTTTGTACTTTATCTTTAGAAAGCAAATTATTAAGGGGGTAGTTCGTAATGAACTCAAAGGCTAAGACCACAATTACCTTTTATAACGGTCTGACAACAATTGGCGGACCAATGATTGAAGTGGCTTACCGCCGCTCTCATGTGTTATTTGACCTCGGCGAAGTCTATCGTCCTGAACTTGCTTTACCTGATGAAAAATATGAAACATTGGTCAAGCATCAACTGATTGGGGATGTTCCCAATTTTTACGATCCTGCAATTACGGGTAAACCAATTGACCATGAGCGCTGGGAACATGCGGCAGCATATATGTCACATTTACATCTTGACCACAGTAAGGCAATGAATTTTTTGGCGCCAGAAATTCCACTTTATGCTGGGCCAATTACGGCACAGATGATGCCGGCACTAAATGAACATGGCGATTTCCTTTTGCCAGCCTCTGGCCATTCTTCAAGCTATGTAAGACCAATCATTGCTGCTAAATATCAACAGCCAATCCAAGTCGGTGACATTACGTTGGAAATATGGCCTAGTGACCATGATGCTTATGGGGCAACGGGATTGATTATTACCACCCCGGATAAGCGAATAGCTTACACAGGAGATATCAGGTTGCACGGGTATCATCCTGATTGGGTACACGCCTACTTAGCTGCCGCCAAAAACTGTGATGCACTGATTATTGAAGGTACAGGAGTTTCTTGGCCGGAAGAAAAAAGTGCTGCAAGTAGCGAAGAATTTACTGGTCCCAAAAATGAGCGTGAATTGACTGCTGAAATTGTTCAATTGCAACAAGATAACCCACATAAGCAGATTACTTTTAATACTTACCCAACTAATGTTGAACGGCTATTACGCATTATCGCTGATTCGCCGCGTCAGGTTGTTTTATATGCGCAGCGGGCACATTTGCTTAAGGAAAGTATTGAGCAGGATTACCCCTACTACTACTTGCCAGGGGATAAAATATTCACAGATCTGAAACCGGAATTAGCAGTTTCATATGATGAACTGTTAAATGATGATCATGAATACCTCTGGCAAGCAGTTGGGAATTATGCCAATTTGCAAAAAGGCGGAATCTATATTCACTCTAACGCTGAACCGTTAGGTGATTTTGATCCGGCATATAAGCCTTTCTTGCAAGATTTAGCCCATAATGAAATTGAGTTCAAAGACTTGCGTTGTTCCGGTCATGCAGACGAAATGGAACTCAAAGAAATTATTAAAGAGGTTCAACCAGCAAAATTGATTCCGGTGCACACATTGCATCCGGAGCTGGAAGAGAACCCATTCGGAGAACGGATTTTACCGAAGCGTAATGAAACAATCACGCTTTAGTTAATCAAAAAATTGTTGTTTAGTTTTTATTTTTGGGAGGTTTACCAAATGAAGTTTAGTAAGAAGCTTGCTGCAGCATTTGCTGTTGGTTTGACACTGGTAGGTACTGCTGCTTGTTCGAATGGTGGAAATAGTTCTTCATCATCATCGTCTAGTAGTTCAGCTAAGATTACCAAGGTGAAAAAGAATACGACTATTGTATTTTGGCATGGTATGCCAGGCGTTCAGCAAGAAACCTTAAAGGAATTGACCAAGGAATTCGAAAAGGATAATCCAAAGATCAAGGTCAAATTGGAAAATCAAGGTGCATACCCTGACTTGCAGGCAAAGATTAATTCAACTTTACAGTCGCCAAGCAACTTGCCAACCATCACGCAGGCATATCCTGACTGGCTTTACACAGCAGCCAAGAACAAAATGCTTGTCAACATGACACCATACATTAACAGCAAAGAAGTGGGCTGGGGAAGTAGTAAAGCTTCTGATATTAAAACTGCCCTTTTAGATGGTGCCAAGATTGAAGGTACACAATACGGTATTCCATTTAACAAGTCGATTGAAACTTTGACTTATAATGCTGATATATTCAAGAAGTATGGTATTAAGAAGGCTCCTACAACAATGGCTGAATTGAAGGAGGATGCTGAAACAATTTACAAGAAGAGTAATCACAAAGTTGTTGGTGCTGGCTTTGATTCATTATCAAATTACTACACTTTGGGAATGAAAAACGAAGGTGTCAACTTCTCAAGCAAGATTGACTTTGCTGGTGCTACTTCGAAGAAAGTGATTAATTACTATGCTGACGGTATTAAGGCCGGTTACTTTAGAGTAGCTGGTTCAGAACACTATCTTTCAGGACCATTTGCTAACCAAAAGGTGGCAATGTTTATTGGTACTTCAGCTGGTGAAGGTTTCGTTAAGCAAGGCGTTGGCAACAAGTTTACTTATGATGTTGCTCCTCGTCCTGGCAAATACACAATGTCACAAGGTACAGACATTTACATGTTTAACCATGCTTCTGCAGACCAAAAAGCAGCTGCATTTACTTACATTAAGTTTTTAGTTTCAAAATCTAGTCAACTTAAGTGGGCTAACGCAACTGGCTACATTCCAGTTAACAATGCTGCCGCTGATTCAGCTGAATACAAGGATACTAAGAAGATTAAGCTTCCAGCTAAGTTAGAAGATGCAATGAAGAACCTTTACAGTGTTCCAGTTGTTAAGGATGCTGGTGCTGCATATGGTCAACTTAATCCAATTATGCAAAATATTTTAGCTGCTGCCCAGAAGAAGCAAAATGTGAATAGTGCAATTAATTCAGGCAAAGCAAAATTTGATGCTGCTTGGAAACAATAAAAACTAAATAGCAAGATTACTTAAAAAGGATTTGTCGTA
The DNA here is from genome assembly GCF_026536045.1 of Lactobacillus sp. B4005. Lineage (NCBI taxonomy): Bacteria > Bacillati > Bacillota > Bacilli > Lactobacillales > Lactobacillaceae > Lactobacillus > Lactobacillus sp. B4005. Next base: position 95,144 of record NZ_JAFNOZ010000005.1, read on the forward strand.
GGCGATAAATCCTTTTTTGTTTATCAAAGTAAGGAACTAGAACAAAATACGGCTAATTTTAGTCAAATTGATCTAAAGCCGAACTATTTTTACTAAAATAATAAATAAACGAAATAAAACCGAATTTTTCAGCTAATTTTTATTGTAATCTTACTTTTCATGCTATACAATAAATAAGAATAAAATGATCAACTATTTATTGTTGGTTAAACCAGTATTTTGGAGGAAAAATAGAAAAAATGAAATTTGGTAAGAAGCTAGCTGCAATTGCTGTGGCCGGTTTGGCTTTAGTAGGAACTGCTGCTTGCTCAAACAATAATTCATCTTCAACATCAACATCGAATAAGATTCCTAAGGTAACAAAGAAAACCACGGTGGTCTTCTGGCACGGAATGCAGGGAGCTCAAGCCGATACATTAAAGAGTCTTGCAAAAGAGTTTGAAGCCAAGAATTCTAATATTAAAATCAAGTTGGAACAACAAGGAAATTACGATGATTTACAGGCAAAACTGAATTCAACGATGCAATCACCGAAGAACCTGCCTACAATTACCCAAGCTTATCCTGGTTGGCTTGAAAGTGCCGCTAAAAATAACATGTTGGTCAATTTAACTCCTTACATTAATAACCATGATGTTGGTTGGGGGAGTTCAGCTGCTTCAGGAATTAAAGCTGATATGCTTAATGGCGCTAAAATTAACGGCAAGCAATACGGTATTCCGTTTAATAAATCAACTGAAGTCTTGATTTATAATCCTGCAATGCTTAAAAAGTACGGTGTAACCAAAGTACCAACTACAATGGCAGAATTAAAACAGGCTGCGCAAACAATTTACCAGAAGAGTAATCATCAGGTAGCCGGTGCCGGCTTTGATGATCTTGATAACTACTACGTGTTGGGCATGAAGAACGAGGGCCAAGATTTTTCTAGTAAGATTGATTTTACCGGCAAGGCTTCCAAAAAAGTGCTTAATTATTATGTAGCTGGTGAAAAAGCAGGCTACTTCAGAATGGCTGGGTCTGATAAGTACTTATACATTCCATTCACAAATAACAAGTTAGCGATGTTTGTGACCTCGTCTTCAACAGAAACTTGGATTAAGCAGGCGGCAAGAAAGGGTTTTACCTATGAAGTTGCGGCACGTCCAAGCAAGTATACGATGCAGCAGGGAACCGATATTTACATGTTCAATCGGGCAAGTGCAATGCAAAAAGCTGCGGCCTTTAAGTTCATGAAGTTCCTGTCCTCGAAGCAAAGTCAGATTAAGTGGGCCAAAAAGACGGGCTATATTCCTGTTAATGAGGATGCAACTAAGTCTACGGAATACAAGTCAATTAAGCAGTTTAAATTGCCAGCAAAATTAGAGACAATCTGGTCAACTAATTCACTTTACAGTGTTCCGGTTATTAAGGACTCAAGTGCCACTTTTAGCCAATTGACGCCAATTATGCAATCAATTCTTTCTGCGGCTCAGAAAAATAGAAATGTGAACAAGGCTATTAATACTGGAAAGACCAAGTTTGATGCAGCTTGGAAACAATAATCATTAATTGACAGAAATAAAAAGCAGGTTTTTACACCTGTTTTTTTATTTATCGTTTTTCACATGAATGGTAAAATAAAAGAACATTAATATGACTTTTTGCGTCTATTAATTCATCAACCTAGGGGTGAAGAAAATGATTAAAGAACAGAAATTTCCGGTGGCAACCAAGTATCGGTGGTTTGACATTAGTAATCTAAGTGAAGATGACAGTAATACATTACAGGACGAGTTTAATTTTACGCCTGATATGATTTCTTACATTTCTGACCGTCATGAGCGCCCGCACTATGATTACGATACCCATACGCATATCCACTTGATGGTTTATGATGTACCAATTTGGCCTACTAAAACAATTAAGCACTTTACATCACATCCGGTTACTTTTTTGGTCTCGGGTGAGAATATCTTTACTTTTCACACTGAATCAACCAGTTACGTTTTTGATGAATTCAATGATTTAGCAATGAGACGTGAATTGTCGACGGCACAAGATGTAACGGAATTATTGATGAAATTTCTGTTATTTTTATCGCAATACTTTCAGCGAGCAGTTACACAGTTAGATGTACAGCGGAATACGCTTGATCAAAAATTATCAGATGACATTGATAATAAAGATTTAGTTGAATTATCAAGTATTGAAAAAAGTTTGGTCTACTTATCCAGTTCAATTCAAACCAATTTAATGATGCTGCACAGTTTAAAATTGTCGGAATTGGATTTCACTAAGCCGGCACGCGAGCGGCTGGACGATGTTTTAATTGAATCGAATCAGTCAGCAGAAATGGTTAAGATTTCGCAACAAGTAACGCAAACTCTCTCGGCAACATCCAATAACATGATGAACAATAACCTAAATGACACGATGAAATTCCTCACGGTGTGGTCACTAGTTTTGACTATTCCGACCATTCTAACGGGTTTTTACGGGATGAATGTTAGCTTACCAGTAAGTCATAATTCGTCTGATTGGATTGCAATCATGTTGATCACGATTCTTTTAATGGTCTGGTTGATTGTATTAATGAAACGACATCATTTCTTCTAAATTGAGGCAAAAAAATGAAAAATAAAGTCCTCATCGGCTCTTTAATAACAACATTACTAGCATTTATGTTGTATTCGGTTAACATTAAGCGAGTAGAAAATTCGCAAGTTCAAATTGTAAATCAAAAAAATACCACCAATAAGTCTAAGGGTAAAACTGTCCATGAACCGAAAATGGCAGCAGTTGAATATCCCAATCACATTAAAATTGCTTCTGGCAGTAATCAGGATTGGTCAAAGCAAATTGAAAAGGTGATGGGAAAAGATCAAAGCTATCAAGTTAGTGTTCAAGACTTGAATTCAGGTAAATTTGCGCGGGTATCAAATACTGCAAAAGCACATGAAGTTGGTGCTACGGGTAACCTCTTTTTGCTTGCGGCTATTTACTATCAGGAGCAACATGGTAAACTGAGTGACCATACTGCGATTAAGGTAAAAAAAGCGGATCGCGCTAAGGGCGAAAAAATGCTTAAACCCGGAATTGCATATGGCGTTACCTTTTTAAAACAGACTTTAATGCGTAAAAATAAGACTGCTGGGAATGCTTTAACAAGAAAAGTTAAGCCCGCTAAAATCAATGAAGTAGCGCATAAAATGGGTGCGACTAACACCAAATTCGGTGAGCATTATTCGGCTGGCCCGGTGGCCACAACAACGGCTGCTGACTTAGCTGCAGTGATGAACAATTTGTACCAAAACAAAACTTTGAACCGGCAATATGCCAATATGGCGCTGGGTTCACTTAGTCTAACTGGTAAAAAGCCCAAGATTGTGGCACAAACTAACGGTGCAACTATTTATGCTATTGGTGATAGCAGAGCAAACGTTGCACTTGTGCAAAGTCACGGCCACGCATACTGTGTGAGCGCATGGGCTAGTTCTGACCGCAGTTTTAGTAATTTAGGTAAAACAGTTAACGGCTTTTTTAAGTAAAATAAACTAATTAATCCAAGTTTTTGGATTTTTTTATGTCCAAAAAAGTCTTGCATTACAGGCCTTCACCTAACTTTTAGCAAAAAAATAATAATAATTTACACTTTGTAGATTGTAATCTTCAAACTGTAGTGCTATATTGTTCAATATGCTGTTATAAGGAGGGGTGAATTTGGTTAAAAAGAGAAGCCTCGATCTTGATAAGGTGATTGCGAAGGCGACGGAGCTGATTGGTCAAAAAGGACTTTCTGCGACTACTCTGCCGAACCTAGCTAAAGAGTTAGGCGTTCGTTCACAGTCACTCTATCACTATGTTTCAGGTCGTAAGCAATTATTATCACTTGTTGGTGCAAGCAGGATTAAGATATTAAGTAAAAAGCTGGTTGAAAATCTGATGGGCATTGCAGGAGAGGAAGCTTTACTGAGATTTGCGGATATTGTACGTAATTTTATTTTGAATGACCCCGCACTTTTTAGTATTCTTTATCACCTGAATGAGTATAAACCCGAAGATGCTATCACTAAGGAAATCATGAATGTAATCGCATTGGCCGATAAATTGAATTTAAGAAGTGACAGTACTGTTTCACTTCATTCTTTAATCGGTGCTGTGTTAGGATATGTTTTTCTAGATGTATCAGCATCTTTTGAGAATGAAACTAGTAAAGAGGCCGATCAAGGTTACCATGATTTGATTCTCAAATTAGTTCAGCCAAAAGGTATTTAATTAAGAATAGAGAGGAAAAGCAGAGTGCAAAAACTATTAAAGAACCATATTTTTTCATTCATTGCATGGATTTTAATTTTAATTATTTCTGTTGTGGCTTTGCCAGATGTTACCGGATTAACGCGTGAGCACTCAAACATTTCCTTGCCGCAAGATGTTCAAAGCGAGGTCGCTAAGTCAATTCAAAATGATTGGGGACCTAAGCAAAAGGACACTTATCAAATAGCAGTTGTCTTCAACAAGGAAAAAGGCAAATTAACCGCAGATGATAAAAACGCAATCAATGAAACGATTGACCAATTAAAAGAAAACAAGAGCAAGTACGGTATTAAGATGGTCATGGCACCGGATGATAATATCGCAACGAAAAAGCAATTGCAGTCCAAGGACGACAAAGCCTGGATTTTGCAGCTTAATGTTGCGAAAAAGCATGGTCCGGTCAATGATGTTGAACAAGAGCTGAATAAAGCTGTTAAAACAACGGGAATTCGGACTTATGTTACGGGAGCCGATGTTTTACAGAATTCCTTTTCAAATTCAATCCAAGAAGGGATAAAGAAAACAGAGGTTATCACTGTCATCTTTATCTTTATCGTATTAGTGATTGTATTTAAGTCACCAATTGTGCCACTGATTTCGTTATTAACAGTTGGGGTGTCTTTCATTACCGCCTTTTCAATTGTTACTAACTTAGTGAAGTTCCAAAACTTCCCATTTTCAAACTTTACGCAGGTCTTCATGATTATTGTTTTGTTCGGAATTGGTACGGACTACAATATTCTTTTGTATGATAAGTTTAAAGAAGATTTGGGTAAGGGAATGGATCGCTATGAAGCGATGAAAAGCTCCCTCAAAGTTGCTGGGAAAACCATTCTATATTCGGGCTCATCTATCCTGATTGGATTTTCAGCCCTAAGCTTAGCTAACTTCTCCATTTACCAATCAGCAGTTGGTGTAGCAGTTGGTGTAGCAATCTTATTAATTGTTTTGTTAACCTTGAACCCATTCTTTATGGCTGTTTTAGGTGAAAAAATGTTCTGGCCAGTTAAGAAATTTACTGGTGAACAAGAAGATAAACTATGGCATGGTATTTCTAAGGGAACACTAGCACACCCAATTATTTACTTAATTGTTCTTGCTGTTGTGGTAACTCCATTTGCTTTGATGTACTCAGGTCATTTAAATTATGATGATACCGACGAAATTGATAACGCAGAGCCAGCAAAAGCAGGGATGCGTGTAGTTCAAAAGCACTTCTCAGCTGGTATGGCTGAGCCTTCTACTTTGTATATCAAGAGTAATCATCGTCTTGATAACGAAGCGGACTTGCGCTTAATCGATCAACTAACGAGACAATTAAAGTCCTCAGGGGATGTCTCACTAGTAACTTCTGTCACCCAACCTTACGGTGAAGAAATTGATCAGCTTTATGTTAAAAATCAATTGAACACTGTTAATCAAGGGGTTGACCAGGCGCGTGCTGGTCTAGGTAAACTAAGTAAAGCAAGTAAGAAGTTAGCTAATGGTGCAAGCCAATTAGCCGACGGTACTAGTCAATTACAGGATGGAACAGGTAAACTTCAGAGCGGAGCTAACCAGTTACAAAGTGGCACTAGCCAATTACAAAGTGGTGCTGGTCAATTGCAAAGCGGCTCCGGCCGTTTACAAAGCGGCACTGCTCAGATGACTAGCGGCTTAAACCAATTAAATTCGCAGCTATCTGCAGGTTCTCAAGGAATTGCAGCCGCACAATCAAATACTAAAGCTGCACTTGAAAAGAGCTATAAGGCTAATCTGGCACAAAGCATTAATAGAGTTCCCGGATTAACGCCACAACAAAAGATGGCCGCCATGCAAGCAGCTGGCGCAGCTCTTGAAAAATCATGGTCGCAAGTTTCGGCTTCTATGCCAAACGTCTCGGGCCAAATGGGTCAATTGCAATCAGGTGTAGGCAGATTAGCCTCTGCATCTGGTCAATTGAATTCAGGTGCTACCACATTAAACGGTGGTGTCGGTCAACTAAATTCAAATCTTGGTAAATTAAATTCAAGTGTAGGCCAGTTTAGCTCCAGTATTGGTCAACTAAATTCAAGTGTTGGTCAGTTAAATACCGGTGCAGGTCAACTTGCAACAGGAACGCCTAAATTAACTTCAGGTGTTGATGAAGTTAACAGCGGCTTAGGCCAAGGAGCAGCTTACTTAACGGGTCTTGCTAGCTCATCTGCAGCAGATAGTTTTTACATTCCGAAGGAATTTATCAAAAATGATACTTTCCAGACTTCAGTTGATAACTACCTTAGTCCAGATAAAAAATCAGCAATGATTATGATTGTCTTTAATTCAAACCCGAGCGGAACTGAAGCAACTGAAAAAGCGCAGGAGCTTAGTTCAATGGCTAAGAAGTCATTGCAAGGAAGTCGATTAGGTAAAGCAACGATTGCCATGGGTGGTGAAAGTTCCAACATTGCCGATATTAAGGATATTGCTAATAAAGACTTTATTAGAACAGCTGCAATTATGTTGATCGGAATTGGCATTGCGTTAATCTTTGTCACTCGTTCATTGCTGCAACCAGTTTATATTCTGGGCACGCTTCTCATTGCTTACTTCTGCTCATTATCAATTACTGAATGGGTTGTAAAAGCTACAATGGGCAAGGACTTATTAACTTGGAATACGCCATTCTTTGGTTTCATTATGTTAATTGCCCTCGGAGTTGACTACAGTATCTTCCTCATGACACGTTACCGTGCAATTGAAGGTAATAAGCCAAGTGAAAGAATGCTTAAAGCTTGTGGTATTATCGGAACAGTTGTTGTTTCAGCCGCAATTATTCTAGGCGGTACTTTTGCAGCCTTAATTCCATCAGGAATTCCAACTTTGATTGAGGTTGCATTAGCAGTAATTATTGGTTTGATTATTCTCGTCTTCATCATGCCAATTACCTTATCTGCAGCAGTTAAGCTGACTTATGAAGGTGTTCATTGGAAAAAGAAGAGTAGACGAGTAAAAGGCTAAATAACCTGAAACAGAAAGATTGATTTTTCAAATTGAGGGGTCAGTCTTTTTTTGTTTACCTTTAAAACCCAGGCTGTACTTGATAATATGGCAGTTTTGCAATTAGATAAATAATGAAATACAATTAAGTAATAAATGAAAAAATTAATCTAATGGAGGAAAGAGTCATGTCAAGAATAGTTGTTAATAGGTAACGCAAATTAGCATTGATGACTTTTTTTATCAAACGCTAATAGTGGCACCTACTAGTTTAACGATCGTTATTAATATCTAGGAGGGTAGTCCAATGAAAACTGAAACTGGCATCAATCAGATCAGTTAATCTATTACCGAGGTAAAAATTGGAATTAATAAAAATCAATCACTTAACAGTAAATGTGGCAGCAAAAAAATTATTTGAAATTGCTAGTCTTGGAATTAATTCAAAGCAAAAGATAGGCTTGATCGGGAATAATGGGGTTGGTAAAACCACTTTGATGAAGCTAATTGCTGATATAAATAACCCATCTGAGCTAATTAAAGCTACGGGATCAATAACAAGACTCTGTAATTGGGCTTATGTTCCGCAGCTCTTAAATGCGCAAGATAAAAGTGGTGGTCAGCGTGAAAAGTTAGCCATTAGTAGGGCAATTGCACAATTAAGAAACGCACCAAAAGCATTGCTCTTATTGGACGAGCCGACTTCAAACTTAGATTTTGAGCAGCAAAAATGGCTGATTAACTTAATTCGTGGTCTAAAAAGTTCGTGTTTAATTATTAGTCACGATCAGCATTTTCTAAATCAAGTTTGTGACACAATTTGGTGTGTTAAGGACCAGCGTGTAATCACTTTTAAGGGAACTTACTCAGAATTTAAACGAGCGCAGGAAAAGCAGGCTGCACGTATGCAATTAGAATATAACGGGCAGGAAAAGCATCTTAACCAATTAAAAGCTAGTTTTAAACGGCATGCTAAACAAGCTGATTCCTTTAGCCATCCGAAAAAGCACATTAGCAGTTCTGACTGGCGTTCAAAGTCGCTAGGAAAAGTAAAAGCCGCTAATAATGTGGCTCGTGCAACCAAAAATTTATCAAGGCGAATTGAAAAAGAAGCAAAAACGCTAACTAGGCCAGTTGTTCGTAAACAAATCACCTTAAAAAACGGTGCTGCCCAGATGAAGAATGAAGCAATTGCACCTAAAAGCAAGGCTTTAAGACTCAATCCGCAAAAAGTAGAGGCATACCACAAATTACTTTTTACAATTGAACAAGAAGTGAATTTGACCTACCAAAATAAGCTTATCCTAACAGGTGCCAACGGTGTGGGTAAATCAATTTTTCTAAAAGAGCTATTTAAGCGTAAGCTAACCGGCTTTTACCATCCCCAGCTGCAGATAGGCTATTTTACGCAAAATATCATTAAGCTGCAATCAGACCAAACGGTGCTCGAAGCGATTATGAAAAGCAGCATTTTTGCTACCAGTGCTACTATGCAAGTTCTGGGTGATCTTCACTTATGGCAGATACGGCATCAAAAAGTTAAAAACTTATCTGGTGGTCAGTTAGTTTGTTTTAATTTGGCGCGAATATTGACGGGCAAATATAACTTGCTGCTACTGGATGAGCCTACTAATTTTCTTGACCTAGAAGCCCTTGCTGCTCTCGTGGACTTTATTGCCGCTTATCCTTACGCACTGATTATCGTTTCGCATGATCAATCATTTATTGAGCAGTTAGGGTTACCAAAATGGACGATTAATCATCAACGGCTATCTACTAAAGTGGCGGCTAGCAAGCAATCATCAGCTAGTAATGACAATAATCTTGAATTATTAAAGTTTCAGCGCGACCAGTTAATGCTTGCCCCAGAAGCTTCAGTTACAAAAATCAAGCAATTAACAGCTGAAATTGAACAATTGCAAAACCATTAGACGAGCGCCGTTTAATAGTAAAGATAAAAAAGTACGATAAAGAAGTTTTCTTTATTGTGCTTTTTGTTTTATGATTAACATATTAAATAAATATCTGAGCAAAGGGAGTTTCTTATGACTACTTGTCCAAATTGTGGCCGGTCAATTACTGATAATGACAAAGTTTGTCCTAACTGTCAGTTTAATTTACAAAAATATCGTGATACGTTCTTTACGGATCAGCACCAGACCGCCAATTATGAAAATAAAAATACTGCGAAGAAAATTGCCAGTCGTGAGGCATACCGGCAAGAGTTTTATCCTAAAAAGCAAAACTTAACGATTAAGAAAATGCTGCAATGGATGCATCTTAATAGTATGATTGTCTTTTTGCTGGGAATTGCATTGTTGCTAATAATGAGTTTTTCGCGAAGTATTGGTTGGATCTGCTTTTTTGCCTTGCTAGTTTGGCTGTATGCTGTTTGCGTCCGAACTGCTGACATTGAGCGTTACACGGTAGATGAGCGACTGACAGAAAAAGTTAATCAAATCGGCTCTAACTTGTTTAATAATGTTGAAGATTCAAAACAAAAGGTCAAGTCCAGGAAGAGGTCAACCAAAGGCGAGCAACGTGTGGAAGAAGAGGTCGCAACGGTTAAAAAGCATTTTAATTATGTGCAGCTGCTTGTAATTTTGATGGCAGTTATTAACCTGGTTGTCTTATTCACGGGTTCAGGTGCATCAGTAACTGATATTTCGTATAGTGGCAAAATGTCGATTACTAGGGTGGCATTTGGCTTGGCCGGTCGGTTATTCTCATCTAGCGAAACCATGCTTTCTGGGGTAATTGTCTGTGTGATTTGGCTACTAATTCTGCTCTTTCCGCTGATTATTACCTATAATACGTTGAAAGATACGGCTAAGGGACGCCAGATTTCCTTTGTCTTATCGTTAATTGAAACAGTATTTCTCGTCTATTTAATCTACCGCATGTCAAACAGTGCATTATCAAATACGGGTATTTTAAAGAATATTACTAGCCAGCTGCTCTTATACGCAGTTTCAATCGGAGCATCGACTTACTTCTTGATTTTATCTAGTGTGATGATGACGATTTTACTTGGCTACAACTTATTTAAAAATAAAAATTAGGGACAATAAAAAGGCAAGACGCATCTCGTCTAGCCTTTTTTATTACTAGTTAAATTATTCGGTTGGCATACTGATTACTAGGTGCTCATTGACAAAAGCCATCATGCCAAGATCACTTAGCTCACGACCATAGCCGGATTTTTTAATTCCGCCGAATGGCAATTCGCCTGAACTGATCCAGGTGCCGTTAATAACGGTCATGCCTGTTTCAATCTGAGCAGCTACTTCTTGTGCATGCTTTACGTCGGCGCTGATAACTGATGAGCCTAAACCATAACTTGAGTCGTTTGCCAAAGCTATGGCTTCATCTTCATCTTCGACTTCATACACAATTGCAACTGGGCCGAAAAATTCTTGATCATAAGCTGGGTTTTGCTTGTCAACATTAGTTAAAATAATTGGCCGGAAAAAGGCACCAGCAGAATCAATTTCTGGATATTGGTAAAAGACCTTGGCACCTGCTTTAACTGCTTCATCAACTTGCTTAGTTAACTTGTCTTTAGCGTTAGCAGAATTCATTGGTGGCAAAGTAGTAGCTGGATCAAGCGGGTCACCTGGCTTCAGTGCAGCAAAAGAATTCTTTAATTCATGTAAAACTTCGTCGTAACGGGTTTTAACTGCAATGATTCTCTTAGAAGACGTGCAGACTTGTCCGTCGTTGTATGTTCGCGCGGTACTCAAGGCCTTCTTTAAGACTTGTGGGTCAGCATCATCCAAAACAATAAACGCATCGTTTCCGCCTAATTCCATCGTTGATTTCTTTAGATTCTTACCAGCATTTTCAGCAACGGATGAACCGCCCCGTTCGGAGCCAGTTAAGGCAACTCCTTGAACTCGTGGATCAGCGATAATGTCATCAAGTTGGTCATAACTTGGGTAGAGGTTGATTAAGCTGCCCTCTGGTGCACCAGCTTGCTTAATAATCTTGGCGGTCATGGCTGCTGATCCAGGAACATTGTGGGCGTGCTTTAATAAAATCGGATTTCCAACGATAAAGTTAGGGGCAAACACGCGAATTACTTGATAAAGTGGGAAATTCCATGGTTCACATGCCATGATTACGCCAGTAGCTTGCTTAAGGTAATAGGCCTTGCCCAGCTTGGACTCGATCGGTTGAGGCTTAAGCATTTCAGGACCATGATCGGCGTAGTAATCACAGATTGAAGCACAAAGTTCAACTTCACCCTTTGATTCACCAATCATTTTACCCATTTCACGGGTCATGATTTCTGCCATTTCTTGTTCATGTTCACGAAAGGCTGTCGCAATTTGATGTAATGTCTTGCACCGACTTTCTGGCTCTTCATGACGCCATTTTTGGTAAAGTGCATGTGCTAAGTTGATTGAGTCTTCAATTTGGCTAGCGGTCGGATTGTCGTAACTGGCAAAGGTTTCGTTAGTGTACGGATTAATTGATTGATATTTAGCCATCTTGTTATCTCCTTATGTACTGCAACTAATTGCAGTAAAATTTATAACAACTATTATAAACCGTTTTCATCAAAAAGTGGGGTTTTTCTGGTTACCTTTACTAATTATTTATAAGTAACTTACTTAACAGGTTTTTTAGCAAGGTAAGAAATGGACTCGGCCAGATAGTCGCTAGCATAGGACATGGCATGGCGCTTGCCGGCAATTAGTTTGAGGTCAACGCTATGATCGGCTTTAGCTAGTTGACTAATAAAATCAAGTAAGTAGTCGGTTGGCGATAACTCGTTAGTGGAGTTAAGCATTAATAAACGCCCTAGATTGTCGTAATCATAGGATTGTGCGTCTAATTTTTTCAAAGTCTCCTGCTTATCCGTGCCCGTGTAGGTAAGGGTAAAATATTTGTAAAAGGCATCATTAATTTGCTTTAAATCAGTTATGCCAAATTCAAAATTTGCTTGCTGAGATGGACGAACATCTTGGTGGTTTTTCATCCAAGAAGAAAAAGAAACAGGTGCAGACCAAGTTACAGTTGGGAAACCGTATTTACCCGCTAAAAATAGTGCCATTACGCCGCCACTGCTTGCACCTAATTGGGTAATTGCGTTAGTTCTATTTTCCCCATACGAACTGTTAAGCAGCCAATTTACAAAAGTAACACTGTCATTATGAGCGGCTGGAAAAATATATTTGGGCGCTAGTGAATAATTGGGCGCAAACACAATAAAATTCTGCTCCGTAATTTGGGTGCAGTAATCCTTCAGGTTACTTTTATCACCGCGAAACCAACCACCACCGTGCCAGAATAACAGGATTTTAGTTTCCGCATTCGTCTTCTCGGGTAAATAAATATCGGTTGCCAACTGCTTTTTTTCATCATAAAAAACATCATTAATAATAGTCGTCATTGCTAACCTCCAATTCGTTCTTGAATTTATTATACTTTAAAAGGCAAAAGTGTTTATGTTTTGAAAAACAGTTACCTTCTTGGTACCTTATTTTTAGTTACTTAACTTGGAATGATAAATTGCTATCTTTTAATTACCTTTTCTATAATTAATTTTAAAATATTTAAGTTATTATAATTATTGTGCTGAAGAGCTAAAAAAGTAATCATCTGAGTGAATTTTTTGGTAAAATTAGCCTAATATTGGAGGTAAGTTATGCATCTTTCAGCTAAAGCTAGTCGAAGATTAATCAATATCTTGACCGTTGTCAGCGGGATTATTATTATTCTATTGTGTATTTATTGGTACCGCTTAGGGATTTTTACTAGTCAAGCGAAGATGAAGGCATATTTGGCTGATAAGCGCATCATCGGGCCGGTGATTTTTGTCTTAATTCAAATTATCCAAGTAGTCATCCCAATTATTCCGGGTGGTGTCTCTTTGTTGGGCGGAGTAATTTTCTTCGGTCCATTAGCCGGGTTTATCTACAACTATGTCGGAGTTTGCATTGGCTCAATCATCAACTTTTTCCTTGCGCGTTTTTATGGACGACCATTTATCCTGCACATTGTTTCGGAAAAAACGCTCGATAAGTATATGAAGTGGACCAAAAACCAAAATAAATTTAACTGGTTTTTTGCAATCTGTATTGTTGCGCCAATGGCACCTGATGACGTTCTTTGCCTGCTAGCCGGGTTAACCGATATGAAATTCTGGACCTACTTTTGGATTATCATTTTGGGTAAGCCATGGACAATTGCCGCCTACAGCTTTGCCCTAATGTTTGGAATGGACTGGCTTCTTAAGGTAGTTGGCAAATAATGACTGCACGAATCTATTTGCGACCATTTAAGGCTGAAGATGCAACGACACTTTTAAAATGGGGCCAAGATCAGTACTATCACCAGTTAGCAGGTTTTGATCACTACCAAAATCTGACTCAGGCCGAAATTGCAGCTGGCCAATATGCAGCTAGAAAGTATAGTTATGGGGTCTGCTTGGAAAAAACGCATAAACTAATTGGCCTAGTTGAACTATATGACCGCGGAACTAATGAAGCCGAACTACTTACCTCTAAGGAAGTCGGCTTCTTATTAGATAAAGAGTTTTCAGGTCATGGCTACATGACGGAGGCCTTAACTTTGTTGTTTAATTTTGCTTTTAGCAAGTTAAAGCAAGAGCAGATCTGGGCCGGTACTTTTACCGATAATGAACGCTCGCAAAGATTATTGCGAAATTTAGGTTTCAAATTTATATATGCCGTTGATTTGAGTAAAATCAGCAACTTATTTTCATATGAAGAAAAATATTATCTGCTTAAACGGGCGGATTGGATTAACTTAAACTAGAAGAGACTAGGAAAATTGATTTCTTAGTCTTTTTTTGTACTTAAAATATTATTTTCTTTTTTATCAAAATCAGTTAAGCAAAAATATGAATAAGTCAAGTGATTTTATTGGTAAGCTCAATTATTTGAACTATCACTATAATGGGAATAAGCTAAAAGTGTTAATAACCAAAGAAAAATTTCGTCTAGATTGGAGAGTGGAATTATGGAAAAGACAGGACAAGATCGGTTAAATGATCCTTTTTTGAATCATGGCACAGCTTTTACCGAAGAGCAACGTAAGCAATATCATTTAGAAGGGATGTTGCCGCCACAAGAGCAATCGCTTGAAAGCCAGGTACGTGAAGTCTATTTGCAGTACCAAGAAAAGTCAACTAACTTAGAAAAACGCATTTTTTTAATGACTATTTTTAATACCAACCGGGTGCTATTTTTTAAAATCTTTAGTGAACATGTGACCGAATTCATGCCAATTGTTTATGATCCGACAATTGCGGAAACAATTGAAAATTACAGTCACCTGTTTGTTAATCCGCAAAATGCCGCTTTCCTTTCAATCGATAAACCTGATCAAATGGAAGCCAGTTTAAAAAATGCTGCAGATGGTCGCGATATTAAATTGATTGTAGTTACTGACGGTGAAGAGATTCTCGGAATTGGCGACTGGGGAACTCAGGGAGTTGATATCTCTGTTGGTAAATTGATGGTTTATACGGCCGCAGCCGGTGTGGATCCGGCTTGCGTTTTGCCAGTTGTACTCGATGTCGGTACTAATAACGAAAAATTACTCAAAGATGATCTTTACCTGGGTAATAAACATAGTCGGGTTAATGGCGATAAATATTACCAGTTTGTAGATCAATTTGTTCAGTGTGTTGAAAAGCTTTTCCCAGGATTGTATTTGCACTTTGAAGATTTCGGCCGTGATAACGCAGACAATATCCTGAAAAAGTACCGTGATCATATTTTGACGTTTAATGACGATATTCAAGGTACTGGAATTATTGTGTTAGCCGGAATTTTAGGAGCATTAAAGATTAGTGGGCAAAAATTGACTGAGCAAAAGTATGTCTGCTTCGGAGCCGGTACCGCCGGTACTGGCATTGTTGAACAAGTATATTCTGAAATGTTGCAAGCGGGCTTAAAGCCTGAAGAGGCCCGGCAGCATTTCTACTTAGTTGATAAGCAGGGATTATTGTTTGACGATACACCTGATTTGACGCCAGCGCAAAAGCCTTTTGTCAGAAAGCGGTCAGAATTTACCAATGCGGATCAGTTAAAGGATCTGAAGAGTGTAGTTCAAGCGGTTCATCCCGACATCTTAGTTGGAACATCTACTCGTTCTGGCGCCTTCACTCAAGATATTGTGACCGAAATGGCGGAGCACACTGAACGGCCAATTATTTTTCCATTATCCAACCCAACGCAATTGGCGGAAGCAAAAGCGCAAGATTTAATCGAATGGACCAAGGGCAAGGCGTTAGTTGCTACGGGAATTCCAGCTGATCCGGTTAATTATCAAGGTGTTAAGTATGAAATTGGTCAAGCAAACAATGCCTTAGTTTATCCAGGACTTGGACTTGGTGCTTTAGCAGTTAATGCTAGAGTCTTGAGCGATGAAATGATTAGTGTGGCTGCTCACTCATTAGGTGGAATCGTTGATTCAACTAAGCCGGGAGCTGCTGTTCTACCACCAGTTGAAAAGCTCAATATCTTTTCGCAAACAGTTGCACATGCCGTGGCTAGCCAAGCAATTAAGGATCACCTCAACCAAAACGAATATGACGACGGTAAGCAAGCTGTTGAAGCTTTGCGCTGGGCGCCGGAATATAAAAATGAATAGGAGTGAGGATCAATGCAAGCCTTTATTACTTCTTTAACTAGTGTTGTTGAACTGTTATTGGTCATTGCGTTAGGCTACTGGCTACGCAGCAGTGGAAAACTAGGAGATCAGTTTAAAGGCAATATTTCATATTTAATCATGAATATTGCTTTACCAGCTTCAATTTTTGTTTCCGTGTTGAAATATTTGACCCGCGATAAATTGTTTGGTTTAACTGGCGGCCTCGTTTATGCCATCATTTGTTTCGCCCTTAGCTATTTGTTTGCTTGGCTATTGTGTAAAGTTCTTCGTATCCGCAAAGGAAGACGCGGGACTTTCATCAATGCTATTACTAATGCCAATACGATTTTTATTGGCTTACCATTAAACATTGCTTTATTTGGGCAAAAAAGTATGCCTTACTTCCTGATTTATTATGTGTTAAATACAGTTTCTACTTGGGCAATTGGGGTCTTCTTCATCTCAAGTGATGATCCAACTGTGCAAAAACAGAAACAGCAGAAATTTAATTGGAAGAAATTGTTGCCTGCTCCATTAGTAGGTTTCCTAATTGCTTTAATATGTTTATTAGTTGAAGTGCCGATTCCGGGATGGATTACAACCGTGCTAAGCATGGTGGGCGGAATTGTTACACCAATGTCACTAATTTATATCGGAATTATTTTAGCCGATGCTGGTTTGAAATCAATTCACTTAGACCGTGATACAATTTGGGCGCTACTTGGAAGGTTCATTTTAGTACCAGCGCTGATGATTATTTTGATTGTCTTTGGTGCTAATTGGGGCCCAGCATTACCGAACCTTGCAAAGGAAACTTTAGTAGTTCAATCTGCTACGCCAGCATTAGCCGTTTTACCGATTTTAGTCGGTGAATCTCACGGAGACGTTCAATATGCAACTAATGTTGTTACTACTTCAACGGTCTTATTTGTAATTGTTGTTCCACTCGTTTTAGAGTTAACCGAATTTATTTTGTAATTGGTAATTTGACGATTTATCTTGAAATAAAAAAGCCTGAGAATTTTTCCCAGACTTTTTTTATTAAAATCAAACTAGTTCACATTCATTATTCGATCGGCATTTTCTTCCATTACTTGTCTAGCTTTGCCGAACATCATCCAAATTGAAAACAGAAGTGGAACGCCAACGATCAAGATAGTGTAAATGTAATCTGTCGCATAACCATGCCAGTGCCATCCTGAAGAATTCCAACCAGTAAGCATATTAGCGACGAAGTCTGATATGAAGTGAGCAACAATTGCTGGCCAAAGCTTTCCCGTATAAAGATAAAGAACAGCCCATAAAAAGCCACAACCGGTCACACCAATTGCTTGCATAATAGTGGCCGAAAGGGTTGCACCGTGCCAGCCAACATTTCCAAGATGGGCAAGTCCAAAAAGGAGTGTGGAACCATAAATGGCAATTGGAACCCGCCATTTTGGCAAGTGGTTAAAACCTGCTAGCAGGATGATGATGTTTAGATAACGTACAGTTTCCTCTAGGATACCCGGTTCGATTGCACATGTTAAATTAGGTAAGGAAAATTTCAGATTATTAAAATCATATCTAAAAAAGACGGTCCAAATATCTTTGGAATAAGCGTTAAAGCAGTTGTAAAACAAGTCTAATAATGTAAAAAGAATGAGTAAAATAAAAGTTACTTGCTGGAAGTTTTGGCTTTTGATAAATTTCAAGTTGGGATTAAACCTGAAACCCCAAGCTTTTCCTAGAAAACATGCCAAGATAAATAGGCTAATGGCTGCAATTACTCCTTGTCCCGTAAGTGAATGCATAATTTTGAGACTTCTGGAGACTTTTAACGTGTTGACCAGTCCATACTGGATATTTAATAAGAAAACAATCAGCAGCCTTAAGAACCAGTTCTTAATTTGGGCGGCGTAAACCATGGCAATTGGTAGTAGCAAACCAAGCAACACTGCCCATAATAGTAGTACCCAAATAATTTCAATTTGGGGCAAATGCACTAAAAGTAAGTTGCCGATTTTAAGCCAAAAAGTGCAAAGGATGCCGGGGCCAAAAAGTAGGTTTAGCCACCGCGTAAACTCGTAAGTAAATTTATCTTTAACCTTCATTTTTTGAACATAAACTGTCAGTGCTAAAAAAAGCACAAGTAAAATAATAGCAGTTACCTGATTTTTCGTCTTTGTTGCATTGTGCAAGCCGCTCACCATCAGCAATACTTCTGCAAGTAAACAAAAAAGAATCTGGAAATCATATATTTTTTGCCAAGTCTTTTTAGGTAGATTAGTAATTTTCATTTTGGCCTCCTGATAATCAGTATTATAAGCTAAAAAAGGTAATAGATGATTTGCTCTTTCAAAATATTTCATATAAGTAGAAATAGTATTTGCTAAAAACAAGAGAATGGCTTAAAATAATATCCAAACACGGAATCCTAAGACTGTTTTAGAGAGTGCACGTAGTGGTGAAAGTGGACAGAGGTCGTTTCCAGATTCCATTAATGTGGGTAATTAATAGTTACACGGTTTGCGGCACCGTTATCGCCAACTTAATGAAGTGCAGTCATGCTAATGACTGAAACTGGGTGGTACCGCGAAGCCATGTAGAGCCAATTCGTCCCAATTTGAGGGATGAATTGGCTTTTTTGATGGAGGTAAAAAGATGCTAGATATTAAAGTGATTCGTGAGAATCTTGATTGGGCTAAGGATAAATTAGGTAGACGTGGCATTAAGCCCGAAGAACTTGATGAATTAGTCAAAATTGATGCCGAGCGCAGAGACGGCTTAAGTCGTAGTGAACAATTGAAGGCTAAGCGGAACAAGGTTTCAAAAGATATTGCTGAAGCTAAAAGAAATAAGGAAGACGCATCAAATGCAATTGCTGAAATGCGGCAAGTTGGACAGGAAATTAAAGAATTAGACGAAAAAGTCGAGAAGCTAACTGAAAAACAAAATTACATTTTACTCAGATTGCCTAACTTCCCAGATGATTCAGATCCAATTGGACCAGATGAAAGCTATAATGAAGAAATCCGTAAATGGCATGAGCCAACCAAGTTAGACTTTAAGCCAAAGGCTCACTGGGATATCGGTACTGACTTAGATATTTTAGATTGGGATCGTGGTGCTAAAGTTTCTGGTGCACGTTTTGTTTACTATAAAGGTGCAGGAGCTTTGCTTGAAAGAGCAGTTTTTAACTTCTTCTTAGACGAAAATACTAAGGAAGGTTATACCGAAGTAATACCACCATACCTAGTTAATGACGAATCAATGCAAGGAACAGGTCAATTCCCTAAGTTCCGTGAGGATGTTTATACAATTGTCGATAATGATGATCCAGATAAGCCACTAGACTTAACTTTGATTCCAACAGCCGAAGTACCACTTGTTAACTACTTCCGTGACGAAATTATTCACGAAGACAGACTGCCAATTAATGTAACTGCACTGTCACCAGCATTTAGAAGTGAGGCTGGATCAGCAGGCCGTGATACCCGGGGTCTAATTAGAATGCATGAGTTTAGAAAAGTGGAAATGGTTAAGGTCTGCAAACCAGAAGACTCATGGGACGAATTAGAAAAACTGACTAAGAATGCAGAACACTTATTACAAAAACTCAACTTGCCATACCATGTAGTTGCTTTGTCAACTGGGGATGCCAGTTTTACAAGTGCAAAGACTTATGATTTGGAAGTATGGATGCCAGCTCAAGATAAGTACCGTGAAATTTCTAGTTGCTCAAATTGTACTGACTTCCAAGCTCGTCGTGCACAAATCCGTTACCGTGATGAAGACGGTAAATTACACTTGGCGCACACGCTAAATGGTTCTGGGCTGGCTGTAGGACGGACAGTTGCCGCTATTTTGGAAAATTACCAAAATGAAGATGGAACTGTTACTGTTCCTGAAGCACTTGTTCCTTACATGAATGGAATGACCAAGATTACCAAAGAAGAAAGCTTAATCTAAGAAATAAAATCCCTTTTTACGGGATTTTTTTGTTTTCTTCAAAAAAATTTCCATCTTTTTACGCAAACTGTTGCGCTCAAAAAAGGCAAATTACGAATAATTAGCCCAATAAGTAGTCAAAAATCAGAAAAAATAGGTAATAATGGCCATTAGACAAAACTAATTTTACTTTTCTAATTAGTAAATAACGAACAAAATCTAAGATTTGACGTGTTATAGCAAAAAGAGTAAAGTATTATCTGTGCTTGAGAGAGCTAGCGTGAGTTAACTGCTCAAGTAAAAAAATCCGAAAAAACTAGTTGACAAAGAAGAGCTAGTTTAGTAAGATAATAAACGCTGTTGTAAAAAAAGCAACAGCGGGGTCAGAAAAAAGTTCTTGACAAGAGGACAAAGATCTGGCAAAATAAAACAGCGGCGTTTACGAG
>NZ_JAFNOZ010000006.1:0-96955 GCF_026536045.1 Lactobacillus sp. B4005
CTCGTAAACGCCGCTGTTTTATTTTGCCAGATCTTTGTCCTCTTGTCAAGAACTTTTTTCTGACCCCGCTGTTGCTTTTTTTACAGCAGCGTTTATTATCTTACTAAACTAGCTCTTCTTTGTCAACTAGTTTTTTCGGATTTTTTTCGCCCTCTTCCGCTTGGCTCTTGCCTTGCGCCCGACGACAGTTATTAATATTAGCAACTCTTTTTTACTTTTGCAAGTCTTTTTTGTAATTTATTTTTGATTCTAGTAATAAAGCCTTAATATTAGCGTTTTTTTAAGTATGTTTTGGCTAGCTTATTCAACTAATTAGTACTGGGTGTTACTTTAATTGCTGCTGCTTACTTAGTTAACCTCTGCTATTTTTAAAATTTACAGCGTTTCAATTGTTACTTCACGTTTACAAAGATTGTTAAAGAATCTTAACCTTTTAGCATTTCTTTGTTAATGATAACGATTTATAATACTTCTAATATCTTCAAAAGGGAGAAAATAATATTTTGAAACATAAATTTTTCACTCTTGCTACCGCTTTGATGCTTGGAGCCTCAGCTCCATTAGCAACTGGGGCAATCACAGTGCAGGCAGCAACTACAACCACGCAAAACAGTCAAACAGAAATGTATAATTTTGTTAGAAACACTTTCAAAGAGCACCACGTAAGAGGCGTCGTTACCGTCGTCAAAAACGGCGTTCCGCAAACAATTAGTTACGGTTACGCATGGTATGGCAAACGAATAGGCAATGGTAATCCCAAGGTCACTTATCCATCAGCTTCTTTACAAAAAGTAATAACCGCTGCAATCATTGTCCAGCTAATTAACGAAACCAAAAATACTGACAAGGCATTTAACCAAAACACTAAAATTTCACGTTGGTACCCTAACTTGAAAAATGCCAATAATATTTCTGTTGGCAACTTAATGACTCATACATCCGGTATCACAGCTGCTAAAACTGAAATAAACCGGGGAATTGTTTATTCAGAAGCAGACGCTCTTGATTGGGTCGTCAAAAATATCAATAATTCGCCTTCTGATAATGTTGGAACTTATCATTACAACAACAGCAATTTTATTTTGTTAACTGGAATTATTCGCCAAATTACCGGACTATCTTATGAACAAAACATCCAAACCAGAATAATTCAAAAATTAGGTCTTAAGAATACTTACCTTTACCAGAACATCCCTAAAGGAATAACAGATCCTATTTCTTATTATTCAAATGGCGGAAAAAATTATCAAAATGCCAATTACATCAAAGCAAGCCTCGCCTCACAAATACCAGGAGCTGGCAACTTATTTACTACACCAGATGAATACTACCGCATTCAAGTTGGGTTAAGCGACGGTTCAATTTTGGATAAAAGTGATTTTCACTATTTGACACACTTAAACAGCAAAATCACTGAGTATTGCGGAGGAATGTATCTCAAGCAAAACGAATCGCTAAAAAGCGCATACGGAAGTTTCTACGGTATGCACTTTGGCACGTGGGTACAATTGACTACCGATAATCAAAATGGCATCGTCATGTTTTTAAATCAAACTAATGATAATGAAAATGCCGAAAAAGATGTTGGTTACGAAATCCTTCAACATATTAAGCCAAATACATTTGTCTCACGTTAAATAATCTCTTTTTTGTTAAAAATTAAAACTCCTATTTGGTATCAACAAATACCAGATAGGAGTTTTTTAGTTGAATTGATAAATTTTTAGTCTGCAAATAATAATTCGTACATTTTAGCTTGTAGTGGTTTATTAAGCAGCAGGTTCATCCCCACAGTTGCTTTTTTCTTTGGTCCCAGCTGCTCTTCTTTAACCGTCTCTTTTTGAATATTAGCTTGGCCCAAATAGAAAAACTGCTTACCGATTGCATCGCTTTTTTTAACAAAAATGTGTAATTTCATGTCGGGCGTATTTAACAATCGCTTCACTTCATCAGAATCCAAGTGCCTTGGCGAGCGCGTATACCACCGCAAAGAACGCCCATCTTCAAGCGTATTATGGTACAAAGCACTTCGCTTTTTGGCAGAATCTTTCTTATAAGTAATGAAAATTGGGGTTTCATTTTTATCAACCCGGTAGCCATACATTGGGGCCGAAACATCCTTAGGCCAGTTCAATAGGCGGCAAGCATCTTTACGATCATATTGCTGATAAAGCGTAAATTGCTCTTGGTTATCATAGTCTTGGTTGAGCGCCAAGCCTGTTTTAACTGCATCCAAAAACAGCCGGTAAAAATCTTGACTATCATGTAGCGCTTGTTTCAATTCAGGTGTGAGCAGATAAGTAAACAAATCTGGGCGTTCGATTAAAGCGTGATTGCCATACTGCTCTTTTTTGGTCGTTTTACCCTGCTTAATGTCAAAAAAGCTTAATGTCAAAATATCTTCAACGGAGTTGAGCACTGCAGGATTAATATATGCATTATATGTAGCTAACGCTTCTTCAAATTCTGACTGAGTTACCTTGTCTTTTTCTAATAATAATTGTAATAAAACTAATTCATGCGGTCTCTTGCCATTAAGTAATTCTTTCGTAACAAAAAATAAAATAGCACTTTGTTCTTTATTCAAAGCAACCGATTCACCCATTTTTACTAGAAATTGGCCGTAGTGCTTTAAGGCATGATTATTAGCAAAAACCATTGGCGAGGTTGAACCATAATGATAAAAATCAAGCAAAAGCGGTGGTCGCCCAATTTTTTCCTTTAAATCCAAATATGACTGACGCAATTCTTTCATACTATCAAGTTTAATGCGATCTAGCGAAGCTAAGATCTTTGCCGAAGCCACGTGACTGAAGTTAATAGTTGAAACATCAATAAATCCTGGCAGTTTGCTTTCCTCACGTGCCTTGTCTAGATCTCGACTATTATCTTGATTTAAAGAAATTGGAATTAAATAATTGTTTTTATAATTACCAATAAAGTCAATGACAGTTACGTAGTCCTTGCCCGGATATTTACGCAATCCTCGGCCTAACTGTTGGATAAAAACAATACTAGACTGGGTATTGCGCAACATAATTATTTGATTCAGTGCCGGAATATCAATTCCCTCGTTAAAAAGATCAACAGTAACGATATATTCAATGTTTCCTTGCTCGAGCTGCTTAACTACCTGCATTCGCCGCTTTTCACTATCTTCATTAGTCAGGGCAATTGCCGGATGGTTTTTAGCCGTAAAAATCTGCGCTAATTCGCGGGCCTCTTCCTGCCTACTGCAAAAAATCAGGCCTTTAGCCTGCTTACCGCAATAACCATAATAATCAAGCTGCTTTAGTACGTAATCAACTCGCTTAGGCGCAAGGAGCCTACGCAAATTAGTCGTTTCATCAATGCTTTCCCCATCTACTTCATAGTCTTCTACCCCAACATAATGAAATGGTGCAAGCATCTTATTTTCTAATGCACCACGGAGCCGAATTTCATAAGCTAAATTATAATCAAATAACTGGTAAACATCTTGGTCATCCATTCGTTCTGGCGTAGCCGTCATTCCCAACCAAAACTGCGGCGTAAATTTAGCAAAGATCCGCTGATAGCTGGGAGCCGCTGCTCTGTGGGCCTCATCAATTAGAATATAATCAAATTCCGTTGCACTTAAATTAGCGAGCATTTCAGGCTGGCTTAAAGTTTGGACAGTGGCAAAAACATACTTTCGTTCAAGTTGGTGCTTGTGCCCTGTCAGTAGACCATAATCTTTGCGATCACCGCCAATTACCTGGTAAAAACTTTCTAATGCCTTCTTGGCAATTTGTTCGCGGTGTACCACATACAAAAACTTCTTAGGATGAAAATCCTTGACTGCAAAAGCTCCCAAATATGTCTTACCGGTACCGGTCGCCGAAACAATCAATCCTCGCTTTTGTCCCGAAGCAATTAAGCCCGTTAGCTCCTTTAGAGCCTCTTTTTGCATCTGATTCGGGGTTATCTTCTGTGCTTTTGCTGGGGTAAAGCGAGTCTGAATAGCATTTGGCTTAGGGCTAACCCAGTTAGCTTCGTATTCACATAACCAAGTAGTAGTTAATGGCTGGCTAGTTTCATCAAGTTGCACTAGTTGCTGCTTAATTTGCTCAGTTAAAGCCGCATTTTCTTTCGAACTGACTTTTAGCGCCCACTCATAATTACTAAGAAGAGCTGCTCGCGTGAAATTGGCGCTACCTATGACAAGAGTTTCCCAATTCTCATGATCAAAAAGATAGCCTTTTGCGTGAAAGCCCGTATTAGGGGCAATTTTAACCGTCAGATTAGTAATTTTCATTAATTCATGAAAAACGCGGGGATTATTAAAAGCTAAATAATCACCTGTAATTAAGGTCCCAGAAACATTTTTTCGTGCCAAATCCGCCAAAACGACTTTTAAGGGGACGAGCATATCCTGTGTGATAAATGCAACTGTCCATGTGAATGAGCGGCAACTGAGCAGTTCCTGCCGCAAGGTTAACCAAATGTTGTCGTTTTGATTATTCTGCAACAATTTAGGACTGAGAAGCTCATGGCCAGGGTATGATTGATCATAGAGACCATTAAGTATGGCATCTTGCAGTGGTTCATTCATTGATTTTTATGCCTCTAAATTTCTTATTTTTCTATCTATAATATAAAGAAAGAGAAATCCAGTCATTAGGATTTCTCTCAAATTTTATTTACAAGTCAATATCTAACAATATTGGACAGTGGTCTGCACGTACACCAGTATCCATCATTTCTGAGCGAGTCACCTTATCGGCAATTCGATTGCTTGTAATCCAATAATCGATTCTCCAGCCTGAGTTATTCGCCTTAGCCGTTCTAACTCTTTGCGCCCACCAAGAATAAACGCCTTCAACGTCACCATTGATTTTTCTAAAAGAATCAGTAAAACCGGCATTAAGAAGCTGGGTAAAATCTTCACGCTCTTCATCAGTAAAACCAGCAGAGTGATGATTTGTTTCGGGGTGCTTCAGGTCAATTTCTTCATGGGCACAGTTATAATCGCCACAAGCTAGCACCGGTTTTTGCTTATCCAGCTGCTTTAAATAAGCGATGTATTTTTCATCCCAAACTTGTCGTTCACTTAGACGTTTCAAACCGTTTCCTGAATTAGGCGTGTAAACTTGTGTAACAAAATAAGCGGGAAATTCTAGCGTAATGATTCTGCCTTCCTGGTCCATTGGTTCTGGTGCACCAATTTCAGGAAAAGTAACCGTCGGCTCTAAGTCCTTTTTATATAAGTACATCGTACCAGCATAGCCTTTACGAGCGGGCTCTTCTGATGAACGCCATACAATTTCATATTCCGGAAACTCGTTTGTTAACACTTCTAAATGCTTTTTTGTTGGTCCTGTTGACCGAAGTTTAGTTTCTTGAATTGCAATAATATCCGCGTTTTGCTCATGGATTTTTTCTAAAACTTTCCGTGTTTCTACAGCCCTAGAAGAAGTCCCCGTTAACGCAGCATTCAGTGAATCAATATTCCACGAAATTAAGATCATATTTTTCTCCTTTGTATCCATCTTATACATTATATAGTTTTTTAAAACGGACTCACAACTTCATTAACTTAATTTGGCAATTTTTAGTAAGCAGAACATAATTCTGCCAGCAGCCTAACCCGAAAAATCATTTTAAGCACATTTAAAAATATTTAAGTAATTATAAAATTGTTACAAATTTCACGACTTTAGGTAAAAAGCCAATAAATTATTTTCCTTTCTTAATTAACTGGTACTATGCAAATGTAAGCGGTTGTTACAAACTAAACGTTTTTTTAAAATGATCCATTTCACAATTTTGTATTTTTAATTCATCTGGTACAAGTGTATAATAGCACAAGAGATAGTAATAACGATTTATGGAGGTTAGATTTTATGACTAAAATTTATGCTTATGCGATTCGTAAAGACGAAGAGCCATATGTCCACGAGTGGAAAGACGCTCATCCAGATGTCGAAGTTGATTACACTGATCAACTTTTGACTCCAGAAACTGCTGAATTAGCTAACGGTGCTGATGGTGTTGTAACTTACCAACAATTAGACTATAAGGCAGATACCATTGAAGCTTTAGACAAGCTTGGTATTCACAACTGGTCAATTCGTAACGTTGGTATTGACAACATTGATTTGAAGAAAGCAAAAGAACTTGGCTTCAAGTTAACTAACGTACCAGTTTACTCACCAGATGCTATTGCTGAACACGCTGCTATTCAAGCTGCAAGGGTTTTGCGTCAAGATAAGGTAATGGACGAAAAGCTTGCTAAACATGACTTCCGCTGGGCACCTACAATTGGTCGTGAAGTTCGCGACCAAACTGTTGGTGTTATTGGTACCGGTCACATTGGCCAAGTATTTATGAGAATTATGGAAGGCTTTGGTGCTAAAGTTATCGCTTATGATATCTTCCAAAACCCTATTCTTAAGAAGAAGGGTTACTATGTTGATACTTTAGATGAACTCTACGCTCAATCTGATGTCATCTCGCTTCACGTACCTGATGTTCCTGAAAATGTCCACATGATCAATGATGACTCAATCAAGAAGATGAAAGACGACGTTGTTATTGTTAACGTTTCACGTGGTCCACTTGTTGACACTGATGCTGTCATTCGTGGCCTTGATTCGGGTAAAATCTTTGGCTTTGTAATGGACACTTACGAAGGTGAAGTTGGTATCTTCAACGAAGACTTTAGTAACAAAGAATTGCCTGACAAGCGCTTAGCCGATTTAATTGCCCGTCCAAACGTTTTGGTAACTCCACACACAGCTTTCTACACAACACATGCTGTTCGTAACATGGTTATCAATTCATTTGACAACAACTTAAAGTTAATTAAAGGTGAGAAACCTGATACTCCCGTTGATTTAGATAAAGAATTTTAATTTCATAAATTTATTTCCCTTCTTAAACACATTTAATGATTTGACTTTTAAAAAAGGTAGCATTTACTTACTTGATACCTCTTTTACTTAAAAAAGACGTCTAGGTTTTACTTAAAATCTAGGCGTCTTTTTATTATGCTAAAAATTACTTTGCCAGTTTAACGGCCAAAGTTTCATATGGTCGAAGACTAATTTTCTCCCCTAAAGTAGAGCTAGTCTTGGCATAATTACTGATCAAAATTTCGACTTGCTGATTTTTCAAGCCGTCTGGCAGCTCCACTTCATGTTTTTTACCATAAAAGTTACTGAGCACAACAATCTTTTGCGACTGGTGCTGTAAATAACGGACATAAGCAAAAACTTGTGAATCATCGTTTAAAAACATTTTGATATGTCCGTCCGAAATCAACTCCTCACTCTTACGCAAATGGATCAGTTTTTGGTAAAAATTGAAGATTTCACCATCTTTCAATTCTTGTGCAACGTTAATTTCACCTTGACCTGTTGGCATTAGCCACGGCTTGTGCTTGCTAAAGCCTGCATACCGATCATTAGACCAATGCATTGGTGTCCGCGAATTATCGCGAGATTTTGTTTTGACAATCTCAAAGGCTTCTTGCTCACTTATTCCGGCCCTTGTTAATTCGGTAAATGCATTAATACTTTCAATATCGACATAGTCTTTCATTGACGAATAAGTCGGGTTAACTGCCCCAATTTCTTCACCCATATAAATAAACGGCGTTCCACGCATTAAATGTAGGGCTGCAGCGAGCATCTCAGCAGATTTCACACGGTACTTACCCGTTGCCCCGAACCGATTAATGGCCATTGGCTGGTCATGATTATTCCAAAAGAGTGCGTTCCAGCCTCCTCCTTCGTCCATTTTTTCCTGCCAAGAAGTGAAAATTTGCTTTAACTGCCTAAAGTCAAATGGTTCTTTTGTCCATTTCTGACCATTTTGATAATCAACCTTTAAATGATGAAAATTAAAAACCATTGATAACTCATGTTCACTTGGTTTTGAGTATTTAATTGAATTTTTGATAGTTGTTGATGACATTTCACCAACAGTAATACTATTTTGATCCTGACCAAAGCTAGCTCGATTTAATTCCTTGAGGTATTGATGAACCACGGGTGTATCAGTATATAAAGCTTTTTCTTCAACCGGATTGGTCGAATCAACGAGAATTTCTGCTTTTCCGGTGACATTAATGACATCAAAACGGAACCCTTGTACACCCTTTTCCCGCCAAAAATTAATTACTTGGGCAGCTTCTTTTCTCACTTCAGGATTATGCCAATCTAAGTCAGCTTGGCTTGAATCATAAAGATGAAGATAATAATAATCTGTTTTACCAAACTTGCTCCAAGCCGGGCCACCGAATTTGCTTTGCCAATTGGTTGGCAAGCTGCCATCTTTTTTTGCTTTACGCAAATAAAAATAGTTCTGATACTTTTTGTCACCTGCCAGTGCCTTTTGAAACCATTCATTAGAAGTCGAGCAGTGATTAAGTACCATATCAAGCATAATACCAACGTTAATTTCTTTTAGCTTAACAACTAGTTCTTCAAAATCGGCCATTGTGCCAAATAGCGGATCAATTTTATAATAGTCTGTAACATCATAGCCATTATCATTTTGTGGTGACACAAAAAAGGGGTTAAACCAAATCATATCAACATTTAATTTTTTGATGTAATCAATCTTGGCAATAATGCCACGAAGGTCACCAATTCCATCATTATTTGAATCATAAAAAGACTTAGGATAGATTTGATAAATTACTTTTTTTCCCAGAACGGTCATACTTTTCTCCTAAATTATTGCGGCTTAATATTCTGCCTGCGTGCAAAATCAACGAATTTGAATTTTGCTGGGTTGTGAAAGGACAGGGTCAATTGAAACGGCGTTGTATCGCTTAAAAAACTGCGACTTGCTACCAAAACAACCATATCATTTTCAAGTGCTAGCTTTCGCCGAAGATTTTCAGTTGCCTTTTCAACCGTAATTGTCTTAGTTGCATAAGAAACTTCCAGCCCCAAGTCATTTTCAAGATATTGATAAATTGAATTTTGAGCTGCCGATAGCGGTAATTCAGTAATCGGCGGCGTAAATAAGAAATCACAATCCAAAACAGCTGGTTCTTTTGCTAATAAACGCAACCGCTCAAGATATATTCCCTCATTTTGCTGTTCTTGGGGAAATTTCTCTGCAAACAAGCTGGGCAGCATTTTGGTCTTAGTCAATTTCAAAACACTGGTTTCAGCGTTCATCCCCAATGACTTATTAAGTTCAGCAAAACTTTCAATCCCAGAAATAGGAAACGAATATCTGCCCAAATCTAATACCATTGAGCCTTTTCCCTGAATTTTTTGAATCATTCCTAAAGAATTAAGTTGCTCTAATGCCTTTCTCACAGTTTCGCGTGAAGTGCCGTAGAGTTTGGTCAACTGATTTTCACTTGGAAGGAAACTACCTACTTTAAATTGCTTATGCCGGATTTTTTCTGCAATATCCTGGGCAATTAAGGTCGCTTTTGAATCTGTCATTTTTAAATCCTTTCACTTTTATTCTATTATATCGAATGATGTCTGTACAAGAGCGGAATTAAATTAATTAATATTTATAAGCTCAATTAAAAGCACAAAAACAGCTATACTTTTTAGCTAAGCCAAGCATGTATATACAAGCATAAGACTTTATTTGAAAGATATTTTAAAAATAGCTTCAGAGGAGCTCTGACATTAAAAAACTGTCATGATATCGGTCTTCTATGTAAAAAATAAGGTGCAAGAGTCAATATTAGTTGTGATTCACATTTTTCCAGTAACATTGGTAACCACATAGAAGCACTAAGAGTGCTAAAAGAAGTTTATCTTTACAGAAAATAGTTGTAAATTGTGATTTAGAAATATTTTTTGCTTTTCTAAAAATAAAAAAAAGCTTTAAGAAAAGCTCAATAACAAATAAGAAAAACTGATAAATCTAGTTGATTTATCAGTTTTTGCTTACAAATATTGTTGTAATTTAAATTATAAACTGGCTTTTTCCAAGACATATTTTTTTAATTAGCTGAAGCATTAACTGCTTGAATCAAAGCATTTCTGAATCCTTCTTGTTCTAACTTAACTACACCTCTTATGGTAGACCCACCCGGAGTAGTTACTTCATCTTTTAATTCCTCAGGTAATTTCTTACTAGATAAAGCAAGCTTTGCGGTACCTACCAGCATTTGTTCCACAATTTGGTAGGATTCGGCCCGCTTAACGCCATTTTGGACAGCAGCGTCGCTTAAAGCCTCAATCATCATATTAACATATGCTGGTGTGCAACCTGCAACAGTCCCATAAATTCCTAATAAATCTGCAGGAACGACATAAACACTGCCCATTTGCTCAAACAGAGCTTTAACAGTGTCAATTACCTGTTTCTTTTCTCCGGGAACAAAACTCATCGCTGTAATCCCCTCACCAATTTGAACTGGCGTATTAGGAACAATTTTGACAAAAGAAGAATCATCCGGTAATTCCTGGTTGATTGTAGTAAGATCACCACCACCAGTTGACAAAATGATACCATGATACTTTTGCTCCAGTTCACGAAAAATTGATGTTATAACGGAGCCACCGACAGCCACAATCACTGCCTGGCAGTCGTTAAAAGCAGTATAGTCATCTACTAGGTGCAAATTCAGTTCAGCTGCAACCTTTTGTGCTGACCGATGACCACCGTCAAAAACATAAATTTCTTGACTGGTAGTTTTGCCTTGCAATAAGCCCAAAATAATTGCCTTACCGATTTTGCCAGTTCCAATAAATCCTACTTTCATCATTTATCACCTTAAAATTTATCTTATTAAAAATCAGTGTTATCAGGATCAGTAGCCATTTCTGCTACACCATGTAAATGATCTAAAGCTTGCATATCTTCTTCACTAATTGCGAAATCGAAAATAGCGGCGTTTTCTTTCATTCGATCACGATGAACGGATTTTGGCAATGGTACGAATTGATGTTGTAGCGACCAGCGCAACAAAACCTGTGCGGGAGTCTTATCATAATGCTTGGCAACCTCGATAACAGTTTTATTGCTAAACAAGGCACCTCGCCCTAAAGGACTATAAGCTTCGTTAAGAATCCCTAATTCTTTATTATATGAAGTTGTATCGTTTTGCATGTCGCTTGGATTAAGATAAATTTGATTAACCGCAGGACGAACGGATGCCACTTTTAAAAGTTCATCAAGATGTTCACGCTTAAAGTTGGATACGCCAATAGCACGAATTCTTCCTGCAATTTGAGCTTCCTCCATTGCACGCCAACTTCCAGCATTCATTTCTGCCCAATGGTCACGAATTGCAGCTGGATTAGGCCAATGAATTAAATATAAATCAATATAATCTACACCTAACTTTTCTAGACTATTATTAATTGCCTCAGTGGTTTTCTTATAACCATGCATGTCATTCCACAGTTTCGTAGTAATAAAAAGGTCATAACGGTTAACACCGCTTTCTCTAATTCCCTTACCAATACTTACCTCATTACCATAAGCTGCAGCAGTATCAATCAGACGATAACCTAAATTAATAGCATCCTTAACAACATTTTTTGCAACATCACCATCAGGCGTTTGCCAAGTACCAAGTCCAATAGCTGGAATCTTAACGCCGTTATTTAATTGATAAGTGTCGGAAATAGAATGAATATCAACAGTCATCATTTTCACCTCTTAATTCGTTATCTTTTAGTATATTAAAGTATATATCATTATTACATTAACAGATTTAAACTATTTTGGGAAATTGTTTTTTAAAAGCTTAACAAATTGTGGATAAGTTGTTACTTCATACAACGGATGCAAGTTCATGTTATTTTTTCGATGACGATGATTATACCAAATACTACTAAAGCCATAATTCTCTGCACCTAAAATATCGGACTGTAATCCATCGCCAAAAAAAACTGTATCGCTTGGACCAAACTTGGTCCGTGCAAAGAAATAGTCAAAAATATGGCTATCTGGCTTAGAATAGCCAGCTTCTTCAGAAGTAACAATTAAATTAAAATAGTCTTTAATTCCTGCCAGTTCGAGGCGATGTCTCTGCATAAAAGTTTCGCCATTAGTCAAAATTGTTAATTCAAAATGTTGTTTCTGGGCAAAACGTAAAGTGTCCTTTACTCCAGGCAAAAGCTTATATGCACGAGAAAAATAAGAACGATATTCATTCATAACAGCGAGACCATTAACTTCAATATTAAAAGTATTCTTCAAAAAGTTATGAAAAACCGCTTCACTTAATTCTTGATAAGTAATTGTACCATTTTCAAGTTCCCGCCAAAGTCCCTGATTATAAGAATGATATTGCCGTTGGATTTCATCTGTAAGTTCCCAATGATGTGCATTAAAAAGACTATGAAGAGCAAAATTCTCCGTATCGGCAAAATCAATTAATGTATCATCAACATCAAATATAATCTGTTTGAAATGCAAGTAACTTCACCCTTTCTAGTTATTTCCTAGGAAATAACACATACTAGCATGGAAAACTATTATACCAGTATTTTAGTTATAATGAGAAAATTATGTTTTTCTTAAAATTAAGCAAAAGGCTATCTTATCTTAAAAATGGCGCATATAATTCTTTCATATTTTGATTGGAGGAATAATTAAACATGCTTACTCTTTTATTGATTATTTTTCTAATATGGGCTTTTGTTAAACTGGGGATCGGAACGCTTAAAATTTTATTTTTTTTGCTGGCCTGCGGGCTTATATTTATTTTTTTCATTCACCTGTTGGTTCCGTTAATCATAACAGGGGCAGTAATTTTCATTGCAGTTGCACTCTTAGGTTTTTAAATAATAAATAAATAATTCACTAAGATTAGTTAAGCACGATAAGTAAATTCTAATACTTGTTGTGCTTTTTTGTGTACAGCTATTCCTATATGATTTTTTTTATTTCTAGCGAATCTTACTCCTACATTAATTCGGGTTTTTTGTTCGTGTTTTACAGTAGCATATCCGCTATCAAATACAAGATATTGTGGTATAGTTCTTTCTGTAGCCATACATAATGTATGTGTGGAACATTTGTTAGTTTTTAGGAGCTATTTTACACATGAAAAACACAACAATAAGCTTAGATCAGGCTTATATTGATCAAGTGAAACAAAATATTTCACCTCACTGGGGCGAATTAGGCTGGGTTACCTACAAGCGGACCTATGCTCGGTGGCTTCCACAAGAAAACCGGTCCGAAGAGTGGGATGAAACCGTCAAACGCGTGGTTGAAGGAAACATTAACCTTGACCCGCGCCTTGCAGACTCACCTTCTGAGAAAGTCATCACCGAATTAACTAATGAGGCCCGTGAATTATACCGGCTAGTTTACGGGCTTGCCGCCACTCCATCTGGACGTAATCTTTGGGTGTCTGGAACTGATTACCAAAAGCGCAACGGTGATTCATTGAACAATTGCTGGTTTATCGCAATCCGACCACAAAAATATGGTGACAGTCATATTGTTCCTGCTTACTTATCTAAGGATCAACAAGCTGTTTCAATGCCTTTTTCTTTTACTTTCGATCAACTTATGAAAGGTGGCGGTGTTGGTTTTTCTGTCGTAAAAGAAAATATTGCCAAAATTCCACCAGTTGATCAAAAAGTTGATTTAACGGTTGTAATCGATAAGACGAGCACTTCTTACAAAGACTCAGTTAAGTTGGGTGCAACTGACAAAGCAACTTGGAAAAAGCAAAATGACGGTGCTACCGATTACGTTTACTACAAGCTGCCCGATACTCGCGAAGGCTGGGTTTTAGCCAATGCACGTCTAATCGATATGCACTTTAACCAAACCAATCCTGAAAACAAGCAAAAGCTAGTTTTGGATATCAGTGATATTCGACCTTATGGCGCCAAGATTCATGGTTTTGGCGGAACAGCTTCAGGACCAATGCCACTAGTAGAAATGGTTTTTGAAATTAATCAAATTATTAATGATCGGGTTGGCGGTCACCTAACTTCCGTTGATGGCACCGATATCTGCAATTTAATCGGTAAAACCGTTGTTGCTGGCAATGTCAGAAGATCAGCAGAATTGGCGCTTGGTTCAAATGATGACCAGGACTTCATCACAATGAAACAGGATAAAGATAAGCTCTATCATCATCGCTGGGCTTCTAATAATAGTGTCGCAATCAACGCTGAATTTAATGATTATGAGCCTATCGCCAATGGTATTCGGGAGAATGGTGAGCCGGGAATTGTTAACCTTGATTTATCGCGCAATTACGGCCGTATAATTGATGGCTATCAAAAAGACATTGATGGCGAAGTCGAGGGAACCAATCCGTGTGGTGAGATCTCGCTTGGAAATGGCGAGCCATGCAACCTATTTGAAGTTTTCCCTTATATCGCTGAAAAACAAGGCTGGAATCTTCAAGATGTCTTCAAGCTGGCCGCACGCTACACCAAGCGCGTAACCTTTAGTGCCTACGACTGGGAGATTTCTCGCCAGATTATTTATAAAAACCGGCGTATCGGTGTTTCCATGTCAGGAATTCAAGATTGGCTCTTAAATGATCTAGGCCACCGGGTTGTTACCGGCTTTAAGGATGAGGTCGATCAAGAAACTGGTGAAAAAATCAAGGTGCCGATCTACGATCCTAAAGGAATCAAAATGGTTACTTCTGCATATCAAGCCGTTGTTGATGCAGACAATGAGTATAGCAAGGCGCTGCACTGCGAGCCATCAATTAAGCATACTACTGTTAAGCCATCAGGAACTGTAGCTAAACTTGCAGGGGCATCTGAAGGAATGCACTTCCACTATGCTGGCTATTTAATTCAGCGAATTCGTTTCCAAGCTTCCGATCCATTATTAAAAGCATTAGCAGCTTGCGGCTATTATTCTGAACCCGATATTTATTCACCAAACACTACTTGTGTTGAATTTCCATTACGGGCAGCCCATGCGGATAGTGAAAACTTTGCTTCTGCCGGGACGGTTTCAATCGAAGAGCAATTTGCCACCCAAGCGTTTTTACAAACATACTGGTCCGACAATGCTGTTAGTTGTACCGTCACGTTCCAAAAAGAGGAGGGCGATAAGATTAATTCGCTGTTTAAGCAATACCGTCATGTAATTAAGTCAACTTCTTTATTGCCTTATTATGGTGGTTCATTAGAACAAGCACCAAAAGAGCCAATTGATAAGGAAACTTATGAAAAGCGCAAAGCTCAGATTTCAGGCGATGTTGCTAGTGTCTTTACCAAACAACATGACGATCAAAAAGACTTAGAACTTGTTGATCAAGAAGATTGTGAAAACGGCGCTTGCCCAGTTAAATAGTCAAAATTACAAATTATTACGTTATCAGAAAAATATTACGAGGAGTTTTTATCATGAAAAAAAATAAATTAGCAGTCATTACCGGTTTAGCAACAATTTTCACTTTTACCTTTGCAGGTTATGAAACTACACAAACACCTACTACGGTTAGTGCAGCAAGCAAAATTCACGTTACCTACACTCTTAAAGTAAATAATAAGAATTATAAAAAGCGGACGGTTAAATTAGCTAAGCATTCAACAGTTATGCAAGGACTTAGGAAACTATGGCACGTAAAGAGCACTAACGGCTTTATTACTTCGATTGCCGGCAAGAGTCAAAATAAAGCAAAACACATTTACTGGACATATACCATTAACGGTAAATTCGCTAACAAGGGCGCAACTGAGCAAAGAGTGGGTAATAAAGACAAGGTTAAATTCACTCTAGCTAAGGTGAACTAATTAATTATGCACAACTCAACCAAAAAAATAGCACTTCTTGCAATCTTAACCGCAATGTGCGTGACGCTTAGAATTTTTAAAATTATTCCTGTACCTAATGTTCAACCAGTTACTGCAATTTTAATGATCGTTACGCTAAATTTGGGCTTTACTTTTGGTTTTGCTTTGGCCATTTTAACGATGGTCGTTTCTAACATCTATCTGGGATTTGGTATTTGGACCGTTTCGCAGATTCTTGCCTATGGCGGTTGCGTTTTAACCGTGGCGTTATTTGCAAAATTTACGCCATTAAAAAAGCACTTTATTTTGCAACTAATACTTGTCACGTTTTTAGGCTGGGAATATGGTTGTTTTGTTGATTTCGGGATGTCCATTTTTGGCGGTTTCCAGGCCTTCCTAGCTTATTGGGCCGGCAGCCTGACCTTTGATACTTACCATGCCATTGGTAATTTAGTTTTTTATCCTATTTTATACAAACCCCTTAACATTGCACTTGATCATTACCAAAAGAGGCTATCATGACTATCAAAATTTACACCAAGGTTGGCGATCATGGTTTTACCAAACAAGTTACGGGCAAAATGGTGCCCAAATATGACCTACAAATTGTTGCCGTAGGTGACATTGATGAACTTGATTCGTATCTCGGCGTTGTAGCCGCAAGTTTATCCGCTAATTGCCAAAAGTTATTGGTGCCAGTGCAAAATTTGCAACGTGATCTATACGAGCTTGAAAGTGACATTGTTGTCAAACGGCATGAGCAGATTACTAACGCTAAAGTTACCGCGCTTGAAAAGCGAATCGATGAGCTTAACCAGCAAATTCCAAAAACAACCCATTTTATTTTACCCGGCGGATCACTAACAGCATCACACTTACATTATGCTCGCACAATTGCCAGACGAGCTGAGCGAGCAATGGTTAAATTGGACGCTGAAGAGCAAAAATTGGCTCCTGCTTGCTTAAAATACATTAACCGATTATCTGACTATCTTTTTATTTTGGCTCGTTACGCGAACGTTTTGGACGGTGTAGCAGAAGTTAAAAGCAAACTATAAGTTAGTAGTCATTAAAAAAACGACTGATACTGATAAGAACCCCCATTAGTATCGGTCGTTTTTTAGTTTGCAATTTTAACGCAGCTAATTCCACCAAAGTTTAATTAAGCCCTGCGTTCCTAAATCGCCTAGTCCTTTTTCATCAACCAGTTTAGCGTAAAGCTCAGCCGCTTTTTCGGTTGCCGGCAATTCAAGTTTCATTTCCTTAGCCGTATCTAGCGCAATTCTGAGATCTTTTAAAAAGTGCTTGCTAAAAAAGCCTGGAGTGTAATCACCCTTTAAAACCCGGGGACCATAATTACTTAAACTCCAGTTTGCCGCACTACCAGCACCCACAGTTTCTAGCACGGCATTAAGATCAAGTCCAGCCTTCTTGGCATAAACCAGCATCTCTGTCATTCCAGTCATTGTACCTGCAATCATAATTTGATTAGCCATCTTTGTATTTTGTCCTGAACCAGCTGGGCCAAAATAATGAACTGACTTGCCAAAGTCTTTAAAAAGATCTGCCAAATCATCATAGGCTGCCTTATCACCACCGACCATAATCGTCAGCGTACCATTTTTAGCACCCAAATCACCACCAGATACAGGTGCATCCAAAACTTTAGCGCCAAGCTTTTCACCTTCAGTAAAAATGCGCTGAGCAAGTGCCGGTTTTGATGTAGTCATGTCAACCAAGTACTTATCTTTAACGTTTGCAGTTAAAATCCCATTTTCGCCAAAGTAAACTTGCTCGACATCTTTAGGAAAGCCGACGATTGAAAAGATCACTTCGGCTTGTTCAACTACCGCTTTGGGACTTTCACACCAAGTCGCACCCTTAGCAACCAAGTTATCCGTTTTACTTTTTGTTCGGTTGTAAACCCAGAGCTCATGACCAGCTTGCAATAAATTGAGGCAAATCGCATTTCCCATTACTCCGGTTCCAATAAAACCAACTTTCATTAAGAATCACTCCTTTATAACCAATGGTTTCCATATATAAACCTATCATAGCACCAGTTTTTTTATTTGCTAGCAAGCCAATAGATTTTTATATTAGCCAGCACTCCTAGTCGCAGTATTGGCGGAAAAAAGATTCCACTTCATTGCCATACTCAGGCATCCCTATTAAGGTAAAGTTTTTAATTGCCCATTCACACTTTTCCAAATATTTATCTTGATGGTCAAAATGATACTTCACCATATTTTCAAGCAACACTAAAATATTTTTATAGAAAAACAGCTCTGGCCTTGTTGCCACCTTAGCTGCTGCTTCAATCAACCAGCCGGTATCCTCATATCGCTTGGCTTTAATTAAATCAATCAACAAATTGCCAATTATGCCTAATAATTCTGTTTGATGCCGCGACTTATCCGACTTTTGCAATTTAGCAATAACTTTTTTGCTAAAGAGCAGGTTGCTGTCAAGGTCATAAAATGGCATCAAATTGATATAAACTCGTAATTTCGTTTCGTCAAAATCAGTAAAATCAAACAGCCATTCTTGTAATCGTGCACGTTTTTCTGCACTTAATTTTTCTGGCTGATTATTAATTTCCACCTCGACTGCATCAAGGTAAAGCAGCCATTTGTCTTGATTGGCCATTGTACTATCTTCAACATATTGCCTAATTTCTTTCAGCTTGGCCTGATCATTTTGATACCATGCTTGGTTAATTGCATGATCAACAAATTTAAATTCATCAAATTGTTGCCGTTCACTATCATCCAGCCTTTGAAAGAAATCCCACAAGCCAATTTGGTTTGCGCGCAAGACTGCAATCAAGTCTTCGGCGGTAATGCGATGCTTATTTTGTTCAACTTTTGAATAATACGAAGGGCTGACAATGCCAGCCGCCCATTCTTTTTGCGTCTTGCCATTTTCAAGTCTGTACTGTTTTAATAAAGCGCCAATTGTCATTTTGCTATCCCATTATTTTAGTTCCAAACATTATTCTTAATAATGATTATAATACTAAAAACTGGTTAAAAAATTTCCAATTAATATTTGACTTAACCTTAGCTCTAAGTATTACAATTTTAATGATTAATCGCTTTATTGCGGGTATCCAGATCGTAAATCAATCTACGAACTTTCTTCATCCCAAATAAAGTATTTTATAATTAAAGCAGTCAACAATCATCTATTTAATTGTGCAGGGAGGCACTTTTTCATGAATAAGCATGAAGATTTTTTATTAAATAAAATTTCTGGTCCCCAAGACCTTAAAAAATTAAGTATCGTAGAAATGGAACAATTAGCCACAGAAATTAGGACACTAATTTTGGAAAAAGACGCATATGAAGGCGGACACCTCGGCCCTGACTTAGGAATTGTTGAAGCAACCATCGCCTATCACTACGTATTTAATGCGCCAAAAGACAAGATCGTCTGGGATGTTTCCCACCAAACTTATCCCCATAAAATGCTAACAGGACGAGCAAAAGCTTGGCTTGATCCTGATCATTATGAAGACGTTACGCCATATACTAATCCTGATGAAAGTCCCTATGATTATTACTCAATCGGCCACACCTCGACCTCAATTGCCCTGGCAACCGGAATGGCCAAGGCACGTGATTTACTAGGCGGACATGAAAATATCATGGCTTTAATTGGTGACGGGTCAATGACTGGCGGCCTAGCTTTTGAAGGTCTTAATAATGCCGCAATTGAGCAACATAACCTAGTTGTCGTCGTTAATGATAATCAGTGGTCAATTGATAAAAATGTTGGTGGACTGGTTACGGCACTGCAGAAATTGCGTGATTCTAATGGCGAAGCGGCAGAAAATCCTTTCAAGGCAATGGGCTTTGATTACCGTTACGTTGCAGATGGTAATGACCTTCAAGCAATGATTAACGCTTTTAAAGCGGTCAAAGATGTCGATCACCCAATCTTGCTGCATATCAACACGCTTAAGGGTAAAGGCTATAAGCCTGCCATTCAAGATGAAGAGGCCCACCATTGGGTTAGTCCCTTTAATTTAGCTACTGATCAACCGACAGCCGCAGCTTCATCTGCACCAACCCCTAATTCGATTGCACTAGATGTCATCAAGGAGCAAATCAAGGCTGGCCAAAAAATCATGGCAATTAATGCTGCCATTCCCGGCGTCTTTGATCTTGACCACTTTAAGCAAGAGTACCCGGCAAACTATACCGATGTTGGCATTGCCGAGCAGGAATCAGTTGCATTTGCTGCTGGTTTTGCTAAAGAAGGCGGCATTCCAGTTTTAATGGAAAATTCCACCTTCTTACAGCGCGCTTTTGACCAGCTTTCTCATGACGTTGCAGCCAACGACCTGCCAGTAGTCATGCTTGTTGCTGGTGGCCGAATTTCAAATGGTTCTAAGACTCACCTTGGCATTTTTGATCAAGTAATGGTTGCCAACTTGCCCAACTGGCTTTACTTAGCTCCAACGACTTTAAAAGAAGAACAAGCAATGCTTGAATGGGCAATCAAGCAAAGAAAGCATCCAGTTGCCATTAAATTACCCGCTAACGTTCCTGTCAGTGATGACCAAGAAGTTGCCACTGATTATAGCGAATTAAAATACCGCATCAATCCTGGGCAAAAGGTTGCAATTCTTGCCCTAGGCGACTTCTACAGCCTCGGAAAACAAGTTGCTACCGCGCTAAATGCAACGTTAGTCAATCCTATTTCCGCCAATATTTTAGATCAGGCAGCTTTAGACGAACTAGCAGCTAACCACAAAGTCATTGTTACCTTGGAAGATAACACCTTAGACGGCGGTTTTGGTCAAAAAGTAGCTTCTTATCTTGGTCAAAAAGATGTCAAAGTCCTTAATTACGGGCAAAAACGGGTTTATACCGATCAAACTCCTGTTGAGCAAATCTACCAGGATAATCATTTGACGGTTAAGCAAATTACAGCTGATATTAAAAATATACTTTAGACTCTCAAAGTCTACTAAGGATTAAAAATGACGAAAAAAAGCAAGGCAGTTCTGAGTGGCTTGTTAGCAATTCTTGTGTTACTAGCTTGCTGGTGGCTCTTCTTTAATAAGGCAGAGCAAAAGCAAAATCCAGCTAAAACAATTGCTACTCCCACCATCTTTGTTCATGGTTGGGGCAGCAGCTATCATGCAGAAGAAAGCATGGCAAATTATGCCCGCGCTTGTAACGCGACTAACTCAATTATAAGAGCTGACGTTAGTCAAGACGGCAAAGTTACGTTTGATAAAACCATCAGTACTAATGCTAAAAATCCCATCATTGAGGTCAACTTACTTAATAATAAAAGTATTTTCCCAGATGAAACCGATCAGGCTCGTGCTTTAACTAAAAGTAGTAATTACATTAAAGACGTAGTAGTAGCGCTGCAGAAGAAATACCATTTTAATAAAATCAATTTAGTCGGTCATTCCATGGGCAACCTGCAAATTGCCTATTATTTAAAAAATAATGCAGCTAATTCCAAAATGCCGCAATTGAATAAACAAGTTTCTATTGCAGGCCATTATAACGGCTATCTCGGCGAACTCGGCGCACCCAAGCATACTATTTTAACTAAAAATGGTAAGCCAGAAAAAATGGATACTGGCTACAAAGGACTACTGCCTTTAAGAAGGACTTTCCCGCAAAATGCCCGCGTACTAAATATCTACGGTAATACTGGTAACGGAACAGATGGTTCAGTTGACAATAACTCCTCCCGCTCTTACCGTTACTTAGTTAGTAAACGCGCACGATCTTACCAAGAACACGAATTTCACGGGCAAAACGCTCAACACAGCAAGCTGCATGAAAACAAGCAGGTAGCTCAGTTACTGGTTAAATTTTTATGGGCAAAATAAAAAATAACACTTTACTTAATTTTGCCCTGATCGTACAAAGTGATTTTAGTTTTTAAGCGCGTAATTGTTTGCTGGATGTTGTGATTTTCTTGTTCAAGCTTTTCTAATTCTTTAACTAAAATTGCGCGCCGGGTTTTTCTAGTATCCGTGCCCTTTTGAACTAATTTAGTATATTCGAGTAAGTCATTAACGGGAATTCTCACTTGACGCATGCATCTGATAAAGCCAATCCAGTTTATATCAGCTTCGCTATAATTTCTAATGCCGTCTTTGCGCTCTATTGGCGGAATTAAGCCAACTTTTTCATAATAGCGCAGGGTAACTGGAGTTACGTTAGTTTTTTGCGCTGCTTCTGCTATTTTCATCCTGTTAATCTCCCAATTTTTTACTTTAAACAAAGTATAATTTGACTTAACAATAAGTCTTTTACGCGGCCCAAAAGACAAAAGCACCTATCCAGTTTATATTTATACTTCTAATGCCG
This sequence comes from Lactobacillus sp. B4005, assembly GCF_026536045.1. NCBI lineage: Bacteria > Bacillati > Bacillota > Bacilli > Lactobacillales > Lactobacillaceae > Lactobacillus > Lactobacillus sp. B4005. Next base: position 22,031 of record NZ_JAFNOZ010000006.1, read on the forward strand.
TCTTTGCGCTCTATTAGCGAAATTAAGCTAGCCTTTTTATAGAGTATGCCTCTAAAATTAATTATTTTCTTTTACTTTTTAATAAGTCTAAAACAATTATTATTACCTGCTGAACAAGCCAAAGTAATAATGAATAAATAGATATAACACCCAGTAAGATATTTTTCCCATCTAAGTAATATAAAACTATAAAGACGAAGAACATCGCTAAATAAATACGCTCTGAATAAACTACAACTTTGTGATCAACTAAGTAATCCGTTTCAGAAGAAGTTGATTTTTGGTTTTTACTTGTGGGCCATAATGCCACTGCTAATGTTAGTAGTGCTATTATTATTTCCCTTGGACTACGCCAAGGAGAAAAATCTTTTATCGCAATTATTAATAATATAATGCCTATTGAAATAGGAAAAATTTTACTAAGTTTTATCTTCATAATTCACACCTTATAAAATTTAATCATTTTTGCCTAAACTTTATAAGTAATCCATCAAAAACTTATTGCACATCTGTCAACATCATTAATTTCCAAAATGCGATTTCATTCACTGAAAAAAATAATAATTGATGTACCACGTAACCAATCTTTCATAATATTGCTTACTAATTTAGATGTATATACCTATCCTTTTATGCCTTTAGTATACAATAAAAAAGAAAAAGGAATTAAAGATTGGCGTATTCGACAATTCTTAGTCAAAATAGTCCCTTTTTTTGCATAAATTTTTGTAATTGCTCGCTATACTCGCTCATTCCAATCAAGTTAAGAAATTAATTATGGTTTGATTAGCCAGCATTCGCTTTAGACCATACTTTAGACCATATATCATTGTTAGTTTACTTTTTAGACGTAGCTTTGCTGGTAGTAATTTAGTTTTAATTGTTATCGGAATTAATCTCATGTCAGATATTACCGGCTTTCATTTAGGTAGGCTCGAAATGCCTCTAATTAATGATACCGAAGAACTTGCTGAAGCCGAAGGCTTTGAAAAATAGCATTAATGATATCATTTATTTGGTTGCACAGTTGATCGGATCCGGCTTACTACTATTCCAATTTAGGACCTTAAACTTCCTAGTAGTTGGAGCTTTTCGCTTACTAATATCTTCTAGACTAGCTTAATCTTGCTTTGGCGTAATACATATTGCTGCTTTAATTGCCGCCGGAGAAGTCATCCCTTCTAATGGGCTCTGACCCTCATACTTTTGATGATATGCCTGATTTATTCGCTGATCCATTTCAGTATTGTTGCTAACAGCGGTAAAGTTAACTTGATAAGTTTGATTGCCAGCTGTGATTTGACCTGCACCTTGCTTTACGGCTGCTTGATACCACTTAGAATCTTGTCCGTGATATGCCCTAATATAAATTCTACCTGCAATAATCACAAACCAAATCGTTACCGGCGTGGCGTGAGTTTTGCCATCTTCATAAAAAGGCTCAATTTTAATCGCCTCGTCATGAGTAAAATTATCTAGGACCGCTTTTGACCATTCATTCATTTGAAAGACTCCTTTCAATACTAGTTAAAAGATGATGATATCTTAATTGTAGATACTTACTTTACCGATGTGAAATACTCATTAATGATTACTAAACATAACCAGTTTGCATTAAAAAATAGTCAAAAATCACTAACTAAAAACAGATAAACATATAAAGAGAAAGAAAATGGAATTACGAGTTTTAAATTACTTCGTTGCGGTTGCACAAGAAGGCAATATGACACACGCAGCACAAAAACTGTTAATCTCCCAACCCGCATTGTCTAGACAAATTGCGGATCTAGAAGATGAATTAGGCGTTAAGTTATTTAGCCGCAAGTCACGGCGATTGACGCTTACTCCTGCTGGACAATACCTGCTAGAGCAAGCTAAAGAAATCTTGGCTTTAACTGCCAAGACTAAAAGCAATCTAGAATCATCTTCTTTTATTAGTGGCGACTTAACCATTGCTGCTGGCGAAAGTATTGGTATGCAGCGCATCATGAATGTTGTGAGTGCGATTATTAAAGAGCACCCAACCGTTAAAATTCACCTTTTAAGCGGCGACTATAGTTATGCTGAACGTAAACTAACCAACGGCACAGTTGATTTTGCGGTTATTATTGGGGATGCACCCACACCAAATTACGCCTCTTTAACTTTGCCTGAAAAAGACACTTGGGGCGTATTAATGAATACTAGCGACGCGCTAGTCAAACAAGAAATGATTACGCCACAGGACTTAGTTGGTCGGTCAGTTTTAAATTCACAGCAGGCGGTCAATTTTCATACTTTTCAAAATTGGCTGGGCAATTACAAAGAAAAGGTCAACTTTATTGGTACTTATAACCTAAACTTCAATGGCACTTTGCTGGTCAAAAATAATGCTGCACTGATGCTAACCCTGGATAACCTAGTTAACACTTCACCCGGCTCTGGCGTCACTTTTAGAAAGCTTGCGCCCCAATTGCAATACCCAATTAAAGTCGTCTGGAAACGCGAGGTCAGTCTATCACCTGTAGCGGAACTATTTTTAAAATTGCTAAAGGAATCAATCTTTTAACCGTTATAATTACTTAAAATTATCTTTAATCATGCACGATAAGCATTTTACACTATTAATAATTCACACTAGAATTTAGTTAATAAAGGAGAAAATACTGTGAATAAACCACTTATCGAAGAATTTAACCAATTAGTTACCCCTTTTTTTAATGATGTTAACAATCATTGTGCAAAGCACTTACAAAAAGATCGCTTTTTAATTCCAATAATTGCTAGTATTACCCAGGGAATAATTAAGCAGCTGCCTGATCAAGTTGAGCAAGCACTAAATAAGCATGTTGAGCCTGAAACAATTACCGAAGTAATTTACCAATTAGTACCTGTTATCGGCACATTAAAAGTTGAGCAGGCATTATCTTGTATTCAAAAAGTTTTTGCTCAGCATCAAGTTCAGCTGTCTCTAACTGAAACTGCAACCGATCAAGATTTTGGCGCTAGAGTGCAAAGTAGGCTTTACGGTACAGAAATCAAGAACTTACTAAAAGATTTGCCCGATGAAGCCGGTCAATTTATTCCACATGCGTTAACGCAGCACTTTTTTAATGATTTTTATAGCCGGAAGACTTTGCCGGTTCGCGATCGTGAGCGCTATGAATTACTAGCTCTTATTACATTAAATGTTGAATTTCAGATCAGGGCTCATGCACGCGGAAGTTTAAAGGCTGGCAATACCGAAAGCGAATTAATTTGGTCAGTAATCCAGCTTTTGCCTTACGTTGGTTTTCCCTTTGTTATCAATAGTGTGCAAGTAATTCATCAAGCTGCAAGTCAATTAGCCGAAGAAAATTCGTAAGAAAAGAGGAATTATGATGAAATATACTAAATTAGGTCACACCGGTTTAGACGTGTCGCGAATTTGTTTAGGTACAATGGGATTCGGACGTCCAGAAGCTGGCATGTTTCCTTGGGCAATTAATGAACAAAAAAGCGAGGAAGTAGTCGCACAAGCATTAGACTTAGGAATTAATTTTTTTGATACTGCTAATATTTACTCCCATGGCGACAGTGAAAAATATCTTGGCGCGGCCTTAAAAAAATTAGCCCCACGCGACCAAGTAGTCGTTGCTACCAAAGTTTTTTATACACCAACTGATGAGCCTAACCAGCATGGCTTATCACGCAAGGCCATCATGACGCAAATTGATCAAAGCCTAACACGTCTAGGGATGGATTATATTGATCTTTATATTATTCACCGCTGGGACTACCAAACGCCAATTGAAGAAACAATGGAGGCTTTACATGATCTTGTTAAAGCAGGAAAAGTGCGTTATCTCGGCGCTTCAGCTATGTTTGCTTGGCAATTCGAACAAGCGCAAAATATAGCTGAAAAACATAACTGGACCAAATTTATTTCCATGCAGAACCACTACAACCTCTTGTATCGTGAAGATGAACGCGAAATGATTCCATATTGCCAAGACCAAGATATCGCATTAACCCCATATAGTCCACTTGCTTCTGGCCGTCTAACTAGGCAATGGAGTGGTGATACTTTGCGCTACAAGACTGATAAGCCAGCGCAAGAAAAATATGATGCGGACAAAGAAAAAGATATGCCAATTATCAAGCGTGTGGGTGAACTTGCCGCTAAGTACAATGTGCCACAAGCACAGATTGCCTTAGCCTGGCTGCTTCACAAACCTCAAGTGGCTGCTCCAATTATCGGTGCAACTAATCCTAATCACCTTAAATCCTCTGTCGATGCCGTTAATTTGGACTTATCTACTGAAGATTTACATTACCTTGAACAACTGTACACGCCTCATCGTGTTGTTGGACCATTGACCCCTGCAGACCAAAACTTTACTCGTTAAAAATTAAAAAGCCTTTGACTGAAAAATCAAAGGCTTTTTTCTTACTTAAATTAGCTACCAGTACTTTGGTATCTCTGCAAAAAGAGTCGCCATAATTGGTAAATAAGTAAAAAGAATAAAATACAAACTGCCGGAATAATTCCCAGCCAAATCCATTCATGCTCTTGAGCAATTTTTTCTTGCGGAATTGAGGCTACCCAGCCTAGTGGCAACACAAAAGTTAAAACCAATCTAAATCCTTCCGCATAGATTGATAACGGGTACTTGCTCATCTCAAAAAAGTCAAACGTGGTTTCAGCCAAGTCGGCTAAGCCATTAGACCAAAGTGAGACAATATTGCCCAGAATTGCTAAGCTTAAGAAAATTAAAGAAGTAAACACTGAAATAAAAATAAACATCACCGTTATGTACCAGGGATTATGTAACCGAATATCAACCAGCACTAACAATAAAAGTGCAACCAGTAAATCACCCCACGCGTCTTCATCTACACGCTCATTGACTAGCTGGAAAAGCGGGCTAACCGGTTTAATTAGAATCGTATCAAGCTTACCTTGATGAAGATAGTCGGAAATATTAAGCGCATTAATAAAAAAGCAGCGAAAGATTGCAAATGCTAGCGTCGCCAAGGCATAAGTAAGCAGTAATTGCTCAAAACTATAGCCCTTGATTCGTGGTACTAAATTGAAAATAAACCTCAGAGCAACAATATTAAGTACATTCTGAATAATCATGCCAGCAATCGCAAAGTAAAAATCAAGATCATAAACAGCAAGAGATTTTAAATTAACTTTTAAATAGGCAAAAAACAATTTTAGATATCTCATTTTTAGCCTCCTTGAACTACTGTTTTAGTAACTGCATGTTTAAAAAGGTACTTATACACGAAGCTAAATAGTAATAAATATAAAATTTGGATCAGCACTACTTGGCTAAAAAATGACCAAGATGGTGTTTCGGCCAACATTCCGACTGCACCAAACGAATACTGAAACGGCAAATAAGAAGACAGCGTTTTTAAAGCATCTGGATAGAAGTTAGCTGGAAAAACATTTCCGGCAAGAACAAGCAAAACTGCTTCTTTAAAGGTAGAAATTCCCCAAATACTGTATGTATAAAAAGAGAATGTTCCCAGAATTAGTTCTAACTCAAAATATAAAAAGTACGCTAAGCAGCCAGCTACTACGACCATTAATATCGCTGATAAAGAGACTTGGAAGTTTAAGAGCCAAAAATAAAGTACTAAAATGACTAAGCCAATTACTAAAAACTTAGCAATAGAATAACCTAAACTTTCCCAGAGTAACTGAGTTCGAACAGCCAGTGGCTTTAGCAAATCAAGCGCAATATCACCCGAACGTACCTTATCGTTAAGCGTATAGCTAGATTTAGGAAACAAAATCGTTAATAACTGCATTAATAACAGATAACTAACTGTCTGCCGAAAAACTGCGTTTGGCCGTCCTATTAAAACAGCTTTCCACAAAAAATACTGGACAATAAATGAAATTAGCGCTGAAAAAAGCCAAAAAACTAAGGCAGATTTCGATGCAAAACCATTTTTGATACCTATTTTCATTAAGGTCAATCTATATTTCATGGGCATTACCCCCTGCAATACGACTGAGCAAGTATTCAAGCTTATTATTTTTAACTTCAATATTCTCAATTGGAACACTGGCAGTTAATTGGCTCAGAATTTCTTTAATATTTTTTTGTTCAATGTCAGCTAGTTGAAAGTCACCGTTTGTAAGCTGCATTAATTGGGGCCACGTTTGGCGTAAATCAGCATAGTTACTACTGCTACTAGTAAAAGTAATCGTCGCTGGTACTGCTAAATTGGCAATTTTTGCGCTGTCAAGATTGAGCACCAAATCACCCGCATTCATAATCATGATTCGGGAGCATGTCTGCTCCACTTCAATTAGATCATGCGAGGTGAAAATAATTGTTTTATTTGTTAACCTTTTTAAAAAAGCAATCAGACTGTTTTTAGTTAAAACATCTAGACCGATTGTTGGTTCATCAAGAATAATTAGTTCAGGATCATGAATTAAGGCCGCAATAAATTCTGCTTTCATTCGTTGACCTAAACTAAGCGTACGCACTGGCTGACTTAGAAAGTCCTCAGCACCAAGCGTTTTAGTTAATTGGTTCAGCCTGCTATGAAAGTCTTTGTGATCTACCTGGTAAAGTTCCCGGTTTAATAGCAAGGTATCCATTACCGGCAAGTCCCAGCGTAACTGACTTCTTTGCCCAAACACTACACCAATCTTACGGGCATTTATTTGTCGATTATCAACTGGATTCACACCAAAAGTTGTAATTTTACCTTCATTAGGCTGCAAAATTCCTAAGATCATTTTGATTAAGGTGGATTTGCCTGAACCATTTAGGCCGACAAGACCCACATGATCACCTTGATTAATTTGCAAAGAAACATTTTTAACCGCAGCAATAGTTTGTTTCGTTCGGTGAAAAAAGTCGACGGAAGTTACTTTCTGATATTGTTTTGTTAAATTTTCCGTTTTAATTATCATTATGTCTCCACTCAATAAGATTAAACTATCAGTTTCATCCCCACAACGAAATTGACACAACCTATAATGAGCCAGTCACAAAAGTCTTAATTAATTATATCATTTATTTTTAATATTAGCATTTTTATTTAGGCTAACAGAATTAATGCAACATAAAAAGACAAGATTCATCAAATCTTGTCTTCTTAGCTAAATTGAAATTAACTTGTTTAGTTGAATTGCTCAATTGCCCGCACAATCGGTGTATCACCATTAGCTAAATCAAATTGCTGCTTATGCAATCTAGAACTTTCAATAATAGAAGCAACCGTTTCGGCAACATCTGCTCTAGTAATGCTTATATCATCTATTGACTGCGTCAATTGTGAAGCTATCTGAATTTTTCCAGTAGCAGGTTGATTAATTAATCTTGCTGGCCGCAGAATCGTGTAATCCAAAGAACTGTGCAAAAGCCACTCATCAGCATAGTACTTGGCTGCGTAATAATAGCTTTCTGGAGCTCTAGGTGGAACATTATCTGACCAAAAGCCCCGGTCATTGGCCTTAATTGAACTAATCATGATGAACCGACTAACATTTGTCTTTTCAGCAGCATTAATTGCCTTAACCGCACCATCAAGGTCAATCATCATCGTTGCATCCGCACCAGTTTTTCCACCTGAGCCAGCAGCAAATACGACCACGTCAACTCCTTGCATTACCTGTTCAAGTTGTGCTTGTGCTTTTGTCAAATCAACATACGCAGTCATAATATTTTGTTGTTGATATCCTTCTTGTTGGCTAGCTGAGCGCAAGCCCGCAATTACCTGACAGTTTTCCTTTGCTTGTAAAATTTGTACCAACTGCCGACCAATCTGACCGTGTGCTCCAATTACCAAAATTTTCATGGTTTATCTCCCGTTCAATACTAATCTATATTTTCTTTATTTAATCATGGTGACAACTTTTAGGCAATTTAGGCCTGCAAATAAAACGGACAAGTCTCTAATTACCAGTCCTCTTTATTGCTCGCAAACAATTAATTTCATACTTAATTTTGGTCGCTTCTTTTACTATTGGTAGTGCAGAAAAAAGGCCACACCCCGATTGAATATCGGAATACGGCCTTAGCGAATATGAAATAATGTTAACGTCCAATTCTAGAGGTTAACTTCATTCACATAACTAGGACTGGTCTTTTTAATTAATTCGTAACTATGCTAACTGCCTTTAAAGCAGCTACATACAGCCAAATCATTTTGATTTTTTTGGCTCAAACAAAGTCATGCCACGAGTTTCAATTACTTTTTTATACCAATAAAAAGAGTCTTTAGGAATTAATTCACCTGATCCTTTACCATAGTTATCATAATCAACAAAAATAAAGCCATAACGTTTAGTCATTTCTGCCGTGCCAGCACTGATAATATCAAATGGAGCCCATGAACAATAGGCAAAAATATTCGCACCATCTTCAATTGCTTTCAGTACAGCTTTTAAATGTTTCTCAGTATAATCTATCCGATAAGAGTCGTGAACTTTTTTCTCAGCAGTTAAAACATCGTTATAACCAAAACCATTTTCTCCAATCATCATTGGTAAATGGTACCTATCCCAATAAGTTGAAAGCCTTACATACAAACCAGTTGGATTAATTGCCCACCCCCAGTCGTTAGCCTTAAGATAAGGATTTGCCTCCACTTGCTCTGGATCCATTGAATCCTTAGTAGCATCCACAACATTTGAATAATAGTAACTAATACACAAAAAATCAGCTGTATTGTTTTTGATTACCTGTAAATCATCATCCTCAATTTTCAAATTGATATTATTATCTTTAAAATAATTCAAAATGAATTGGGGGTATTTTCCACGAATTGCAACATCACCGAAATAATACTGTAACCGATTTTTTTTAAATGTTCGTAAAGTATCAGCTGGTGACGGAGTTAACGGATCAGAAAGAGAATCTGCAAGCATTACTCCCATTTTCAGGCTAGAATCAAGCTGATGAGCATATTCTGTTACTTGTGCAGATGCTATAAACTGGTGATGAACAGCCTGATATTTAGCTTGCCGATAGTTTTTTACTTTATCTTGCAAAATTCCTAAAGATGCAAAAGCTTCTAAATGAATTAAGTTAATCTGATTGATAACAATCCAATATTTTACCTGTTTATGATACCGTTGGAGAATAACTTTGCTGTAATGAACAAATAGATCAATTAGCTTTCGATTATACCAACCCCCATACTTTTGGACCAAATTAAGCGGTAGCTCATAATGATTGATTGTTACAATTGGCTCTATTCCCTTTTTATGCATATAATTAAACAAATTATCATAGAATTGTAGACCTTTTTCATTTGGCTTATCCTCATCACCATTGGGAAAAATGCGGGTCCATGCAACTGAAAGTCGCAAAGTTTGGCAATTCATTTGAGCCAAAGCATCAATATACTCTTGATAGCGCTCATAAAAATGAACACCCTGCCGCTTAGGATAATAATAGTCACCGTTAATATAGTTGCTTAAAGTTTTTGAATCCATATTATTAAAATGTAGTTCTGTTTTTGGTACATTTGGTAAATATGGTTGAATGTCAGCTGTACTAAGTCCTTTACCATCTTGCTTAAACGCACCTTCTGCTTGATTAGCAGCTATTGCTCCACCAAACATAAATGAATCTGGAAATGTTTCTCTCATTATTAATCCTCCTTATTTTAAATGGATATTAACTTTAGTATTTCAATCATTTTTTGATCACAATTTATCTCACTTGATATTGTCATTAATGTATCTTGTGCATGAGCAAAAAGTGGAGAATAGTCGTACTTAATTCCTTTAGCTTCACTTTGAATAATATTAGTTTGCGCATTATGAGCCTTAACTAATTGTTCGGTTGCCTGTTTTAATTGTTCAGCTGCTTGTTTAAAATTTGTTTTTTTAGCACTATTAAAAGCTTCGTCTGCTAAATTCCTTGCATTTCCCGCATGCATAATAATTTGCATTGAAACTGATATCAACTCATCTGTTTTGCTTTTTTCTTTCATTTCTTCACCTAATTGTTTTGCTTACCTTCCTGTTTGACCAATTGCCGATCATATACTCTAAAAAATGGATACCAAGTTAATAAATAAATAATAAACAAGACCACATACCAAATCACTGCTCGTAAGTCTTCAGTAATCATAACTGAGGAAAATGGTGCAGGAATTTGGCCAATCTGTATCATCTTTGCTGGAATATTTAACCAATGTAGTCGCATAACAATCCATATAACTAATGGACCTGTAATAGCATTAATCCACATTGGAATCATTAAAATCGGTGTCATTACAACCGGAGTAGAAAACATAATTGGTTCATTTATATTAAAAATAGATGGAATCAGGCAAATTCTTCCAATTGCCTTTAACCTAGTTGATTTTGCAAATAACATCAAAATATTAAGGGTTAAAGTTGCCCCCATTCCACCCATTGTAATTAAAGCCGTAGTGAACATTACTTCACTTGTAGCAATATTTGTAGCGGGTTTGCCTGCAGCAACGGCTGCAATATTAGCTGTAATTCCCGCCATAAAGATTGGTGTGGAAACAGCATTAAATGACCAGGAAGAAATACCTAATGTGTATAAAAACGTTGGGATGAGACTCAAAAGCAAAAATCCTGGTAATGTTTGACCAAAATTTTGTAATGGACTAAAAATTAGATTAATTAATTCAAATGGATCTAATTTATTAACAAAAACAATAGTCGAAAAAAGTGCAACATTAATTAAAATAGGGATAATCGTATTAATCCAGCCCACAACGAAATCAGGAATACTAGATTCTTCTAATAAATGAAGTTTGCTCCATAAGTGAAAAACAAGTGCAACTAATAAGCCAGTTAGCATTCCTACTAATAAACCGGTTGCACCAAAACGATTAAATTCAGCTATAAATAATCCCTTTTTGTTAATTACAGGATTAACCGTAATAAAAAAGACTGCTATTGCTGTTAGTCCAGCCATTTGCAAGTATTGTGGATGCTTGAGGTTTTCCATAGCTTCACTAGCAATCAAATATGCAACGATTATTCCTAACATACCAAAAGTAAAATTTGATAGATTTGACAGGTCGGGAAGAACTGGTATATATGACCGAAAAACGTTGTAAAGAAAAATCAATGAACCAGCTAAAATAAAAGGAATAATTTTTTGCATCGATTCTGCAATAGTTGCAATCCAGGGCTTCGTAACAAATTTTTTCATTACAGGAGCGGCTTTGTTAGTCAACCAATCAATTACTTGATTCATGATTATTTCTCCTATTCTTTAAACAAATCATTTTGAATAAATTCAATTAGACCTTTTCCATCAATCATGCCATATATATCGTCAGGGATTACTTCGACTGGTACTTGGTATGGTTTAGCCTGCTTACGAAATTCCTTCAATTTTTGTGAATAATGTGGACCGATTAGCAAACCATCAATGGAAGGTAAAAATGAAGATACTTCTGTTTCACTTCTTGCTTCAATTTGATAATCTTTTTTCATCTTTTTAGCTGCTTTACGCGCACTAGTTGCTAAAAAGCCACTAGACATACCCATTCCGCAGACTAGTAAAATTCTTTTTGTTTCAGACATCTTAAGCCTCCTAGGTTTTAAATTTTAAGAACAAGTTTATTATTGCTAGCTATATTCAAAATTTCCTCTTACTTTTTTCCTATATGCTGGAAACATTTTATTTCCTAACAAGTAGAAAAAAACGAGTTGAATGAACTCGTTGTATCGATAAAATTAGGTTGTATAGTGAAACACACCGATTTCCAAAGGAGGTTAAGCGTGCAAGATAAATTAAGTGAATTGATTAAAATTCTTTTAAAAAATGAAGATACTGTTATTAGCAGCACGTTGGCGGCAGAGCTTCAGGTTTCAGCAAGAACAATTAGAAATTATGTTCATGAGATTAATGGTTTAGGAGATAATGACGTAATCAAAGCAAATAATAATGGCTACTATATTAGCAATAAACTTGCTGCCACAGAGTTATTGCGAATTCAGCAACAAGTAGGGACACATATTCCTCAAAATAGCAGTGAAAGATTTACTTATATTGTTCAAAAATTATTGAGAAATAATTCCTTGGATTCCTTTAGCTTAGCTAATGAATTATATATCTCCTACGGTACTTTAAAGCGAACTATCCTATACAGTAATAAAAAACTCGAGCGCTGGAAAATAAAAATAAGTTCTGCTCATGATCAACTTTCTTTATTAGGCAATGAAAGTAGTAAAAGACAACTTTTTAGTTATCTGATTTACCGAGAAAACACGGGGAATTTACTAAACAGTAATTACTTAAAAGAATCTTTTGGTCAGGAAGCAACATCCAAAATACAAACAATGATTAATCAAATCATTGATCATTATAATTTACGACTTAATGAATTCTCTTATAATAATTTACTACTGCACTTATTAATTTTGGTCTCAAGATTAGCAATTGGTAAAACAATCAATCAACCAGTAACCACATCTGATTCAAAAGTTGGTCCATACACCAAAGATTTAGCTAAGCTAATTGAAAAAAATTTTTCTGCTAATATAACTTCTTCTGAAATCCAAGAAATCGATATTTTGTTTAAATCCAATGCTAACTTGTACTCTGAACTTGTTGATCAAAAATATTTTGCACCAACCTTTAGAGAAAAAGTGCAGACTATTATTAATAAAGTCGAAAGTATGTATCTTGTTAATCTCCATTCTCAGACATTTATTCGTCCATTTTCAATTCATCTTTATAATCTAATTTACCGATTAAAGCATCATTCTGTGCTACACAATCCCATCAAAATCGATATTAGTAATAACTTTCCTTTAATTTACGACATTGCTACTTATGTTGCTTTTCAAATTAACGAATTGTGGCATTTTAAAATAGCAGAAGACGAAATTGCCTTTATTGCGCTCCATATTGGTGCAGAAATCGAACGGCAAAAGCAAGCGCCCGAAAAATTAAAAGCTGCAATAATTATTCCCACCTACCTAAATATAGGTGAACAAGTATTTGATTTTTTCCGTCGTAATTTTTCAAAGGATATTTCAATCGTTAAGCAATCAGACCAAATTTTTGATAATGATAATTTATCCACTTATGATTTAGTCTTTTTAATTATGATTTCAAATGAAAAGAATCAACTTAATAGTCGCTATATTCAATTAGATCCTTTTCAATTAAACGAACAAAAAGGGAAGATTCAAGCTGCTATTGGACAAGCAACTTTACATCGTAAGAAAGAACTATTTAAAGAGAATGCAACTAACTTTTTTACTAATGACTTATTCTGGAATCTTAATCAAAATACAACAAAGAAGAAATTAACTAAGGACATTTGTAATAAAATGAAGTCTTTAGGAATCATTGCCCCTAATTTTTACCAAGAAATTTTACAAAGAGAAGCGATGGGTTCAACTGCTTTTAAACAAATTGCTATTGTTCATCCCATGGATTATAATGCAAAACAAACTAAAGTGGCAGTTGCCCTATCGCAAACAGGTATCAAATGGGACAATAAAGTAGTAAATATTATTTTTATTATCTCAATTTCAAAAGAATATAAAGACGAATTTCGCAATATTTATGAAAATCTCATGGCCTTTCTATCAGATAAACAGACCTTTAAGAAAGTACTATCAGCGCAAACAATTGAGGAATTTTATATGAACTTATTATCTTAGCCACTTGCTTTAAACAAACTAAATTTAAAAACCTAAATAACTATTATTTTTATGTATATTCCTGCAATATTATATCTAAATAATTTAACTGCTTATTTTTCTTGTTCAATTGAAGTAAAAACCTCGTAATTAAGCTTTTTTACTCAAAACAACTGATTTGCTAAAATGTAATATTTGTTATAATTAAGTTTGAATTGATGGCAAATTGTTTTGAGGGCGGTTGGCTGTTTCACTTGAAAGGAGAGGGTGCCTATGGTACGAAATCTTTTAGAAAGGTGTACAGTCAATGAGCGTATACCATGCACTAGAATTAGAGCTGGCATTTGCCACGTTTATTATTGTCTTGTTGACGTATATCGACAAACGCAAATAAACAAAAAGACCGTCCCAACAATAACTTTGGCGAGTTATGGGACAGGTCTTTTTGATTAACCAATAACTTTTAGTCAACCGCCTTTAAAGCGGCTGCTTGAAATTCAGATAAGAGGTCTTGCCTTTGCAAGACTTCTTTTTCTTTATAACTATATTTTAGCATGGGTAAATCAATTTTGCACAAGAAGTTAATCAAGTTCTTGATTAATTTATTTGAGTTAGTCTTTTTTTCCATATGGTTTATCAAATTAATTAAGCTTTTCTACTTAAAATAATTGCTTATAGATTAGCTAGATTTTTCTTTTTCGGTGCCTGTTTTGGACTAGTTGCATCGCCTTCTTGGTAACCAAAGAAGTAGGTTAGTAAAAAGGCAGCAATAATTGTCACGATTGAAGCAATCCAGAAGTTAAGCAGATTGTTCGGATTGCCTTGCCCTGCTTTAGCAACAAATGATGGAAAACCAATCAAACTACCAGTAAAGCCATACATATCAACTTTTAGTAGGCCATTGACTAAGCCACCGATTGCTGCCCCGATGCTAGAAGTGATAAAGACGCGACCATATTTTAGGTTGACCCCATACATCGCTGGTTCAGTGATACCAACTGCTGCTGAAATAGCTGCACTAAGTGATAAACCTTTTAATTCAGGATTATGCTTAGTCTTAAACCAAACGGCTAAGGCACCAGCACCCTGCGCAATCATCGTTACCGAAACGATTCCGTTCAAAACACTGTGTCCGGTAGATGCAATGTCATTGGCAATAATTGGGATGACCGCCCAATGCAGACCAAAGATAACCAGAACTTGGTAGAATGCACCAATAATCAAACCAGACAATGCGGTGTTAACAGTTAATAACCATTGCAGAACTGTTGCAATTCCTTCAGAAATAAAGGAAATCACTGGCCCTACGATAATTAAAACCGTCATCCCAACTAAGAAAATTTCAACCAAAGGGGTAAAAATCTGCCGTAATGTAACTGGCATCCATTTTTTAATCCACGGTTCAATTTTGGCAGCCATCCAAGCCGCAAAAATCATCGGAAAGATTGAATAGGTGTATTGCGGAATATGAATTGGAATACCGAAGAAGTTAGCATTAATCCCTACACCAGCAAGGAAATAACTAAACTTGCCACTAGCATAAATTTTTACTAAATCAGGATAAATTAGGAAACCACCAATAATAGCAACAATAACTGGATTAGAGCCTAATTTTTGGGCTGCAGTAAAGCCAACGATTAAAGGCAAAAAGTAAAAGGCTGCATCCCCCATCGCATTAATAATGGTATATGTTGGCGAATTCGTCGACATGTGGCAAAAATTGGTTAAGATATTAAGAATACCTTTTAACATACCACTGGCAGCTAACAACCCAATTACCGGCATCATTGATCCCGTAATAACCCCGATTAATTGGAAGAAGGCATTCTTGATTTTGCCACCAAAACTCAAGTTTTGTTTAGCAGCTGAATTGTCAACGGTGCCGGTTTGTTCTTGGACCGCAAAATCTGGCCCTAGCAGCTTAATCACTTCGTCATAAACATCGTCAACAGTTTGCCCAATCACAACTTGGTACTGGTTATTAGCACGGGCTACGTCTAAGACTCCACTTATTTGACTAACTTCATCGTCATTAGGAATGCTGTCGTCTTTTAAAGTAAAGCGCAACCTTGTAAAACAATGAATAACGCTCTTAACATTATCTGCACCGCCTACTGCATCAACGATTGCTTTAGCCGTTGTTTGGTATTTTGATTCCTTAGAATTTTTCGTCGCTTGATTTGCTTCTTTCAGGGTAACTACTGCGGCACAATCTCCTGCAGAAACTTGCCCCTTTTTAAGCTCAATATCAGCTAAAATTGTTGCCGTATTGGTTACCGCAACAATTACCGTGTTTTCCTTACCAGCTGCACTAATTGCATCTAAGTCCATTTCCCCTAAGCTCTGACCAGCCTCAACTTGGTCATTTGCTTTGACGCTAATCGTAAATGGCTTGCCGTCAAGTTCAACTGTATCAATACCCAGATGGATTAGTACCTCCATGCCTTCAGCTGTTTTGAAACCTATTGCATGCTTAGTCTCAGCAACCATCACTACCTGACCACTCACAGGGGAAACAATTTCTCCCGAACTAGGCTTTAACGCGAAGCCTTCACCCAGTGTCTTTTGCGCAAAAACTGGATCACTAACATCGCTGAGATTAATAACCTCGCCAGCAGTTGGTGCCAGCAATTTAATCTTCTTATTCATCTTTCAACCTCTTTTGCTTATCTTGCCTATTACGATAATGATATCGCTTTCTTATAAATTATATAGCTTGTATAGACAAGTGTCAATTAGTTATTTGTGACTATTGCAAGCTCAATATTTTCATTATCTTTTTTCTTCTGCTTAATAAAGATGGTTGAATAGACAATCTATTTCGTTGCTAACGATAAATAAGAGGCAAGTATCTTCTAGCTAATTAAAGTTCTGCTAAGCAAATCATAGCCAAAAAGTTTCACATGAAACCAACAAAAAAGGCCCTATTGATAGATCATCTTAGTTTAGTTGCACTTTGTTTTCTATTGGCAAGATTTTTGCATGCGCTGCTTCTCGAAATCTTGAATAAACCTGATAAATTGATGCGATAGCCTTTGATCATTATTTTTTTGCATAATCATTATTAAATCAACTGTCGGCTCCCATTCTAGCGGCACATATGTCAAACTGGCATCAAGCTCGGCGTAGATACAATACAGTCCTACTGCAATTCCCTGACCACTTTTAATAAGGATATTAAGAGACGGTAAATCGCTCGCATAAGTAACATTTAGTTGATCATTTAGCTGAATCAGGCGATTCTGCAAATTAATTAAGTCAACCGCCGCCCAATTACCATCTAAAAACAACATTCTTTCGCCCTGAAAGTCGTCTAATTTTAATGAGGACCGTTTACTAAGAGGATTAGCTTTAGGTACAATTGCTTGAAAAGTTTCCGACTCAATCTGATAGCTTTTAATACTACTTAAATCCGCACTCTCTTTACTAGTAGTGATCATTACGTCTAATTCACCTGCCAATAGACGCTGCTTTAACTCGTTATGGGTTAGATTTTCTAAAACAAATTTTACTTCCGGGTGAATTTTTTTAAATTGTTTAATCCAAATCGGCAGATACAAATCATTAAAAAGAGAATACGAATAACCAAGAGTTATCTGTGAGCTATCAGCCGCATTCTCTTTCTGAATATCTTGCACCGCGGAATAATAACTATTAATAAGAGGTCTAATTTTCTGGCAAAACGCTCGGCCGTTTGGCGTAACATGTACAGACCGCTTATTACGATTAAACAATTTTACTCCTAGCTCGTCCTCAATTGCATTGATATCGTTAGTAACCGTTGGCTGCGTTACGTGCATCATTTTAGCGGTTTGCGTAAAATTCTGTGTTTCAACTAGATTTATAAATGTTACTAATCGTTTAATATCCATCGTATTTTCCTTATAAGTAATTCCTATTATTAATAACTGATATTAATTTCACTTATAAGTATAAATAAAATATACTTTTGGTGTAATTGAATTTGGAAAAATTATGGAGGATTAAAAATGGTTGAACATACGGAAGAGTCCACTAGTAGTTGGGTTACTGAGACTTCTAAAAAAGTTAATGCTGCTAAAGGTTCAGATTACGTTGAACTAGATCAAGGCTTAATGACGGTTGACCAAATTGATGCGGTTTTTAACTGCTTGCCACTTGAACTGATTACAATCGATAAAGATGATCGCTACGTATACTGCAATAATGAAATTCCAAAGAAGATGCTTTTATCACCCCGCTGGCCAGAAAAATTAGGACAAACTTTGGCTCAAGTTCATCAAAGTTCTTCTCTGCCCCATGTTCAAGCAATCATGGATTATGCCAAAACGGGCAAGACCTATGAGCTAGTAAAGCCGAGTGAAAATGAATACATGGTTGCTTCGTTCAAGGATATGAAGGATAAAAATGACCAATACGCTGGCGTAACAGAATGGATTGTTGATTTATTACCGATTATTAACTGGTACCTAGATCAAACTGGCCAAAAATTGGTGCCTGATGAAACTAAGAAAATGGTAGATGCTAGTTCAGGTGCCTCTAAACATGCTTAATTAATAAAAACCACCATAATAAATAATGATATAACATCAAAATTAAATAATTTAATAAAATGTAGTTAGGGACTAGCCTCCAATATTCTGTGGGAGCTAGTCCCTTTATCATTTAGAAAAATATTCCTGATATTTTCTCTTTATTCTAATCGTATCTACATGAATCTCATGGTTATCATTCATGAGGCAGATCTAAAATTAAAGTTAACTCATGAAAATTGGCTAATATTGACAGTCACGATTATTTCTCTTTATGAATCATAAAAAGCTTCTATTTCTATTATAGATATATGTCATATATAATTTTTCTGTGGTAATTGTTTTAAAACATTGTAGCAACAGAAAGGATTTAATATGTAAATTTTTAATGTATTAAAGATAATTATTGATGTCATTAATTCAACTAGTAATATTGGTCAGATTCTGCCAAAAAGAGAGCTGCTTTTTCTGTCTCAGCTCTATCAATTCAAAGACTTCAATTTTGCAACAAATTACAAAATTTAGACACTTGAATAGTGATTTCAGAAAACTAATGATTGTAAAGGTGAAAAAATGTTAGATAAATTTCAATGGAAGAAATGGATTTTGCCACTAGGAGCTGGTATTATTTTGTGGCTTTTAACCCCAGTTAGGCCAACAGAAATTAATGTCCAGGCTTGGCAACTGTTTGCAATTTTTATTGCAACAATTATTGCTTGTGTGACCAAGCCATTGCCAATGATGGCAACGACAATTATTGCGGTAGTCATCGCCACGCTTACCGGCATTCTCAAAATGAACGAAGTAACCGCAGGCTTTGGTAATCCTACACCGTGGATGGTCGTAATGTGCATGTTTCTGGCTACTGGTCTTATTAAATCAGGGCTAGGAAAAAGAATTGCCTATCTTTTTGTAAAAGCTTTTGGAAAAAGGACCTTGGGTTTGGCCTATGCTCTATCCTTGGTTGAAACAATTTTGGCAATTGGCATGCCAAGCGATAACGCCCGTGTTAACGGTATTATGTACCCAATAATTGATAACCTCTCAAAAGAAATGGGTTCAGATCCTAAAAAAGGAACTGAACGTGATATAGGATCTTATTTAGTTTTTAATGAATATGAAATTAATATCGTAACTTCAACGATATTTCTGACTGGTCTTCCTGGCAACTTAGTTGCCCTCGGAATTGCAAAAACTCAAAATATTTCCTTTTCTTGGATGCAATGGTTTCTTGCCGCAATCGTTCCTGGCATAATTTCATTACTTGTTGTTCCATTCGTTTTGTACAAAATCTATCCGCCTAAAATCAAGAAAACGCCTAATGCTCATGCTTGGGCAGACGGAAGGCTAAAAGAATTAGGCAAGATGACCCCGGCGGAAAAGATTATGAGCTTTGACTTTCTTCTTGGCATTACTCTGTGGTTAGTTGGACCTACAATTGGTATTGATGCAACACAAGTTAGTTTCATTGCCGTTGCTGTTTTGTTAATTTTCGGGGTTATCAACGTTAAAGATCTTCTCAACCAAAGCTTTGCTTGGAACCTTTTGACATGGTTATCCATCATCATGTTGATGTCGCAAAAATTGATGGCGCTAGGATTTTTCCCATGGTTCTCAAAAACTTTGGGGAATACGCTTCATGGAATGAACTGGATCTTGGTTTTAGTGATTTTATACCTGGCTTATTTCTACCTGCACTATCTGTTTCCTAGCGTATTAACACAAATTTCTGCACTTTATGCTGGTTTCTTATCAATTGCCGTCGGTGCAGGGGTACCGCCAGTACTTGCTGCAATAATGCTAGGCTTTGACGGATCATTATATTTGTCAACTTCAAGCTATTCTGCAGGCCCTGCTGCTATGCTTTCCTCTACTGGCTATGTTTCAAACAAAGATTGGTGGACCCTAAGTGCGATTATCGGGGTTGTACTCAACGTCATTTGGCTGGGCGGTGGCCTACTTTGGACTAAAGTAATCGGTATGTGGTAAGCAAGAGCAAAAATTATCAAGTAAAAAATATTTAAAGGAGATACAAACATGGCAAAAGAACATAAATTTCAATGGGATGCTGTTTATGATGTAGTTGTTGTTGGTTTTGGCGGTGCTGGAGCAACCGCTGCACGGTTTGCTGCAGATAAAGGAGCAAAGGTACTCCTAGTTGACAGTGCCCCAGAAGGACATGAGGGTGGCAATACCCGCTATGCTGGTCAATTAGTTGGGGCAGGAACCGATTATGATGCATTAAAAAAGTATCATGAAAGTTTAGCTGCTCCACTTAAGCCCGATAAAGAGCCTTTTGAGAATCTAATTAGAGGCATGGCAAATATGGGAGAGTATTTTGAAAAGTATTTGGGTGTAAAAGCAGTAAGTAGAAAAGAGCTTATTGCTAAAAAGCCTTCCACCCTTCATGTAACTGAATACCCTGAATTGCCTGGTGCCGATTCCTATGACCATTATCTAGTTCATGAAGGAACCGGTGACTCTGCACTATGGAAACTATTACGCCAAAAAGTTTTAGATCGGTTGGATAAAATTGATGTGTGGTACAGTAGTCCAGCTAAGCACCTCATTCAGGATGGTTTCTCTAAAGTTGTACTAGGTGTCCAGATTGAACGTGATCAAGTTTTACGCAACATTAAAGCCAACAGTGGTATTGTTTTATCAACTGGTGGCTTTGAAAATAATAAAGAAATGATTCAAATTTTCCTTCAATCACCTTATTTATCCCCTATTGGCTCACTTTACAATAAAGGTGATGGTATCAAATTACTTGAAGAAGTTAACGCACAATTATGGAATATGCGTTCATTTGAATCTCTTGGTCAATTCCATGGTCTATCACTTCGGCAAAAAGAAGGCGTTCGCTCTACTTACACCAACAGAGGATATGCTTTCTGGTCAGAAATTTATAAAGGCAGCTCAATTGTTGTCGGTGATGATGGTACACGCTACTTTGACGAATCCCAAAGAAACCGTCATGGACATATTTATAATCACGGTGACTGGGTCGTTCCACTAAATCAAAACCATCCTTACATGATTTTTGATCAAAGAAAATATGACGAACTAGCTAATGAACCTGAAGGTGACTGGAAAGTCCCACATTACCTGGATCATGCAATTAAATGCAATACCATTGTGGACTTGGCAAAAACTATTAATAAAAAGCCTGAAATTCTCACAAATACTATTGAAGAATTCAATTTCATGGCTCAGCAAGGCAAAGATTATGCATATCACCGTGATCCGCAAACGCTACGTAAATTTAGTAAAAAAGGCCCTTACTATGCCATTGCTTTACGTCAAAACATACTTAATACTCAAGGTGGTGGTCGACGTGATGGTCATGCTCAAGTTCTTGACCCAAGCAATGAACCGATTCCGCACTTATATGAAGCAGGTGAGTTGGGTTCCCCATTTGTCAATAAATACACAGGTGGTGGAAATATCGCAGATTGCCTGATTTCTGGCAAAATTGCTGGTGAAAATGCTGCAGCTGATAAGAATGATTTACCTGAAAGCTTTGAAAATATATTTACTGCCGGCATTAACAGCAACTTCAATCCTACAAGTGATGAAGCTGAATGCCACTATGAAACTGGTAAAAATCAGTACCTGGGCTTCAGCAGCAAAGGTATGGGCGACGGCGTTGTTGTTCGCACTACCATAGATGAACAAGGTAAAATTAAAAAAGTTGAGATTCTAAAGCAGTCTGAAAGTGATGACTATGGTCAAAAAGCGGTTAAAGAGCTACCAGAAAAGATAGTTGAACAAAATAGTTATGAAGTAGATGCCGTATCTGGTGCATCACAAACAAGTCGAGCTATCAAAGAAGCTGTTAAGGATTCACTAGATAAAGCTAAGAGGTAATATATTTATTTTTTATCCAGATAAAATTAACCCTTCAGATTACCCAACCTGAAGGGTTTTTATGCAAGGCTTACTCATGACGTATTCAGACAAGGGGTTTATTCCTGCCTGATAAAAAGCATTTTTTCGTATTACAAAATTTAATAATTTAATATGGTTTCATTTTTTTGTAAATCCTTCTGAATAGACTTAATGAATTTTTTAACCACTTGTCTGTTGTTTCCCTTTTTAATAACTGCACCATAGGTTACTCCCAAGTCTGCTTTCAAGGGAATGTGTACTACTTCTTCACTTTGTTTTTTATAAACGAAATCCAACCCCATTGTGATCCCCTGTAAAGCACCTGCCAGAATAGAGGCACTCATTCTGTTATTAGTATAAGTGACATGCATATTTGTATTTGCATTAATTAACTTGCTTTGTAAATCAATCATCTCAACTCCCGTCCAGTTGTTATCAACAAATATCATATTTTGCTCTGAAAAATCATTAAGTGCTAATTCCTGTTTGCCAGCTAACGGATTATTGTTAGGCACGATAGCAAAGAATTTGCCTTCAGTTAACGGATAGAATTTCGTATGTTTAAGATCCTTGGCATCTCCCTTACTGGTTAAAAATACATCAATATTTTCGCTTTCCAAGTATTGTTTTAACTTATTATGATCTAAAATTGTTACATTAAACCTTACTTTAGGGTATGTTAAATTGAATTTTCTTATCCATCTAGGTAAAACCTCTATATTATACGGAGTTACCATACAGCCAATATTAATAACGCTTGCTTTTTCTTTTTCATCATCCTGAATGCTCTGCAATGCCACATAATATTTATTAATTAATGGTTTAATCTGATTATAAAAAATCATTCCCTTTTTGGTTGGGACTACATTTCTTTTATTACGAATAAATAGTTGCTGGCCTATTTCATCTTCGATCGCCTTAATTATATAGCTAACACTTGGCTGAGTGAGGTTTAAAGCATGTGCTGTTCGGGTAAAATTCTGTGTTTCAACTACATTTACAAAAATTCTTAGTTTACTAATATCCATAACCTTTGTCCTTTATCAAAAATGCATTTATTTTTATTATAGACAAAAAACTTTGATAAATATTAATCCTAAAAGTGAAATCTTGGCAGTTTTCATGAGATATAATGTTTTATGCCAAACATCTATTTGTATAAGGTTACAGACACACTTAAAAACTTTTGCTAATTTTTTTAAAACTACTATGAATTAGTTCAATAAACTTATTCAGAGCTTCGCTATTACCCTCTTTCATATATGCAATGCCATAATATATAGTTTTCGAATAATTCAAACTTACCGCATGCACAAAGTGCAATCTGTCATTGTATATATGCTTAGGTAAGAAGCAAATTCCCAACCCTGATTGAACCATAATCATTGCCGACTGGATATTATTTGCCCTTATAAATCTTGATTCTTTGCAAACCTTAATAGCTTCATTTTGTAATTTGATTAGCTCAGGACCACTGTTGCTATCATCCATTAAGATTAAAGGATAGCCATCCAATTTTGCCAGTTTGATATTTCTCCCTTCAATATCAAAGTCACTAGGAATTAATGCCTTAAAATTGCCCCGGCCAATTGGTGTGAAATCAATATTATTATCATCAGCTATATCATCCTTAGTAGTAAATATTAGATCAATGTTGCCATCTTTTAAACCTCTATGAAGTTCATTATGCTGAACGTTTTGAATATAGACATGAATTTTCTTATTTTTTTCTTTAAATTCATGAATTAATTCTGGAATACGCTTTATTTCATATGGCGTTCCCGTATACCCGATTCTGAGACTATCAAAGTGTTGCTGATATGAATTTCTGACTTGAGTAACTGCATTATCATAAGCAATCAAAATCGTACTTACTTGTTCAGCGAATAGCCGACCATCCGTAGTAAATTTAACTTGTTTATTATTTCTTATTATCAACTTTACCTTTAGTTCTCTTTCTAAAGAGTCAATTATCTTAGAAACTGCTGGCTGCGTTATACCTATTAATTTAGCTGTCTTCGTAAAATTAAGTGTCTTGGATAAATCAACAAAAACTCGTAAATGTTCAATTTTCATAAGTTATCATCCTTTTATTCCATTTCGTTATTTATTATAACTTTGTGTTCTTTTACTTTAAGCGCTTTCTTTAATAATATATAGCATATAAACCATATACAATCAATAACTGGAGGTTATTATAATGAATAAAAGACTTGAAGGAAAAGTAGCTATAATTTCGGGCGGTACTTGTGGTATTGGCTTGGCAATTGCTAAAGAATTCGTCAAGGAAGGTGCTAGGGTAGTTATCGGTGCACGTTTCAAAGATGAAGAATGTTTAGAATTTCTAAATGAAAATCCTGCAGATGCAGATTATATGAAACTTCAGGTTAAAGATGAAGATAACTGGATAAAAGTTGTTAAAGACACAGTCGCTAAATACGGGCATTTAGATATTGTTGTAAATGATGCCGGGATTGGCGATAAAGAAGGTTTTGGCCCGCAAACTATTGATAGAGAATCAAAAGAAAATTGGGACGAAATTATCGGTGTCAACTTAACTGGTACTTTTTTAGGCATCAAGCATGGGATGGCTGAAATGGAGAAAGAGGGACGTGGTGGTTCAATAATTAATATTTCATCAATTGAAGGTTTTGTTGGTTATTCCACTGCAGCTGCCTATAATGCATCTAAGGGTGGTGTCAGATTAATGACTAAATCAGCTGCTCTTGACGCTGGTACTTTAAAGAATAATGTCAGAGTTAATTCAGTTCATCCTGGTTACGTTAAAACCAGAATTTTACCGAAAGATATTTGGAATCAAATCACTCCTACAATTCCAGCTGGTCGTATAGGCGAACCCAAGGACATTGCTGGAATCTGTGTATTTCTTGGTTCAGATGAATCTTCTTATGCTACAGGTGCAGAATTTGTAATTGATGGTGGCGTGATTGCGCAGTAATATTAAGAATGCATTTAGAAAGGAGCATAAATTATGACACAATATAGTGCTGAAGCAAAAGGATTTCACGGCGTAATTAAAGCTGTGGTTGATATTAACAAAAATAATGGCGAAATTAACCAAATTTGGGCAGAAAACGTAACCCCGAATACGGTTGGTGCAGCCGGAATTGATAATTGGCTAAAAGAGGCTAACAACCAAAAATCAGTTGAGGTTGATGCTATTTCCGGTGCTTCCATTTCCACAGGTGCATTGCGAAAAGCTGCAATTGAAGCCGTACAAAAATCTGGCGCGATTGCAATTAAAAACAGCATGGATACTGTCAGTGGTGCTTCTCAAGCAGACTCGCACACAAAAGAAAAAGATAGCGGAGTTCGTAAACCCGCAAACTATCCATTAATCAAAGAAAAAATGTTTGATTATGATGTAGATGACTACGCCGGTGAATACGACCTGATTGTTGTTGGCTCAGGTGGAGCAGGTCTGTCTGCTGCTGCAACCGCTGCTGAAAACAATGCTTCTGTTATGATCATTGAAAAGCAAGGTATCGCCGGTGGCACCACTAACTATTCCGGCGGTGTCATTCAAGCAGCTGGAACTGATTTACAAAAAGAAACCACTAAGTTCCAAACTGACTGTCCCGAAAATCATGAAAAAGAATATATGAAGGCCGGTGAAGGTCGCGTTTATCAAGAATTAGTTCATGATTTTACGCAAAATTCACCCAAGAACATTGACTGGCTAGCAAAAATGGGTATTAAGTGGAACAATGTTTATGGTCATACGGAAATCCCATATGCTAAAGATTATTTTGCCGATCGTATCCACGTTTACGAAGGTGGCGGCATGAGCGGTAATGGCATCATTTTGACACAGCATCTTCTGAAATACGCTTTAAATCTCGGGGCAAAAATCACTTATAATACTGCAGCAGTGGGCTTAATTAACACTGATGATAGTCAGCGCAAAGTTTGCGGTGTCGTTATCGAGGGCAAAGACCGCCAGCTTAAATACTTGAAAGCTCGTCAAGGCGTCATTTTGGCTACAGCTTCAATTGACCAGAACTTGGCTCTGGCTAAAGACCTGAGCCCACAGCATTACGAAGACGTTAAAGCTCATCATTGCTGGTCTGTTTCTACAGACCGTGGTGACGGCATCGTGATGGGCATGTCTGTTGGTGCAGCAGTTACTGGCTTTGGTGGCACAATTGACTTTGATGCCCGCACAGGAAATGGTACTGATGATCGAGTTCCCACCATCCCTTCAATTTTTGTCAATGGTAATGGTTTAAGATTCGTCAACGAGGATGCTACTTATGCTTATGAATTCAGAGCTATTTTTAACCAAGAAAAGTTGTTGGATAAACCAACTTATCAAATTTTTGGTAAAAGTTCTATATCGGGTAGCTCCAGTCCGTGGAATGAAGAATCTCTGGCAAATGATGTAAAAAACGGATTGGTAATTAAAGCGGATACTATCGCCGACTTAGCACAAAAAATTAATATTCCGGTAGAAAACCTTGTTAATAGTGTTAATACTTGGAATAAAAATGCCGCAGAGGGTACAGACCCAGAATACGAAAGAACTGTTGGCGTTGAGCCGTTTTCCGGCCCATACTTTGCTTATCGCAATACGCCGGGCAACCTTGGCGCAATTGGTGGCTTAAAAATCAACCAAAAGTGCAACGTACTTGATGTATATAACCAGCCAATTAATGGACTCTACGCTGCGGGACTCAATGCTGGCGGCTGGATTGGTTCATACTATCCAGGCTCTGGTACAGCAATCGGCGGTATTGTTCATCAGGGACGCCGTGCAGCAAAGTCGATTTTAGGGTTAGAATAAAAATTCAGGCAAAAGGTGTCCCTATTTGGGGATGCTTTTTATATTTACAAAAAAGGAAACTAAAAATGTTAACTTCGCAAATTAAAAATTTTAAGTGGCAAGATGAATATGACGTTATTGTAATTGGCTTTGGCGGAGCCGGTGCTACGGCCGCAAGATTTGCCGCAGATAAAAATTGCCGTGTTCTATTAACCGATGTTGCTCCAGCAGGGCATGAAGGTGGCAACACACGCTATTGCGGCCAAATGATTGCCGGTACAAAAAACAGGGATTCATATAAAAAATATTATTCGCAGATGACTGCACCCTTTGAGCTCGATGAAAAAGTCATTGACACTTTTGTTGACGGCGTTGCCAACATGCAGGATTATTTAGTGAAATACTTAAGCGCTAAACCTTTTAGTTTCTTAGACCATAAATCAAGCCCGGTTGTGCAGTCGGTTATCAATGATTTCCCTGATTATCCGGATTACCCAGGAGCTTCTGAATATGATATGTATACGGTTCATGATGGTAAGCAAATCGAAGACGGTGCTTTATGGAAAGCTGTTAGAAATGAAGTGCTGAAACGTCTTGACCGCATTACTGTTTGGTATGATTCCCCCGCTGTTCATTTACTGCAAAATTCCAGCGGAAGAGTTGTGGGGGCTGTGATTAAAAGAAAAAAACATGATATTTATGTTCATGCTAAAAAAGGCGTAGTTCTTACTGCTGGTGGATTTGAAAATGACCCCAAGCGCATTCAAGACTTTTTAGGAGTTCCAAAGATGGTGCCAATGGGTACGCTCTATAATAAAGGCGATGCAATTAAGTTGAGCACCGAAGCTGGCGCTGATCAGTGGCATACGGGCATCTTTAACGGCGGTGGCCTTTACCACGGCTTGACTTATGCCGTTACTGACGGTGAACGTGGCATCTTGTCTTTCACATGGCCGCAACTTTATACTGGCAGTATTTTTGTGGTGGGTAATGATGGTACGCGTTACTTCCCTGAGGACCAGCACTCTAAGGCAGGCTATCTCTTTATTCATGGTTTTGGCAGACACCCATACCTGACTACACAGTCCTGGATAATTTTTGACGAAAAGCAAAGAAAGCAATTAGAGCAGATCCAGGATCCTGCCTTGCAAAATGCGCTAAAGACGGCAATCAGTGCTGCTTCTGTTTCTCAACTAGCTGATAAGTTGAAATTTGACGTTGCTACCTTTAAGCAGACAGTCCGTGATTTTAATGAACTTGCAAAGTTAGGTAAAGATTACCCGTTCGGCAGGAAAGGCGAAACTATGACTTCGCTTGATGATGGCAAAATTTATGCAATCAGGTTGCAACCAGCGGCACTAAATACTCAAGGCGGCCCGCGCAGAAATGAAAAAGCCGAAATTCTGCGATCAGATGGTTCAGCCATTAAAGGGCTGTATGGTGCTGGCGAAGCCGGAAGCATCATCACTAATCAATATCAAGCTGGTCAAGATGTCGCAGAACTGCTTATTTTTGGTAAAATTGCCGGTGAAAATGTTGCGCGCGAAGACAACGATCTTGTCAGCAGCATTTCACCTCTAGCAAAAGAATTTTTAATGAGTGACGAAAAGCCGGTTGATTATCACGCCAATGCTAATCAATATCTTGGTAAAAGCGACCAAGGCATGGGCAATGAGTTTGTTGTTAAAGTTACCGTGAATGACAATAAAAGCAAGATTGAGAAGATTGAAGTGGTTAAACAAAGTGAGACTAAAGAAATAGGTCAAAAAATCATTCGTCCTTTGCTCAACAATATAGTGAAGGCAAACTCAACTGATGTCGATGCAGTTTCAGGTGCTTCGTTAACTTCCAATGCCATTAAAAGTGCCGTAAATGATGCACTTGCTAAGATTAAGTAATCTTTTAGATATAAAAATGACAGCCTGTATTATGATACTGACTGTCATTTTTACTTGTAATCACTTTTTCAAGCTCTTAGTCCCATTTTTATCATAAACGCGTTTTTCATTAATCTTCATCTTTGCAACAATATCCGTCCCTAAATCGCTGCCTAGCATTTCGGCAATGCCCATAAGAAAAATAGCGACATCGGCCAATTCTTCTCTGATATTATCTCTGTCTTGTTTCAGCCAGGCTTGAAAAAGTTCATTGACCTCTCCATACAATAAAAGCAGCTCAAACTTGATGTCAGTGGTATTAAAGCCATGCTTTTTCTTGTTTTCTATTACCCGTTTTTGTAATTTTTCCGTATCAAGAATCACGATTTACTCCTTTTTTGCAAATTAACCCAATTAAACCGGCCATCATCAGTTTGGTTTAAAAAAGGTACTTAATTAAATCACGTCTTCGTGTGACCTAGTCATCAAGGTACTTCATCAAAATTAAATTAACTTCCTGCTCCGAATACTGTTTTCCCGATTGAAACTTAGAAGCTAAGTATTCTAAAATTACTAATCTATTTTTAGCCTTGCTTGGCCAAACTTTAACCACCCCGTTAGCATCCAAATATCGTTCAAGTACTTCATCTTTTTCCACATTCATCACCTCTTATTCAGTTTGATAATTTGATCAAACATCGCTTTTTCTTCCTCAGAGATTTTATGGGCTACTTCAATTACGGCCAAGTTTGGCTGCTTTAGCAAAGTCTTGTGAATTTCAAGAGATAACTCAGGGTCAAGGGCACTGGTAGCCTCATCCGCTAGAAGAATTGGTCGCTCAGACAGCAATGCACGAGCAATCTCAATTCGTTGAATTTGACCGCCCGATAAGTTGACGCCCTTTTCGCCCACTTGATAGTTCCAACCTTTCTCTGAAATTAAATCAGTAAGTCCTGCTGATTTTACCGCATATGCTAGTTCATTGTCTGTAGCCTCGCGTCCTAAAGAAATGTTAAATTTGATAGTATCGTCAAAAATAAACGGCTTTTGGTTAACGTAACTGAAGTTATCGTGCGCCATATTCCAGTTTCCTGTCACGTTTTTTTGATTAATATATACATTTCCTTTATCCGGCTTGATTTTGCCTAGCATCAGGTTTAATACTGTCGTTTTCCCCCAGCCACTTGGAGCCATCAACAGGATTTTTTCATTAGGAGCAATCGTTAAAGACAGATCTGTCAAAATTTGGTGGCCATTTTGACTATATGATGCATCTTCGACTTGTAATCCAGTAAAAGTACCTCCACTTACCTGTTGTGCTTTACTACTTGAAAAACGCAGTGCTTTTTCAACCTTGTCCCACATCGGTTTAGTTGACTTGATTTGATTAAGCTGTTGAAAAATATTCACAATTGGATTAATAAATTCATTTGATAACTGGACTATCATGACCAACGTACCAGCACCAATTTGTCCTTGAAACATCAAGACTGCACCAACAAGAAACGGCAGTATGAAACTAAAAATATCAGCAAAAGTCATGATGACTTCTCCTGCCGATGCTTGAGTAAAGTTTAGTGACATCAAAGCTTTTTCCATCTTTTTCGCACTACTAACAACCTTTAAAACCGTTGGCTTCTGCGCATCATATAAGTCAACCGTTTGTGCTCCATTCAAACCATCGTTAACGCTCTGCGTGTACGAAGCATTCTTTGCTTCCCAGACTTCAGATTTATCTTGAATTTTTTTGGTGAAAGCTCTTTGAACTAAGCCGGGGACCAAAGTTGCTACCATAAAAACCATTGTTAATACCCACGAATTGATTATTCCTACAGCTAAAGAGAGCAAAAAAGCAATCAATTCCGAGATAATCATGAGCTCATTAGACGTCTTTGCCGTCTCAATTTGCTTAAGGTCATTAGTCATGAAACTTAAGCCGTCTTTTTGTGAATCACTGCGCTGATCGATTAAGTATCCTATCGTTTTTTCTTTCAAATAAATATTGATATCTTTAATAATCTCGCACTTCACGTAACGGTATGCAAAGTTGGACAGCATAATCATGACAATTGCCAATGAGCCTATACCAGCGATTTTTACCAAACTGTAAATGTTTCCCTGATGATTTTGCGCTGCATTCAGCATGATCTTAGTCACATAAGCAATGACTACATTTCCTAGTGCACTAATAACCGCAAAAAGCATATATATAATTAGCTTCCATTTTGGTGCAAACTTTAAAGAAGTTTCCATATTGTCCCAACCTTTCTGAGTTATTATTAGAGTGCTTGTAGACTCTACAGTTTTTTAATAATATTCACATTTTAAAATAAACAAATTTTAGCATTATCTAATCAATAAAACAAATAGCTTTGTCATATAAGTATATTAAATTACATAAAAAATCACGCACAAGTAATATTTGCCCAATTCAAGCTTTTTCGCCCAGGAAAAAGGTCTAAATAACACAGATTTTTAATAGACAAAAAAGGAGTCAATACCATGACCCCCCTTAAAATATAATTAATACATTAATTTAATATTAACATATTAAGTTGGCTATGTCAGCTCCATAATAATCTCCGCCCCAAAAGGAGTAGCCAAAAAAACTGCAAATACTACTAATATGGCACCTAAGACTGTTAAAGATGCTTTTAAAAGTAAAACATTTTTTGTGTTTGAAAAGTCCCGCTTAAAAGCCATAACGATCAGTGCAATTCCAATGACAAGAGACAAAATCATTATCCAAAAGCCCATAACGCACCTCCATGCCTCACTTAAAGTCTTTTACTTCTAAAATTAGTTTAGGACTATTTATGCAATCTGTGCACGAACTTAGCAGAAAGTTAGGTTAAACTTAAACTATTTGATAGGTTTCACCATCACTAATAATTGCCTGAGAATTATTAATCGGCACTAAATTAATTTGATTTTGATAGGTAGCAATAACTTTTTCATCTGCTTCAACAAACGGCTCTTCCTCAAAGTGTGGCAGCGTATAAAAATCAGTTTGTGCTAAAGCAGAGTAATCGGTTAAATCAGGAGCTACACTTGTATCGTCCATCAAACTATTATATTCAATGTTAGGTGCCATAATAATCGCCCCGGCTGATTCGCCAATGTAGGGTATCCCAGCATTGATTTTCTCATTAATTACCGGCAATAACTGCTTGCGCTTTAATTCTTGTAATAAATAAAACGTATTGCCGCCGCTAATATAAATTATTTGCGCAGCCTTTATTTTGGCAATTACTGCAGCTTGGCTTTCACTAGCAACATCTAATTCGTCAACTTGATAGCCCATTGCCACTAAAGCTGCTCGTCCTTCATCAATATAGTCAGTATAATCCTCAACATTACCCGCAGTTGGGATAAAGACAATTTCTCGGTCGGTAATTGCTTTGCTCTTAATAAAATCTTGAAATTGTGCGGTTACGCCGGCAAAGTATGATGCTAAAAAAACTTTTTCCATGTTATCCCCTTTAGAAGTTAAATCTAACTTTTACTATTTTATTTTTAAGTAGACGGCTTATTAACTGCAATTTAATAGCTAATTAAGTCAATATTTTTATTACTATATCATTGATTAGTAGCTCTGTCACTCCCGTCTCTAATCAAAATATGACTGTTGAAGAATATCATTGCGCTGAAAAAATAGCACTCGCTAAAATAAAAAGCCGACAAATCAGAATGATTCATCAGCTTAGTTAATTTCATTAGTTATCCAGCAAGGGCCCGTGATAGCCGCTCAAGTAGGTAGACAACCGGAACCTGCGTAGTTAAATTAATTGTCCGATCAATAATTTTGAACTCTAAATGATAGGAAAAATTAAGATCCGAAAGATTGGCAATCGTATTATCCTCATCATTAGTAATGCTAACAATCTTAGCACCCTGTTCGCGAAAATGCTTGACTTGGTCAATTGTCGGCTGTCCTTCACCACTGACAGATAGGACAATAACCGTTTTATTTTGATAAGAGTCACGACTAAGTTCGATAGGATAATATGGGTCACCGATTGCAAAGGCATTACGGCCATTGTTAACAAATTGGCGTGCGCCATAATCACATAGATCTCCAGAAGTGCCAATTCCGAAAAAGATAAAGTCCTTAGTTTCACGGGCAAATTGCTTAAACTGCTCAATTTTTTCTTCATAATCCGGCAAAAAGTTCGCTGAAAAATAATATTGTGCTTGATACGTAATGTCGTCGACAACCTTATTTCGACTTAACTCTTCCCTAATTTGGCTTTGCAATTCATAGTAATGCTTGTATCCTAAGGCTGTCAGAGTGCGCACAACAGAAGCTGGTGCAACGTGTAAAATCTGTGCCAGCTCGCGTAAGGTAATAGTTATTACCTGTTCTTTGTTAGCCACGATGTAATTGTAAATCTGTGACTGCGTGGCCGTCAGCTTCTTATTTTTGCGCACCTTTACACCTTCAGCTCAATCTTAATTAATCGGTCGCTTTTTGTTCAACTTTTAATTTAGCGCGATCCATGCTCTTAAAGAAACCATAGTAAATTGTTGTATCCATGACAATGTTAAACAATTGCATTATACCACCGGAGATGTGACCCGTTGCCAAAATTCCTGATAAAAATGGTGGCGTTGTCCATGGCGGATAAATACCGATTGTCTTAGCTACCCAGCCCATTTTCATAGCAAAATATGTCGCAATTATATTGGCCATTGGTGCCAAAATAAATGGAATAATAATGCGGTAGTTTAAAACAATTGGTACCCCGAAAATAACTGGTTCATTAATGTTGAAAAAGGCTGGAGCAATTGATAGTTTTCCTAATGCCTTCATTTCCTGGTCTTTGGCAACAAAAGTCATCAAAATGACAAAGCCCAAAGTAGCACCACAACCACCGATATGAACAAAGTTATCAAAAAAGGTTTTCGTAATAATGTTAGGTAATGGTTGGTGAGCCTTCATTGCAGCAGCATTAGCAGCAAGTGCCGCATACATAATTGGATCAATGATACCGGAAATTGCGTTGGCACCATGGATACCGAAGAACCACAAGATACAAATGACTAGTTCAATAACTAAGGCACCGCCAAGAGTATTGGTTACCTTGCTCATTGGGTCTTGCAAGAAGAAGGTAATAACGTTAGGGATGCTTTTCATTGGCGTCGCTTCAACACCAATTCTAATTAGCCAAACTACGAATAAGGAAATTGCCCCCGGAAACAGAGCTGCAAAAGAATTGCTGACTGCTGGCGGAACCGTATCTGGCATTTTGAAAACCAGGTTTTTATGCATCAACCAAACATATAGGTCGGTTACAAATAACCCTACTAACAAGGCAGTAAACAGACCTGATGAGTCAAACTGTTTCAACGGGATCAGCAATCCGCCATCTTTACCGACCTGAAGTGGAATGGTCAAAATAAAGGCAGCAATCGCCACAATCATCGCCGAAAAAGGATCAATGTCGCGGTAGCTTTTAGCTAAGCTATAAGAAATCCCAGCAACAGCAATTAAGCCCATAATATTAAACGATGCGTTAGTAACATACTGCACAACATTCGCCCAGTTAGGACCAAAAATATGTGCCATAAAGTCCAGATAGCCTTTGACAGGGAACTGCCCCACAATCATAAAAAGAGAACCAATTATAATCATTGGCACTGCGGCAGTCATCCCGTCACGTAAGGCAACCATGTGCCTAGCACTCGAAATGCGGTTAAAAAAGGGAATTACTTTCTCATTCAGAAAATTCTCCTTATTGTTTTCAGCCATTTTTATCTACTCCTACAAATTATTTTGTGACTGCTAATATTTGCAATCGCTTACATTAAATAATAGCATTTTGTTTCAAAAAGTCAATTAATTTATGAAACATGTTTTAATAGACAAAAAGACATTAAAATAGCATTCTATTTGGGTTCGTTCAGAAGGTAAATAAGTAATATACTTTTTAGATGTTTAACTCTTAAAAAATCTTGTTAGATTTCAATAATTTCCTTTCGATATTAAAAAATAATTTTTGTAACAAGTTAATATAATCTCGAGATTACATTTAATATAGCACTCTTTTTCCATTTGTGCAAACACATGTTCGAAAAAGGAGTAAAAAAATAAGATTACCAAATCTTATTTTTGAACTTTCTAGCCAAAACTAGTACATAGCTGGCTGAGCAGTTGAAATAGCTTTTTCTTCGTTTGCTTCTAATAATCTTTGCTGGGCTCGACTTAAAAGCCAAGCCGCTTGTTTAACTTCAATAATACTTGCTGCCTGTGAAGAGTTAATGGCTTTAGCTTTTTTAAGATAATAATTGTATGTTGAGGTAAAGCCTTCATAGTTATCATTTTTATAATTATCTGTATCTTTAATTACATTTTCTTGATTAATTAGGGACTGAAGAACTTGCCTGTCTGATTTATTGGCTACTTTACTATCTTCTTCAGCGCCATAAACTGTATTAATCGGTGTTAATAGTGGACCTGATATGTATTTTGTATCATCGGCCTTGATATATGCAGGCTGATTTAAAGGGGTGTCGTTTGGACTCATTGTAGAAACATCCATTAATCTATAAAATAGTTCGGCTTTCCGATCTTGTGCTACCCAAAGATAAATAGCCTCAATTATAGGGACATTTATATTTTTATTGAAACTTCTAACGTTATCGCTAGATTTAGGATTGAGAATGCTTGTAATGGTATAAGCATTACTTTTTCTTATAAAGCCTACGTACGTGTAACTAGTTCGTGTGGCTAATCTTTGTCGGGGTTTGTCTTTAACAAGTCTGGTCGCAAATCCACCGCCATCTATATTTACTATATGATAATAATTTTGTAGGTTATTACCACCATAGTCAGAATAAATGTAGTCTACTTTATAGGTTTTACCATCTTTGAGAATCACTTTACTGTCTCCAGTTCCAGTAAAAACCGATTTCTCTGTTGGTCCCATATTTGAGATTTTAACTGTTGCTTCAGAGATATATAGTGGCTTACCAGCAATTTGTTTAACGTTGCCAGCTTTGATATAACCACCGTTGCCAATATTATAGTAACAGTTACCACCTACCTTTCGGTATGGCAGCCAAGATTGGTGGTAATTATCATCATCAAGCAAGAAGAAGTGCTTGCTGTTACGTTCTATTGGTTTAATAGAACCCGTGAATTTAACCGTAGCGCCCTTCTTAAAGTGAGTCTTCCACATACTACCGCGATATGTTCGCATGCGTTTGCCAGACTTGCTATAAACATATGCACCATGAGCTAATTTCAACTTATTAGATGAAGTGGCAGCAGCAACTGTGGTGCTATTTTGATTTACTAATATAATAGCTGCACTAAAGGCCAATGTACTTGCGATGATACCTAACATAAATTTTTGATTAAATTTCATAGTAGTACCTCAAAATAAAATTACTAATCTAATTATTTATTATAATACAGCTAGTTTAATAGCGATGGTTCTACCGGCTTAGACTGTCTCTGGTGGATTACTCCATTGTTAATCAATTTCTATCATGGTATGCCAAGTTAAAGCATGGCATTATTAATTTACCTTATTTTCGTTTAGCGTGTGTCTTTGATTGTGCATTGTCCTGCCCGTAATACGCATTTTTACCGTGCTTGCGGTAGTAATGCTTATCCAGCAGATATTGCGGCAAGTGGCTGCTTGCCCGCGTTAACTGCAAGGTGTGGTAATCTTCCTCAGCTACCACTTCTAAGACTTTTGCATTATAAACCGCCTTGGCAGCAGTTTCACCCCAAGTAAACGGGCCGTGCTGGCTGACCAAACAGCCCGGCGTTGCTTCATAATCCAGGTGGCGCTCTTTAAAGGTGCGCACAATCGTCTTACCAGTGTTGCCCTCATAGTCTTCTTCAATTTCGGCTTTAGTCAAAGCATCAGCGGCCGGTACATCAGTATAGAAGGTATCGGCATGCGTCGTGTTTAGTGCCGGAATGTCCATTTGTGCCGCCGCAAAGGCTACCGCCCAAGGCGAATGCGTGTGGACAATCCCGCCAATTTCAGGAAAATGATTGTATAAATATGTGTGTGTCGGAGTGTCGCTTGACGGATTGCGGCTGCCTTCCACCACTTCGCCCTTTAAATTAATCACGACCAAATCCTCGGGCGTCAGTTCTTCATATGGCACGCCAGAAGGCTTAATAACAAATAACCCCTGCTTGCGGTCAATGCCAGAGACATTGCCCCAAGTAAAGGTGACTAGATCCAGCCTGGGCAGCTGCATGTTCGCCTCATAGACTTTTTGTTTTAATTGTTCAAGCATTTGCTCTTCTCCTTTACTTAAATTGCTTCCTGCTCGATGCCCACCTGCGCAAAGAGGCGGTCAAAGAAAGCTTTGGCAGCTTTGACTTCTTCCACTTCCTGTTCATCGCCGTTATCACCAGACCACATCTCAATGGTAAAACTGCCATTGTAGTTTAACCGAACAAGCAGACGCAGCAGACCGGCAAAGTCAACGCAGCCATCACCAAAAGGCACGTTCTTGAACTGCCCCTCTGAAGTTGCCGTTACTGGTTTACTGTCTTTTAAGTGAATCGCGCAAATGGTGTCAATGTAGTTTTCTAATTCTGCCGGGACATCGTTTTCCGGCCAGGCGCTTAAATTACCTAAATCAGGATAAGCCTGCAACCAAGGACTTTTAACCAGGTCATGATAATGACTGATTTTGGCCAGGTTATTAATAAACGGGTCATCCATGGTTTCAATTGATAGCATAACATTCTTTTTAGCTGCCAGGTGAACGCATTTAGTTAGATTTTCAACGTATAATTCGCGCGATAAGGCGCTCTTGTCTTCATAATAAACATCATAGCCGGCCATTTGAATATTGTGAATACCCAAATCAACGCATAAGTCGACGGCTTTGGCTAGCATCTGCACAGACTTTTGCCGGACAGCAGGATCCTTTGAGCCAAGCGGAAAACGGCGGTGCCCGGACAACATTAAGTTGTTGATCCGCATCCCCGTTTGCCACATTAAGCTGCGCATGCGGCTGCGTTCCTCGTAGCTCCAGTCAAGACGAGCCAAGCGCTCATCACTTTCATCAACGGAAAATTCGTAAAAATTAAAGCCCAGTTCATGCGTGAGTTCAAAGGTCTCGCGCCAAGATAGGTTTTGTGGCAGGGCTTTTTCATAAATACCTAGAGAATTAACGGTCATAATTACTATTCAACTCCTTTTTAAGTCGTTTAATCCAGCCCAATTGCCATCAAGCGCCTGCAATAAGGACCTGTACACATGATATTTTTGCTCATATATCTTTGTTGCTGCTTCACGCGGCTCATAGCGCGCAACTACCCGGGTCATTTTGCTCACTGCCGTCAGAAAATCCGGATAAACACCAGAACCGACGGCACAAGCAATTGCGCCACCTAACCCACCAAGTTCAGTTGCTGCGGTGAGCTCAATCGGTAAATTTAAAACATCCGCAAACATTTGAACCCATTGTTTAGAATTGCAAGCTCCCCCAGACATGCGAATGGCAACTGGTGGATGCCCTAAAACCTTTAACAACTGATCAACGTGATAATGATGGGCAAAACAGATTCCTTCATAAACGGCCCTAATCATTTCTGACTTCGTTGTTGAGCTTTGAATCCCCATAAAGGCACCTTCAGCGTTTGGATCAACGTTACTACCGTATAAAAATGGGAAAAACACCAGCTGTGCATAATTTGCATCAGTGTTTTCGAGCATTGTTTCCAAATAATTATAGATTGATTTGTGATTGGCTTGGGCGTTTTGACTTTCGTCTGCTAGCAACATTTTCAGCATCAAATCAAGGTTGCCAGCGGAAGTCGGACTAGAAGCCTCGATGAGATTTTCACCCGTCGGAAAGATTGAATTCATTAAGCCCGCCGTAATCGGAGCTTGCTGCTTACTAGGAAAAATGTTCATGTTCCACGTACCAGCAATTATACTGAATAATTGCTCATCCAACACCCCTGTTGCCAGGGCACAAGCATCAATATCAAACATCCCACCATAAACCGGCGTTTCTTGCCGTAAACCAGTAACTTGAGCAGCCTCAGCAGTAATTTCACCAGCATAATCTGTTGCATGAATAATTGATGGCAGTTTAGGATAAATTTCCGGTATTCCAAAAAAGTCTAACAGGTGCGAATCATACGAACCAGTATCCAAATTAACTAGATTATTACCAGAAGCATCGCCCAATTCCTGGTAAATTTTTCCCGTTAATAAATAGCGAATAAAATCTTTATTGGATAAAACATAACCAATCCGTCGATACTTTTCTGGTTGGTTTTCTTTTAACCAGCGCAAAATAACCGGTGCCTGACTAGCCATAACTTGTTGATGGCTAAGCGGATAAATCCGTGCTACTTGCTGATTTAACGCTGCCGCAATCTTTTTAGCACGACTATCCGTTGACAAAATACCGTTCATAAAAATCTTGCCATTTTGGTCGAGTACGTATAATCCCTTACCATGTCCAACAACAGCTACCGCACTAACTTGCTCGGGCATAATCTGGGCATTTTGCAAGGCCTTTTGAATGACATGACCAATATCAGTTAACAGCGTAGTTAGAGCAATTTCTTGAAAATCAGGCTGAGGTGTTAGTCTCTTAGTGCCAAATGACGCCATGCCTAGTTGGTGACCTTGTGCATCAATAATGATTGCCTTAGTATTAGTTCCTCCATTATCAATGGTTAAAAAGTAATTCATTTTATTCACCCTATTTAGTACTGATTTGATAAACCGCTACTTCATTAGCTTCGCGGTTGGCGGACAATAAATATTGGTGCTTATTTTTGGCAAAAACGGTCACATTACTTGGTCCTAAGTGCTCACCAATCAGTGTCGCGTTTAACTGAAGATCTTTAATTAATTCAAGGCCCTGCTTTCCTGCACGCCAGCCGAATAAGAAATAATCACGTCCAGCAATTTCTCCACCCCAAATTGCGTGGCCAAACGGTGTTGCAAATTCGCTAGTTGCTACAGAATTAAAATTCGCATCATACATTCTTAAGTGCGAACCATGAAAGCCTTCAATTGCCAAATATTCCAGTTGACCATCACCGTTAATATCTGCTGCGGCAATATCTGAAGTTTCTTTTTGTGCTAACTGCTGCAAGTGCCAATCACTAGTTTGGCTGGGATAATCAAGTCTGAAGATACCCTCAGCACCGGTAATTAGTGAATAACCCGCCATGCGGTGATAGCCGTGATTTTTAGTAATTCTAATTGGTAAAGCACGTAAATCCGTCATTTTTGCTTGCTCATCGTCATAATTGCCAACCCAGACTTTGCCAGGATCTGACCAATCATCAGTAAATTTTTTGGAGTTGGCAATCGAACAACCAACGTACCAGTAAGCACCACTTTCAGGTTGCGGAATCAGGTCAAAACGGTGAATATACGGAAACTCGCCAATGACAGTTTGGTCCCAGCCTGTCCCGTTAAAGGTCTCCTTCACAATGCGGCAATGCCGGGAATTGAAACCGGGATAGAACTTTTGTGTAGCTAAAAAATTCAGACTTCCCGGTAGCGGCACTAAAGTCATTGTGCCGCCAACAGTTGACCAA
The DNA here is from genome assembly GCF_026536045.1 of Lactobacillus sp. B4005. NCBI lineage: Bacteria > Bacillati > Bacillota > Bacilli > Lactobacillales > Lactobacillaceae > Lactobacillus > Lactobacillus sp. B4005. The sequence continues at coordinate 62,232 of NZ_JAFNOZ010000006.1, forward strand.
ACCGTCGTTTTTTTAAAGTGATTATCCAAATCATAGGCGTAACATGGTTGGTTTTCTTCCGAAGCGACAATGATAAAATCACGGTCTAAAGCTTGCAGACGCATGATTGCATAACAGTGATCCAACTGGTCGCTAAAAATTTTGCTAAATTTCATCTATTTACCTCAAGTAATTAACTTAAAAAAAAGCAATCCCCGGATGAACTTGGAGATTGCTCTGTGAATGCACTAGCAATCAAGCACCTTGACCTAAGAGCTAGAAAAATTTTACTGGTTAACTTGGTTTAACGGTTGATGATCTCGTAAATAAGAAATCAAGTTCTGTGATGCTTCAGCCGCAATCGCGGTCCGTGCTTCTAAAGTTCCAGTTCCAGCGTGTGGGGATAAAACTACATTATCCAAGTCACGCAGTGCTTGCGGAATATTTGGTTCTGTTTCATAAACGTCCAGACCAGCACCAGCAATGTCACCATTTTTAAGGGCTGCAATTAAATCATCCTGTTTAATCAGCTGACCCCGCGCAGCGTTGATGATATAAGCCGAGTTTTTCATTTCCTTAAAGACTTCCGCATTAAAAATTCCCGTAGTTGATGGTAGTGCTGGCGCATGCAGCGTAATCACATCTGAATTTTTAACCATTGTGGCAAAATCAACGTACTTAACGTCGAGCTTTGTTTCTAATGCACTATCCAAGCGATGCGCATCATTATAAATTACTTTCATGCCGAATACCTGAGCAAATTTAGCAACTTCAGAGCCAATCCTGCCCATACCATAAACACCTAGTGTTTTCCCCTGTAAGCTCATCCCCATATATTTGGGTTCTGAAACATCAATCCAGTTGCCTGAGCGCACGACTTTATCGTAAAAATGCAAATGACGCACAGTAGCTAATAATAGGGTAAAGGTCATTTCAGCAGTTGGAACCCGGACGCCTTGCGGACAATTAGCGACAACAATCCCTTTTTGTTTAGCATATTCAATATCAATATGATCAAAGCCCACACCGTTAGCGGTAATAATTTTGAGATTGGTTCCCGCATCAATCAATTCACGGTCACCTTTCAGCCCCATAATAAGTAGGCCCTCATATTCAGGTAAATGCTCTAACACCCATTCGCGCGTTTCCTTCTCAGGCTCATAGGTTACATCAAAGTTTTTCCTTAATTCGGTAAGTCCTGCCTCAGGAATAATCCCTGTTACCAATACTTTTATTTTGCTCATCTTCTAGCTCCTTTATTTATTTTTAAAAACTGGATCCACACTATCACGCATTGCTTGCACGTTTTGCGGCTTAAAGTAAATGCGGTTGGCATTATTATACATAACGTCTTCTAATTCTGATTCAGTAAAGATATCCGTTGCTTCTAACCATGTTGCCAAGTTGTGATAGGAATTGAACGTTGATGACCATGGCGAATCGGTTCCCCAAAAGATTCTTTTAGCACCTAGCACCTTTTTAGCTAAAGCAACATCTTTTTGACAACGTGGAAACGGAAATTCTGTTTCTTTTTCAATATCTTGAATTGCGGAAATCTCGGTGTAGATGTTAGCATACGGCTCCCATTGCTGAAGTGCGTTTTCCAAACGATTTAAATGATCGGCATTCGGAAACGATAGGTGACAGACGACAAAGTCTAATTTGGGGTACCTCTGAGCCAAATTAACAATTGCCTCTGGCTCATAGCTATATTGCGTGTAGTCGCCGTAATCAACGGTTATGACAAAGCCAGGATAATCAGCGAAGAAATGGAAAATTTTTCCCAATTCGGGTGACGTATCCAGACGGAATGGCTTGTGGTAGCCGTGTAGACCTCCACCCTGGCTAATCTCAAACTTAATTGCCCGAAAGCCCAAATCCTCAACATGACGTCTGACAATTTCCATGGCATTATCCGCAAACGGATCGACTGAAAAAGCGGCAATAAACTTATCGGGATATTTTTTAGCAGCCTGGTAAGAATAATAATTTTGAAAACCGTATAAACTGCCCTGCAGTAGCACAGCTTTTTCGACATCATTTTCTTGCATTACCTTCAATGCTGATTCAGCCGTAAAATCAAGATCGCCCCAGCCTTCTGGGATCAGGTTTAAGAACATGCCGTTATCCCAAATCGCCTTGCCATTGCCTAAAGGCGTCATTCGGCCCTTGGCAGATAAGCCCGCCACTGACCGAACCAAATGCAAGTGTCCATCAATTCTCTTCATCGTAATTATCTCCTTTTTATTAATAAGTTATCTTTTCATTACTCCCAGAATAGCCAACATTTTTGGCAGCCATGTTGTCTAAGTATTGCCAAATCTGAGGCCGATAGCGCCGCAAGCCGTACAATAAAGCCAAATAAACTAAGATAGCTAAGCCAATATAAAGCGGATTTTGTGATACAAAAGCCGCAAATACTAAAGCATTTAGTGGCCGTGCCATCAAGTTAAAGCTGGTAATCAAAACAATGCCGGCAGGTAAAGCAACGCCATAATGTGCTACCGCCCCAGTGTAAAAAGTGCCAAGCCAGCTTGACGCATATAAGCCCAAACTGAACCAAACAATTCCGTTAGCAATTACCTTTAAAATATTACCACGAGTTAAAGCAACGATTGATTCCACCATAAAGGGCAAAGAAATCAAATCCACAATGGGTAATGTTTTATTACCGGGAAGAATGAAGGCAATCACTACCATAATCGGAATTAGAATGACGCCGGCAATAATTGTTGCGGGCTCGCCATAACCAACACCATCATCAACGCCCAAGAACCACCGCTTTTTACTCGTTGCAGTCACTGCATCTGCCTTTGAAGCCGATGCATTTTTATGCGTATTTTTATCAATTTCATCAGCTAATGGCGTAAAAGCTTTAGAAAAAACGTTAGTAATTAATGGAAAAATGGTCATAACAGCTGACAATTGAACTGCTACCGTTAAGATTTGACCCCAGGCTTGCAGTTTACCCAGACTCGTTAAATTACCTAAAATACCGATTAACAAACCTAATAGCGCCCCGAGGGTCGTTGGTTCACCGAAAACGCCAAGTTTGTTTTTAAAATATTCCGGCGTCATTTTTACCTTATTGAATCCAAGCAGATTCCACAGTGGATCTAGCAAGATCGCCGGGATAACCTGCTCAATATTATGCAGGGAGGCAACCGAAGCGTTTTTTACACCATAATAATCTGACCAACGATCCGCCTGGATTTCTGCTAAAACTAGTGCGTAAAGCAACATAAAAAATGATAAGCCGAGTGACAACCAAAAATTATGGGTAACGTAATAACACATCGTGCCCCAAATCATAAAACCAAAGTTATTCCACAAATTGGAAGCCATAAATATTTTGGTTACGCCCAAGGCAAACAGTAAAACTTCAGCGATCAAACCAAAAACAAAGAAGCTAAGTCCGACCGTTGAGCCGAAGGAAGCAAGTGAGCCAGCTTGCCAGCCAATATCAACAATTGGTAATTTAATGCCGGTAATACTCACCATTTGCCTAATAATCTTAGTGATAGTGGGCGTGAAGGCTTGGATTATCCAACCAAAGCCAGTTAAGCCAACGCCTGCATAAAAAGCGCTCATCATCGCCGTTTTTGGTTTAACTCTTAAACATAATGCGACTATAAAAATCATCAATGGTACTACAACGCTAGCACCAAAAATTTGAAAAATGCGATTAACAGTTTCTAACACAACCTCATCCACCTTTTTTAAAAAGAAAATTATTTAACCAACCGTAAATTTGCGGCTGATTTTGCTGTGATCGGCTATCTTTACCACGTTCATGGTTGCCATTCAGCCATTGATCAGTTGTGATCAATGTTAATCGGTTAACAAACTTACGAGATTTATTCCTTTAAGTCATAAAAAAGTACGCTATACTTGTTATACTTAATATATAAAGTATTTATTGAGGAATAATTATGGGAAAACTAACAATCAAAGACATTGCTACGATGGCTAATGTTTCAACTGCTACTGTATCAAATTACCTTAATGGCAATTATGATCACATGTCCTTAGAAACGCGTAAAAATCTCAGCCAAATAATTAGAGATACTAAGTTTCGGCCTAACTCTACCGCTCGCAATTTAGCAAAAAACGAAAATAAAACTATTGGCGTTTCCATTGCGGATATTACCAACCCGTTCACTTCACAGGTTTTATCAGGTATTTATGAGCAGTGCGATAATTACCGCTACCGTGTCCTATTCACTAATGCTGGTAATAGTGAACAAAAAGAAATTGATAATATTACACGTTTACAAAATGAAGGTGTTGCCGGAATTATTGTTGATCCGGTTAATCCTGATAGCCCCATTTATGAATCCTTATCAAACCAAAATACAGTAATGGTTGACCGCCAGTCTAATAAATTAATTATTGATACTGTGGCAACAGATAATATGACATCCGTTCAAAAACTGGTTAAACAGATGAAAAACAAAGATTATGACAACCTTTATTTTGTCACTTGGCCGTTCCAAAATATCAGTACTAGAACTCAGCGCTACGAAGGATTTATCAAGGCGACAAATTATTCAACCCTAAACCATTTGATTGCCGTGCCTCATCACGGTAAAGAAATTGAATATCAGCAATTCACCCAAAATATCAGTTCAATCATGCAGCGCAATAATACCAGCAAGATTGGTTTCTTTTGTATGAATGCTCGCGTACTTTTACGTCTACTTCAGGCAATGCAGCAACTCGGTTATTCTTACCCTCAAGACTATGGTGTAGCAACTTATGAAGAATTTGACTGGATGCAAGTAATGACACCAGCAATTAGCTGCATCCACCAAGATTCATATTCTATTGGTAAAGTTGCTATGCACATTCTTAAGCAAAAGCTTGAACATAAGCTGCTGCGTCAGCCCACTTTAAAATTGATTCCGACTCAGCAAATTTTGCGTGCCAGTTTTTAATCAGCTCCTTTACAGTGACTTGTTGTTTATTTCTTGTTAACCGGTTAACAAAGTTTACAGTTCATATTGTATGCGCTTTCCAATAGTTGTCAAGACTTTTTTTGATTTTCCTTTTCAAAGTTTACCCACTAAAGAGCGACTGAGAAGACCACTGCAAGTTACTAAAAAATTATTTTTGGCTCCTTGCTATTACCCAAGATGCGCGTAAATTTTTGTTTGAAATCTAATAAAGCCAATAAAAAAGCGATCCATATGTGGATCGCCTCTCCCGTCTAGTAAACCTCTTATCAGCCACTTCATTGAATTAACATGACAGGCGGTGTTAGCAAATAGTGGCAGTTATTTTCAATATTTATCTCTTATTTTTTAAAGTACATATTATCTGAAGCCCAGATAATAAAAAGAAACAAAATAAAACAAATTATTAGAGCCAAAATCGCACCTAAAAAAAGCTTAAAGCGCCGGCACTTAAATCCAATTAGCTTAAACCACAACCACGGTAAGCTTAAAACTATTAAGAATTCACATAGCGCAATCCACTGCACAATTTTATAAGCAAGTGGTGTTAACAGCTGTTTTTCAATTGTAGGTTTATATTTTATTACTAACTTCATCCTTTATATCGTCAAAATCTAATTTTAAATATTGCTTTCTGCTTTAAAAGCATTAATTTATCCATTTAGTACACTCACTAATTTACTTTTTCGTAAAATATAGTTTGTCCACTTTCCAGTAGATGTTATTTTCTTTTTTCATATCAACTCCTATTGCTTTTTTCTTGATTTCTGTTCCATACCAATAAATATTCTGAGTTCCGCCCTGGTAATCAGAGGTATTTTGGCAAGAATCATTCTTATTAAGATGAACTAAGAAAGTATAAATCTTTTTGTCTTTAGATACCGCTCTCATCTTTTTAATATCATGATTTTTGATCATCGCGTTAACTTGATAGTCTAACTCATAGGAAATATATAATTCCGAGTGAAAAAAATACCAGAGATAGCTTACTAGTAAAGCAATTAATACCAACAAAATATAAGTGAATTTATACCCTTTGTTCATATGGATCACCACCAATTTAGCAAAAAAAGTTTCAAAGTCTAAACAGCTTTGAAACTCATTATACTATTCAATTGCGCTTTTCCAAATTTTAGACAAAAGCTTACACATTGAAGGCCGTTTCAAACTTTTTTGGTTTGCTTGATTCTGCATTGTGTTCTTGCTTTTCCTAGTCAAGATAGTCCTGCTCTCTTGGCAAATTTAATATTATTTCCCTAATAGCCGGTTCAATCAAAGTGAGAGACTCAGGTTTTTTCTTTTGCTAGTATTTGAAAAGCATAAACGCTACCAATACTGTACGCCACGATGAATTACTTGTTTAGCATTAAAACCATTAATCATTTTGGCTAGTTCATCTGCCACGATTGATTTTGACTTATCACTAGCAAACTTTATTGTATTATCCGTAATTTTCTCTTAAGTGCGATTAGCAATTTCGTTTCTATGGCTTTCGCTTCAATAATATTTAAACGCCTCTCTTCATTTACATAGTTAAGCGCTCATCAAGCAAATGATTATAGGAAACGCCATTTTGGCGTAGTATTTTACGTATGCCTAATACTCCACTAGCCGGTCCTGCAATGATAATAAGCGCCTCTTTTCGTTGCTCTTCATCAATTAAACTAATTAATTGTTCTTCGGTAAAGTGGCCAACTTGACGGTAATAGCTAAAACCAGGACCAACCATAGTCTCGAAAGCTGAATCGCAATATAAATCCTCTTTCTTATGAACACACCAAAGTACTTTTAATGAATAACTAGCTTGATACTTCTTTGCTATACTCAGCAAAGGAGCTATTCCTGTTCCCATTCCAATTAGTATCAGACTTTTACCGGAAAAGCGATCAATAGTGGGGGCAAAATACCCATAAGGGCCCTCAAGCTTAACCTCATCGCCAGTTTTTAATCTTGCTAATTTTTTAGTATCATCACCTACTAATCTAATAGTAAAAGTTACTTTTTGTTCGTCAGAAGGTACACCAGTCACAGAAAAAGGGTGACGATCAGTAATAACTTTAGAACTTAAAAAGTAAAAATCACCTGCTTGATACTTAATCGTTTTCGATTTTATCTGCAAAACCAGTTTTATTGTGTCAAAATTGATTTTCTCATTATCAATTACAACGGCCTCTTTTAGCTTGGGAAAACAAAGATTCCATAAATACCAACCAATTACTATAAAAGAATAACTATCAAAAATAAGCATGAAAGATAGATTGGTATTTATCCGCCCAATTAAGTGAACGTGCAGCCAAATTAGTAATATCATTACTAAATTTAAGCGATGAATCCACACAGAAACTTGATGACGAAAAAAAGGGGAAAGCTGGTTTTTTAATCTGTAAGCCCACTTAAAATGGTCTACCAACCAACCTGAAAGAAAAAATACTGCATAAGCAAGGCTAAAAGCCGCTATATATAATGCCCATTTGCCAGTTAACTTAATTAAAAAGCCCATTGAAAACAGATTGTTGCTATGTAAAAAAGCTAAAGCAAATGCACCAACGCCCAAAATACCATGAATACTATAAAGCTTAGGCAAACTAATTTTTTGAACTAGCCATCGCGGTCTCGTAGCTAGAAATGTACTTACAAGCCACCAACAATAAGCCACTATGCCCGCATTATAATATAATGCATTTGCATTTGTAGTAATAATTATTTCATTAAACTGAATGACTAGTGGTAACGGAAATAAAAATATTGCTATCCAAGTCCAAAATAAAGATTTATGCAAGAATCTTCCCCCTATTAGAACCCAATTGAGTCTAGCCAGGAATTAACCTTTCCTTGAGCGTGACTCGCTTGTGAGCCATTAATTTGAAAACCTTTCAAGAATTTTGCTTTTGGACATTCTCTTTTTAAGATTGCCAAACTGTCACCAAAACCTGATCCACCGTGGGTCACAAAAGGTACAACTTGTTTATCTTTCAAGTCAACGTGTTCTAAAAAGGTCCTGACAATCATCGGCGATTCATTCCACCAAATCGGATAACCAATAAATATTGTTTGGTATTTAGAAACGTCTGGCAATGCATTTTTGATTTTGGGACGTGCATTATTCTGTTGCTCTTTTTCGGCTTGATCAGCAGTCGCCTGATATGTAGTCGGATATTTTTTTGCTGGTACAATTTCATATTTGTCGCCACCAGTTCTGGCTGCAATATAATTAGCAATTCTATGAGTATTACCTATTTTTAAATTACTCCCTCCATAGTTCTGACCCGCACGGGAAAAATATACAATTAAAATCTTATCTTTCTTATTAGTATTTCTATCAACTTTTGCACTCTGTTTTTTTGATGAACTACTTTTAGGTTGTGCTGATTGCTCAGATGACTGATTGTGCTGATAAACATTCCAACCCATAACGCCTAAAATTACTATTATAAAAGCTGCAATAATACCGTTTTTTTTCATTTTTTATTCCTCTAAACCAAGAATCTAATCCCAATAATTATTTACTAAGTTATTAGATATTACTTTATTGACTTTTACTTCTATTTATATTTTAAGATTTAATCCTTTCTTGCATTTTTCATTAAGATACTCCTTAAACTTGACATTAAGTCAACCCCTTAAAAATTTGCTAAATAAATAACCTAGCAAAAATATAAAATTATTAATTAAAAAAGGTTATATATTTAGGCACAGCAAAAAAAGACTAATCCCTGACGATATTGGAATTAGCCTACAATAAAAATTTTTTTGATTTTAACGCATTACTCTTTCCGCATAGCTATTTCAATTATCCTATTAGCAATTTCTTCAGGATATTCCCACTGAATATAATGAAATGTACCTACCGGGATAATTTTAGCTTTCTGATTATTGTATTCTGAACGTTCGTATTCTTTTTGGCGGTATGCCTCCGTAAAAATAAATACCGGAATGTCATCGTTCATTCGCATAGTTGACTGCCAGAAATGGTCGTTTTTCATCGCACTAATGGCATTTTGGCTTGCTTGGTCATCAAACTGATCTGCATTCTTTTCTGTAGTTTGCCAAAAAGCCATTGCCTCTTGTTCAGAAAATAAGCTAAAAATTTTGTCATGAATAAACTGTTCTGTATTGCGTTCTTGTTTTTCCTGGTTAAGATAGCCCTGCTCTCTTGGCGGATTTAATATTATTTCCCTCGTCGTTGGTTCAATCAAAATGAGGGCACGCAGATTTTTTACTTTTGCTTGCATTTGAAAAGCATAAACGCCGCCAATACTGTGCGCCACGATGATTACTTTTGCGGCATTAAAACTATTAATCATTTTGGCTAGTTCATCTGCTTCTGCTGTGATTGTGTAAGACACAGTTGATTTACCGCTAAAGCCGGTATTCAAATAATCAGGTGCAAATATGCCATCTTCTGCGGGCAGCTCGTCGATTACTTTGCTAAAACTCTGCGCAGTATCAAAGCTGCCAAAACTATTGAGAAAAACAATTAGTGGTTTGCCCGATCTACCGGAATATGCAATTTGACCTAGTTTCGTAGTGTAATACTTTTTATCCATTTATAATATTTACTTTCCTTGCACCAATTTTAAAACCGCACTGACTGCTGTTGAAGCAATTGCACCAACAATCATCCAGCCAAGAAAGTTACGCGGCCGATTATACGTTATTATTGGTCCCATGCTCCATAATTGATGTTTAACAATTGCCACAGCAAATGTGCCAATTACTAAAATCCATAAAACAATTGCCAGTATTTCCATTATTTTTTGCACTAATCTCATAACTTTCTCCTATCAAAATTTCAAAAATAAATTAACATAAATATATTCTAACAATGAGATTTATTGAATTATAGTTAGATTATTAACTTTCTAAAATTATTTTAAATAGTTTTAGCAATCCTCTGTTAAGTTTACTTTCTATAAGATTAGCTATCTGTCAGCTTTACCAGATCTGTACTCGTTTAGCGGGTTCAAGCCACATACCATCAGTTGGGTTAACATCATAAGCCTGGTAGAATTCGTCTTGGCACTGCACTTGAACATTTACCCTAGCTTGTGACAAAGCATGGACATCACTTGAAGCAACCAACTGTAAAAATTCGTTAGTTGAATTAGTTTCCCAAACACGGGCATAGTTATCAAACAGCTTGCTTGCGTCCCCGCCATCCTTCTTATTGGCCTCAAGTGCGACGGTTACGCCGCCTTGATCACCGATATTTTCGGAAACACACAGCTTACCGTTTAACTTAACTGGACCAACTTTAACGCCATCAAACAAAGCGATTTCAGCATTAATTCGTTTATTAAACTCAGCAAAGTCTTCATCTGTCCACCAATTTTTCATATTGCCTAATTCATCAAACTGAGCACCATTATTGTCAAAAGCATGGGAAATTTCATGACCGATCACCGTACCAAAACCGCCATAATTAGCAGCACGATCCTGATCTAAGCTATAAAAAGGCTTTTGTAAAATGATTGCCGGTAAAGTGACATCATTATTTTGCGGATCGTAACAAGCATCGGCATCAATTGCCGACATGATCCAGATAGAATGATCTACTGGCTGATTTATCTTGGCAAAATTAGCTTCAATTTTAACGCGCTGATTGTCCCTGACATTTGAGTAAAAAGTACCGCCAGCTTGCGTAGGAACCACCTTAAACAGATCGTAAAACTTCTGGACATGTTCTGGGTAGCCGATTTTCAGTTTTAGCGTGGCCAGCTTTTTGATTGCCTTTTCTTTAGTCACAGATGATAACCAAGTATTATTTTGCAGCCTTTCCTGATAGACTTTTACCATATTTTTAACCATTTCAGTTGCGTCAGCCTTAGCTGTTTCGCCCAAGTATTTCTGGCCATAATATTGCCCAATCACATCTCCAAATAATTTAGTCGTTTGATTGTAAACAAATTGGTTGTCTACGGGCAGACTATCGACGCCCCACATTACTTTTCTGAATGGTAACGTGGCAACTCTAAAGGCGCGTGACAAATAATTGGCCTCATAGTTAATAAAAACAGAGATCAACCAGCCCTTTAACTCGGCGAAGTTTTGATCATTGAACAAATTATCAAAATTATCCAAGTATTTTGGCTCACTTACAATCACAAATTTGGTCTTTGCAATGCCGGTCTGCGTTAACAAGCCCGCTAAATCAAGGCTTTTACTCTTTTTTATAAATTTTGCCACACTCATCGGATGATAAGTGTTTTCAATCTGGGCATTATCTTCGGCAGACTGGTAGACCTTTGCAAGTCGCCGATCTAGCTTTACCGCACCACTAGCATATTGTTGTGCCTTATTCTGTTCAATACCCGCCATTTCTAGCAAGTTTGCGGTCTGCTTTTGCCAAATTCCAAGTAATTCATCCGTCCGTTTTCCATCATAATAACTAGTATCACTCAAAATTAAAGCATGCCGATTAAAAGTAACAACATTTAATTGCGCGTTCTTAAAATCAGGGGTAACTTCTAAACTAAAGGGCAAATTGCCATCTAGCAGTAATTTGGACAGATTTTGGTTGACGTCCTCAAGCGTGTTTAAACTTTCCAAAAAAGTCAAGTCATCTTTGATCGGAGCTGCACCATCTTCTTCTCTTTTGGCAAAAGCTTCGACAATGCGATAAAATTCAATAGCTTTATCAAAATTCTTAATTGTAGGAACAGCTTTTTTACCACTGGCAAAATCTTCGAAATCTTGCATTAATTGCTCACGAGTTTTCTTTTCGATTTCATCAAAGCTAGTAATCCAGGGGTCACCTTTTGGAATTGGCGTTTCAGTCATCCACTTCGAGTTGACAGCCAAGTAAAGATTGTCTTGCGGACGCACATTAACATCAGGTTTAGTAGTATCACCGGCGCCACCGCGCACATTAAAATTAGTCATTTTATTTCTCCCTTTTAATTTTTTCTTTATATTCTTAGTATATAAGCAATCAATGCGATTTGATGAAAAAGTCGTATTCGACTTTTTTTGAGAGAAAACTACGCTCTGATTAGTAGAATAAATGATGAAGATGATTAAAAATTGTCATGTTCGCCATTTTTTATTTAAATTTATTTTTTCTGCTATACTAAATATTTACAAGCATATAAGGAATACCCAATTTCATTAAAATAAAAATTAGCGGGTATCATTGCTATTGTCAAAACTGTTATCTTTTTCTTTTAAGGTATAAAAGCATGATAAATTGGATAAGATCGCATAGAAATAACCTATTTTATGGTTACGTTGTAATAGAATTATTAGGATATATCTTTTTTGCAACCAATATTATTAATTGTAATATTCAACAATACTTTTTCCGCCATTTACCAATTTGGTTAAATTTGGTATTAATTATTATTCAAATTTTGATTTTAATTTATTTATGGCCCAAAAAAGCCGAATAATTTCGCCCACCAAAATCATTGGTGGTTTTTTCTTTTTAAGTGCATTGTTACGTGTAAGTACTCTAACCATCAATTATTAGTCATTTAAGCTGACTTCTTGAATTAATTTATTCTTCTTTTCTATGACTTAACTATATTTTCGTTATAATAAAGAAAATATGGCTCATTTAGCAAGCAAAAGTTAGAAGGAATAATCATGACAACAGGAGAATTATTAAAAGACTATCGGATTAGTCAGTGTAAAACACAAAAGCAATGGGCTGGTGACGTGATCAGTGCCTCTTTTTATGCGAAAGTTGAAAAAAATCTAAGCCGAATTTCTGCCGATGACTTAATTGAATTACTACATTTCAATCAAATTCCACTAATCGATTTTTTTAGCAAGTTACGTCCAAAAGATAAATTGATTCATCAACAAGAATTGGAAATAAATAGAATGGCTAATGAAGCATATTATCGAAATTCAGAAAAAGAATTGCAACAAATACGAGAGGTAGTTGCAGAAAGTAAATTGCCAAATAAAAACGATGAATTACTACTGATTGATAGCTATATTGCAGTGATTAGTAAAGAGCCTGAGAAGTTAGATAAAAAAGTCATAGACGAAATAAAAGAGAAAGTTTTTAATATTTCGAATTTCGATGAAGAGGGATTGATTACATATTGTAACTTTATGAATTTTTTTAGTTTGGATACTAACTTATTGTTATCTAAAAAAATAGTAAAGCAATTTATAGGAACAAACAGCATAGAGAAACAAAAGATAGTTTTGGGAATTATTATTAATATGCTAATTTTATGCGTTCAAAGTAAAAAATTTGATGAAACTGATATATTCGTTAATTATGCAGATCAAATAAAAACAACGCCAGCAATTTTCTTTTATAAGATGCTAGTACCAGCATTTTATAATATCGTTAAATATCAGAATACACATAATAAAAAATTCCTAGATGAAACAGAAACAATAATTAAGAGCATCAAATTAGCGGGCATGCCTGATTACAGCAAAGATATAGAAGAACTTTTATTAAAAAATAAATAATTAAAATAAAAAGATGTCATATTTGGTTTTTGAGAATCAAATATGACATTTTCTTATTTTGTCTTAAAGAAAAACGATAATAGTAATAAAGGTGCCGTAATTAGCTTGGATTATCAATAAATGTAACTTTTATATATTATTTAAAAGAAGGGAATATTATCAATGAAAGATAAAAAACGAATCAAAAAAATTAAGCGTTTGATATTTATCATATATCTCATTTGTTTTGTATTAATTATGTCATTGCTAAATGAGTTTGATACTCAAATACTTAACTTTATTCATAATATAAACATCTTTAGTAATCTTCCAAATAATTTGACAAGATTTGCATATCTTTTCGTGATTATTTTCATTTTAGTAATGATTTATCAAAAGAGTATTGATTATTTTTCAAAAAAATATCATGCATAAAATAATTTTGTCCACTGCTACTATTGCTGGAAGTAAAGCTATGGACAGAGGAATTTACGTAAGGTTTAGTAATAAAGGTGCCGCAATTAGTTGGGGATATCAATAAATCAAGCTTTATATATCACACAAAATATGGAGATGTATTCAATGAAAGATAAAAATAAGTCTAAAAAAGTTCAATACTTTATGTTTGCCGTATATTTTATTTGTGCTGTACTGCCCGCGTTTTTAATGAATGAGTTTGATACTCAAATAATGAACTTTGTTCATAGTATAAATATCTTTAGCAAGCTTCCGGATAATTTGACAAGATTTATATATACTCTTGTAATTATTCTTATTTGGGCAAAGGTTTTTCAAGAAATCATTGAATATTTTTCGAAAAAATATCATGTATAAAAAATATTATGCATAAAATAGTTAAAGTGTTATTTTTAGAATAATTTTGTCCACCAGAAAATCTGGTGGTTTTTTATGGCGTCCTCAGGTTGATCCCATTTCATTCTTTTTAAATTAATACACTTACTTTGCAAAAAATTATCCATCTTTTGCTTTGAACTCAGGCCAATTTTCACTTATCCACTTGTCTAATTTTTATTTTAATTTGTCTATGTAGTTGTCAAAATCAATCACCGCATCATAACGCCTTAGTTCTTCAGGCTCATAATGGTGAATTACCTCAATAAAAGTAAAGTCAGTGTTAAATAAATAATCATGAATCATTTTTGAAGTTGGCTTATCAAGCGATGCATTGACCTCATCCAGCAGCATAACTGGCCGGCCAGCTAAAATGGCCCGTGCAAGTTCAATTCGTGACAACTGTCCACCTGACAATTGATCCGCATTATCCCCTAACTGATAGTCAAAACCTTTTTCCTTAATTAGCTGTCCTAGACCAAGATTCTGACAAACCTGTTTAACCTCGTCGCGAGCAAAATTTTCTCCGAGAGTCAGATTAAACCAAAGCGTATCGGCAAAAATCACAGCGCTTTGGCTAGAATATGAAAATAACTTTGTAAAATTGCCGGCCGCAGCGTCTTTCTCATTAAGCAGTACTTTCTCAGCTTTACCATAGTCGCCATACATCAAGTATTGCAGCATCGTTGATTTGCCTGAACCTGAAGGACCAATTACTGCAATCTTTTGACCTTTTTTAACCGTGAGGTTGATGTGGTCTGCCAGTTTTTTATCCTGACGTACGAGTGCAAGCTCCTGCACCTTTAGCTCAGCAAAGTTTTTAGGGAGGTTTTCACTTATTTCCTTCTGCTCACTTTTAGCAATATATTGCTTAATTTTCTTAACTATTCCCTTTGTTGTCGACAAGTTATTTCGTTCATTTAAAATCTGTAAAATAGGATTCACAAATGAGTTAGACAGCTGCGTTATTGCAAAAAGAGCTCCTAACGTAATCTGGCCTTTAATTACTAGTCCTGTACCAATTGCAAATGGAAGTAAAAACGTGCCACCAATTGCAATAATATTTAAATAAGTATTGGTATTCTCATTAAGTAAGTTCATTTTGGCCAGTTTTTCTTCTAGGCGTTCAACCACGCGCTTATTTTGTTTGACGGCATTATCTTGTTTGCCATATAAGTTAAAAGTACCAGTTCCAGCCAAGGTATTTTTGGTTTGACTTACATACTTGTCACTGGCCGCGGTCCAGTCACCCGAAGCTTTTTGAATTGATTTTTGAAAAAAGCTTGAAGCAATAGTTGGCAAGAGTGATCCTACCAAGTAAATTAAAGTAACAAACCAGTTTAAGTAAAGTGCATAGCCGAGTGCCAAAACAACCGTGTAAGTATAAATCAAAATTTGAATTTCAGCCTCATAACGGTTGGTTTCAAGCAACTTAAAGTCATTAGTTAAAAAGCCCAGATCACTGCTATCTTCTCGATTATTTAGCAACATTCCTTTTAATACTTTAGTACGCAATTTGACGTTGACTTGCTTAATCGCATCAGTCTTAAGGTAATTAAACATTAAGCCAGAAACTAACACGATCACCAATGCAACAATGATTTGGCCGATCAGCAATGGTAAGGCAACGAATTGCCTTTTAGCAGCCATATTAGTCAAACTGCCGACAATATACGCCATAATAATATTTTCGGTGCTATAAATCAGGCCAAAAATATTTAACCAAAAGAATCTAAAATGTGAGTAATTGTGGTAAATCATTGCTGTTCTCCGCGATTTTAATATTGTTATTATTTTTATTTAAAGATATTGCTATTATTAAACCTGATACAAATAAAATTTACAATGCTTTTCGCGTAATTGGTAATGAATTTGAGGATAAGCGGTCTTTTTTGGGCAGTAAAAAAGACTGTTATTCCAAGTTGTTACAAACTTGAATAACAGACCTTGAAATTAAAAGATTGCTTAATTTATGCAACTGAAAGCAGTTGAACTGACTAACTTATCGTTTTCACTAGTTATAGCAACACTAAGCGTACTGCAATACAAAGATAATTTTTAGCACGTAATTATTGCTATCCAATAAATTTTATTACTGGGGCGAGTAAGGCAATTCAACACGAAAATCAACTTGATCTGCGTCAAAATAAGATTTCGTATATTCAACCAAACAATCTGGCCTAGTGTAGCCTAAATACTCGACATTCAGTACCAATTTATTATGGTCATTTTTAAAATTCTTAAGAAGTGAGTCAGCGTCTAGTGAGCATGTTCTGATCCTTCGATGAAATAAATCAGGTCTCAAGTTTTTATACCCCATGTAATCATATAAAGAAATTTTACTGAAATCATAGCGATGAGCATCTTCAAACAATCTAAATGGAAAATAAGCTTTTTGAATAGAGAAGGCAATATCATCGTACTTTCGAATTCTAATTAATTCATAAAACTCAGTATAGTTCGGAAATAGCTTAGTCAAAAAAGGTACATCATAAACTAACTTAAATGATTTAACCTCACTACTTGGTTTTCCACCCTTAATTTTGATGGTTTGTGTTAACGACCACGGTGCATCATCACCGGTATCAATTCTGCCAGGATATTTTCCATGTAGTAAATATGTACCATCACCAGGACGCCTAGTTAAAACGTGATCTTCAACTAAACTGATTATTGCCTTTTTAATGGTCATCCGTGAGAAACCCAATTTTTGAGCCAAAATTCGTTCAGACGGCAGACGCTGATTACCTTTAATCTGATTGTTTTCAATTAATGAAATAATTTTTTCTTTTGCTGCTGTATACAAAAAATTGCCCAATTTCTAATCCTCATATTCGACTCTATCTGGAAGAACTATCTCTTCCTCATATCTAACAACTTGTTTATCATGAAGAATGTAATTTTTTTCAACAAAGACCTGTGTCTTCTGCTTCAAAAGAAGTGCCTTGCTTTCTTCAGAAGTCGGCCAGGTCAAAAGAATATTTTTCTTAATATAATTGGCCTTATTTGCCAAATCAATAGCAAGTTCAAGATTTACGTTATTATCATCTATCGAAGTGTTTTTTTGCTTATCAAGCAGAGCAATTGGTATAAAGGACTTAATTAATGAGAAAGGCTTAGTCTGATATTTCAGTAAAAAAAGTCGCTGCCAGATTGGACCAACTTCTTTCAAAAATAAATCATCCCAAAAGTTACTTTGTTGCAATTGCTTTGCTTTACCTTTATTAAGCAACCAATTTTGGTCAATTACCCTCTCTTGGGGAGTTAAATAAGTTTTTAGTTTATTATTAAACATATCTACTTTCACCACTTATCCTAAGTTGAATATAGGCCATCTTATTCATTACAAGTCGATTTTTACACAGTTCTACAATTTTAACAAAAGCCTATTAATTAGCTATATTTTACCACTAACATCAGATGATTTATTTATATATTCAAGTTAGCAATTGGTTCTAAAATTGGTTCCTATTTGGCCACAACTTTAATCAATATGCTACTTTTAATTGAACACACTAAAAATCACGGCTAGAATTTAGTTGATTAGGAAATATCTTATCGTCATTGTTATTTCTTCTATCATTTTAATATTTCCGATATTTCTTAATTTAATATAAGTAAATTACAAGAAAACGAGGTTTTAAAATGAAAATTATTGACAATATATACAATCAACCCGAACGTTTACAAAAAATTTTGAGTACTGAGGCAGTTATTGCGAAAGACTTAATTGCTTTAGTAGAAGGGCAAAACATAAAAAAAATCTACTTTACTGGATCCGGGACAAGTTATCATGCATCGACTTTAATTAGCATGTACTTTAATCGCTATACTAAGTTAGATACGGAAGCTATTATTCCAGATAATTTTACTAATTACTTACAGCCCTCACCATACTTTAGCCCACAAGAAACTTTACTTATTGGGATTTCTCAATCTGGTACATCTACAACTACCTTAGAAGCAATACAACAAGCCAAAAAACGCAATTTTCATACCGTAGCTATTTCCGAGGAAACAAATAGTAAAATTGCCCAAGAAGCAGATCTAGTAATTTATCTAAATACCGGTAATGAAGTTATTCCCGTTGAAACACGTGGGTACACCTCAACTATTATGCTGGGCTTACTATTAGCTTGGCGCATAGGTCTTGCTCAAAAGAAGCTCACTTCTGAAAAATATCAAGAAATGATAAGTAAAACCAAAGAAGAATTAACAAAATTGCCAGATACATTAACATGTACAGAAAAATTTTATCAACGACACAAAAATGAATTAGTTACAATGAAAAAAGGTGCGATTTCCGGATATGGCTATAATTATGCTACGGCTCTAGAAGCTTATTTAAAAATGTATGAAACTTTCCATGCTCCATTGAGCGTTCATGAATTTGGCGAATTACTTCACGGTTATGAAATGGCATTTGATGCCGATCAATATGTCTTTTTAATTATTTCAAATGGTCCTGAAAAATCCTTGGCCAACAAATATCTTCATTTTCTTGATCAAATTACTAAACATTTATTTGTTATTACTGATCAAGACATTCAGTTCGACAACAAAGCTCATGTCCTTCGCATACCTTCGCTGAATTTCGCCGAATTATCACCTATAAACTTAATTATGCCATTTCAGATTATTGCTTCTCGCAATTGTGAGGCGATTGGTTACAATGTCGACAAATATCCGCTCGCAGTTGAAAGCTTTGCTCATTTTTAAGTTAATCTAGAATAGAGTGATGAAAACTCAGCTTTAAAGTTTGGCTTCAGAATTTAGTGGGAGCCAAGCTTTTTGTTTGCTCTCAAATTAAAGAAAGGCTACTTATTCTGATATAGCCATTAATCCAAGCTCCTATCAGGGCTATCTTCTACAATTTTATGCAGCTCTTGCTAATCATACAGGAACGCATGAACTGACATGATATATATTTGTAACAAATTAAAATACACGATTTCGATATAATTCTCGAAGTCGTGTATTGCATCTCAACTTAGCCAAAGTAATTCAAGTTAAGATTTATTTTCTGTTATTACTCAATCTTGGCAATTGTTTTGAATAATTTTCAAGTTGCTCTAAATTTAGCAAAAATTTTTTCGGTACCTTTTCATTTCCATATCGATTAATATTATTTACCAGAATTTCATCTGTAGTAGTTTTATCGCCTGCAAAAAACATCTTCTCAGTACAGCTACTAACCTTTTGATCATAAAAATACAGCTTATTTCCATTGTAAATATCACGTAGCCAAATAATTTCTGAATACCGGTTAGCAATTAACCTTTTTGGTAATTCCGACATTTCACCCTTTAAAAAGAATAAATCCATATTACTATTACGTGCAATAAAAATTGCTGATGTTAACGTAGCCATATGAGAAAAACACTTGCTCTGTGGTAACCCAATAGAAATTAATGATGAAACAGCGCATAAGATAACGGCCATACTCAAAAGTAATGGCCATTCTTTAAACCAAAAATAACTACTAATAAAAATAAGAGCAATCGTTAATAATAGCATTATCATTTGGATTAAGACCATCCTTTTAGGCAATTTTAACCACGTATTAATTCGATAATTTCTTTTCCCAAAAAAGGTTTTTGTTGGTGCAAAGCTATTAACGATTAGTAACTTTTTATTAGTAGATTTGGTCAGCAAAAAACCTTTTTGCTTAACTTGGTATTCTGGCAAAAACTGCCGTGCTAACCAATTTACCAATCTTGCTTGTTGCTTTGGATAATAGACAAAACGAAAATGAATTAATAAATATTCGAAAAGTATCTTTTCTTTTTTATCATTCATTTTAGATTCCCAAGAAACCAAACATAGCACCTAAAATACTAATAATAAGAATAATAAGTAAAAGTAAAAGTACATTTACTTTCTTTTTTAACAGATGAGCAATCAAAAAAGTAAGTAGTAACGGTAACATTGCTGGCAAAATAGAATCTAACGTTGATTGAACAGTTGGCGCTCCTTTGCCACTTGCTATTTTTAACGGAATCTTGATAATTACCATTGAAGCAACCATACTTCCAATTACGGTGTTGCCTAAAATATTGATAGCATAAGTAATATTGTCCATTAAGTTGGACTTCATACGATCAACTAAAGAAACTCCTAACTTATACCCCCACATGGTCCCAAAATAGCGTACTAATATATTAGGAATATTATAAATTAAAATAAATAAAATTGGACCTAGAACACTACCTTGCTTAGCAAGAGAAACTCCGATTCCAGCGGCAATTATCCTTAAACTACCCCAGAAAATTGAATCACCAATTCCAGACAATGGACCCATTAATCCGGCTTTCATCGAGTTAATGGATGAAGCATCAAAACTAGGATCATTAGCCTTTTTTTCTTCCATTGATGCCGCCACACCAACAATAAAGGGGGACATTGCTGAAGTGCAGTTGAAGAACTCCAGGTGTCTTTTCATGGCAGCTTTTTGATCTTCTGGATTAGAATATAATTTTTTAATTACCCCTGTCATCGAATAAGCAAATGCAGCACTCATCATTCGCTCATAATTAAAAGATGCTTCCATCGGAAAAGTTCGCCAAAAGATACCCCTTAAGTCTTTTTTATTCAGCTTCTTCATTTTGGTTTGATTAGAAGTCGTCATAAATTTCATCTCCCTTGGTAGCTAATTTATCATTGCTGCTCTTAATCTCATCAAAAATAATGTACATTACTGCAGCACAAATTGCGCCAATGATTGCGGCACAAATTGTATTTAGTTTCAGGTATGCGGCACAAATAAAACCTAAAAAGAAAAAGGGTGCGACCTTTTTAGAATAGGTCATATTGATTAACATTCCAAAACCAATTGCAGGTAAAATGTTCGTTGCAATAGTAAGACCATCAGTTACAGCCTTAGGAATTAGCCTGATTAAAGCTCCCACAGCATTGCTTCCTACAGCAAATGCTAAAGTTGTAACTATTGTAAGTATCGCTATTTGTAAAAAACACATCCTTAAATGCATATTACCAGCCGCAGTAATTTTTCCTTCATCTGCCAAATGATCAGCATGGTGTGTCATTGCTGGAAAAACCAAAACATAAAGAATATTTTTAATAATTAAACTTAAAGAAGCAATCGGTAAAACCAAGGTAATAGCTGAACTAACTCCCAAACCATTTTTCAGTGCAAAAGCTGTACCTAAAATACCTCCGATTACTTCATCAGGAGGTACACTAGCGCCAATTCCCATTAGCCCCATAAAAATTAGTTCGGAAGCTGCTCCCATTAATAATCCTTCTCTTAAGTTGCCAAACAATAAGCCCACAAACATACCAGTTACTATCGGCCGACCAATAAAACTTGTTCCAAGAAAATACTGAGAATTGGCAATTAGCGAAATGAAAAAAATTCCAATTATTTGTCCAATCATTGTTGCTACCCCTTTTTGATTAATGAAGTAAATTGAACATCGCGATCAGTAGGCGCCTGTTTGACTACCACTTCGACACCCTGATTTACTAATTCTGTCATTTGTTCAATTTCTTGATTATTAACATAAACCGATTTAGCAATATTTTTAGTATTCTCACGTTCAGCCGCTAAGCCAATATCGATTAACTTTATCTCATCGGTACCCTTAGCCATTAAATATGCATCCTGAATATTTTCGACTACAATAAAAACCTTATATTTTTCAGTCACTCCACTTTTAATTGCTGCTAATGAGTCATCAATGCTTTTAAAAATTAATTTAACGCCATTCGGCTTAGCCAAGTTCAATACACGCTTACGAAAATCATCTTTCGCAACTGCATCATTAGCCAATAGTATTGCATCTGCAGACAAAAAGTTTGTCCAAGCAAAAGCAACTTGGCCGTGAACCAAACGGTAATCAACACGCAACATTTTGATCATCTTAATCACACCTCTTCAGAAATCTTCCGTTTCATTGACAAGAAGTTGGACAACTTTGAGCTCTTGACGAGCCTCCTTACAAAGCTGGTCTAGCTTACTCAGAATTTGTTGGGAAGAACAATTATCTAGCTCAGTTGTTAATACAGCTAATACCAAAGGCAGGTTCATTCCGGTCACTAAAAACATCTCATCCCTCTCGGCAATCATCTGTGCTATCGTCGTATTGACACTTCCTCCAATAATGTCAGTTATAAAAACATACTTTTCATGATCATTTTTTGTTAATTGATCTTCGAGCTGTTTTTTAAGCGGCTCTTGATTATCATCGTATGCTTCAATAGCATGTAGATTTGGTTGCTTTCCCATGATAAGCTCAACTGTTTTCTTTAACCCTTTTGCCATTTGAGAATGACTTGCCAAAATTACTTGCAATCTTAGTCCTCCTTTCATTTAATTTATTTCTTCTATCAATCAAATTCTATTATTGAAAACGCTTTATTTCAATAAAAATATGACCAATTTTTGCTTTTTTGATATAAACAGAACCAATTTTGCAACCGATTGATTAAAAAGAGGTAATGAACTTATCTTTTTATTTATCGTTCTCTAAACCTAGCAATCAAATATATGAATTTTAATTAATAATAATGGCAGCCTTTCTTCATCTAATTAAAAGAAAGCAAAAAAATAACCCTGATTTAATAGAAAAAAATTGTTAAATCAGGGCTATCAATTTATTAAGATGTCTATTTTTTGGCCTTTAGTTTAAAATTGCAGCACATTTAAAACAACTATCGTCCTTCCAAATATTGCTAAAAATACAGCTTTTACATGTTCACTTATTCAACCAATATCGTTAAACGACTTGCTTGCAAATTAATTTCCTAAGTCAATAATGCGATTAAACATTGCTTTCTCTTGCTCAGAAATTTTATGTGCAACTTCAATTACAGCAACTTTAGGATTATTGAGTAAGGTTTGATGAATTTGTAAGGAAAGTTTGGCATCTAATGCACTAGTTGCTTCATCTGCTAACAGAATCGGTCGCTTGGCAAGCAGCGCACGAGCAATTTCTATTCTTTGAATTTGACCGCCAGATAAGTTACTGCCATTTTGTCCCACAGCATAATTTAGTCCTTTTTCCTTCACCAGTTTAGCCAGGCCAGCTTCTTCGATAGCATCTTCAAGTTGCCGGCCACTGACATCCTTGCCTAAAGTAATGTTGAATTTCAAATCGCGGTCAAAAACAAATGGTTTCTGATTAATGTAGCCAAAGTAATCGTGAGCTTTAGCCCAATTACCGTTAATCGACTCTTGATCAATTTTGATTGTCCCTTTACTTGGAGAAATTTGCCCTACCAATAAACGCAGTAAAGTCGTTTTACCCCAGCCGCTAGGAGCCATCAGCAGTATTTTCTCACCAGACTCAAGCGAAAAATTGACGTTATCAAAAAGCAATTTACTATTTTGCTCATAGGTCAGATTAGCAACGTCCAATTGAGTAAAAGATTGTGCGGTCACATTTTCCGAACTGATTGCTTTAATTGCCAGTGCTTTTTCAACTTTGTCCCACATTGGCTTAGTAGATCGAATTTGATTAATCTGATCAAAAATCATCGTAACAGGATTAATGAAGTCGTTAGATAATTGGACAATCATGACTAAAGTACCAGCACCAATTTGCCCATTAAACATCAAAATAGCTCCAACCAAAAACGGAATGATAAAACTAAAAATGTCTGCAACAGTCATAATGATGGTTGAAACCGCCCCTTGAGTATAATTTAATGAACGCAAGGCATCTTCCATTTGCTTGGCTTGCTTAATCACATAGGAAACAACTGGAATTTGCACATCATAAAGCATCGCGGTTTTTGAGCCATTAATGGCATCTGATACGGCTTGAGTGTATTCTGCATTTTGTTTTTCCCATTCGGCAGATTTTTCCTGAATACTCTTAATGAAAAATTTTTGGATAAAGCCAGGAATAGACGTTGCAATGACGAAAATTAAAGTTAGAACCCAAGAATTAAGTAAGCCAACAATAATTGAGATCGCAAAGGCAAGCGCTTCAGAAATAATCATTAATTCATTAGTGATCTTCGATGTTTCGATTTGCTTTAAATCATTGGTCATTAAGTTTAAACCATCTTTTTGCGAATAGGATTGCTGCTGAATGATGTAGCTAATGGTTTTGTCCTTAAGCTCAACATTAATGTCACGCACAATATCACAGCGAAGGTAGCGATAAGCGAAATTAGTAAACATAATTACAATTAAGATCCCGGCTCCAATAAGAGCAATTAAAACTAACTGCTTAAGCGTCCCATGATGATATTGCGCACTATTCAACATAATTTTGGTAATATAAGCAATAACAACATTGCCACAAGCACTAATTGTTGCTAGCAGAACATACAGTACCAATTTCCCTTTATTTGCGAATTTTAATGACATAATTTTTTCCTCTTGATTTAAGTTGATCATATTAAATCACAAATACTTCAGTTGTATTTGCAGTTCTTTCATATATGATAAATTTAGCCAGATTTTATAAAAGAAAGATGTTCATGATGAATTTTAAAGAACTAAGACAAGAACAACATATTACGCTAACTGATGCATCTAAAGGAATATGTTCTGTTCCAATGTTATCTCGCTGGGAAAACGGCCAAGGGAATATGGACCTTCATAAAGCGATTAAATTATTTGAACGAATTAATATCACCACTTCAGAATATATCGCTTTAAACAAGTTGGACACGCCTGACAATGAAGCACAAGAATTAGAATCCGCATGGAATACCCAAAATGAGCAGGAATTAAAAATCATCGCTCAAAAAAGTCTCACTAAGTTTCACCAAGACAATAAATTATTTAGTCTTGATTATGCAGCTCTTTCCTGCGCATTATATCAGCGCATCAGTAAAATTAATATTTTTCCAGTGTCTGATCAAAATAAACTGAATAAGCAACTTTCTAAACTTACAATCTGGTCACAAGAAAATTTGTCGTTATTCCAAAATGTTACAAACATTCTTAGTCCGTCAATTATCTTTCAAATTAGTTCGCAGGTTATTGCCAATTTCGATTTCATCAATAAAGCCGGGAAAAACACTTTACACTTTGCAATTACTACTTTGTTTGAAGCAATTATTAGTTTATTAAAAGCTTCCGAGTTTAAATACGCTCAAAGTATTTTGAATAAGATTAACCTCGTCATATTGCCAGAAAATGAAATGCAACTAATCATGGGCAGATATTTTTTAAACTCTCTTATGACTTATTTAGAAAATCAAAATGACCAAGAAATCTTACAAATCATCACCTTGCTGACAAAATTAAATATGAAACACATGGCATCCTATTTTTTAGAAATCTTCAATTCGCTGAAAGCAAATTTGAGAGCCTAAGAGCTATTAGTTTAAATTAAATAATAAAGTTTGAAGTAAGAGACATTTTCTTGTTATCACGACTGAAATAACCTGCTTGTTACGCAAAAAAATAAGCTTAACTTATCTCTGTAAAACATTGATAAATTAAGCTTAATTATTTTAAATCAACTTCTATAGTGCAAATAAAAGCTTCGCATGAACTTTATTGCTATATCCAATCACTAACGTTGAAACAGCGCGGCAATAATATGATTACTTTTCAAGATACTTTTGATAAAGATAAGTTTCTTTTGTAACTATATCTATCGTTATAATGTCAGAATGCTAACAGGTAAACCGTTAAATTCTTGCTCTATTCCGATATCTTTTTTGACTTATTTTTACCTGTTTAAAATTTCAGCACTTAATCCTCATCTTCTACCACTTTGATGTGCCTTGTTCGTTCAAAACCATTCGCTAACGCCATCACAGCTGTAAAGAGTAAAAATTCAAATAACGTATAGAAGCTAGCAAAATCTTGATGAATAATCACATTAGTTACTGCTGTCATCAACGCTCCAAAGAATAATCCGCTAATCCAACTTGTAGTCCAAATTTTCTTTTTGACATTTTTAACTTGATTATTTTCTACTTCATAAATTTGCAGTTTAAGCTTTTTTAATTGATGTAAAATATAAGAATCAGCAGTTAACTCAAGAATAAACCAGCCAAACAACATAATGATATAAGCTAGAGTAGTTTTATAGGCAATCTGTAAATTACCAACAGCAATTGCTAGTATCATCACAAAGTTCATTGGTAAAGAGACAATGAAGAATGCATTGTTGCCAATCCTTTCTACTTCAGATCTCTTATATTCATCTAATGGACCATAAATGCCATACCAATATTTCATATAGCGAAAAAACAAGCTATTTTTCTTTTCCATAACATCTTTCTCCTTGATCAATTTATTTCTTAAAAATCTCCATCGTAAAACCTGAACTTGCTGCTTGGAAATACTCAGTATTTTCTAACTGAAAGCTTTCAGCACACAATTTTTACTCAGACATATTGTTATTTCCAGACCAAAACAATGAATTAAGGTCTGTCCCTAGAGCATTAGCCAATTTCAAGCATAAGTTTAATGACGGATTATACTTATTTTTTTCAATTAGGTTGATTGTTTGTCTGGCAACGCCAATTTCATCAGCCAACGCCTTTTGCGATAAACCTTTTTGTTTACGATATTCCTTCACGTGATTCATAGATCGATCCTTTTTGCTAATGTCATATATATCTGACATCTTTATGTCACATATATTAGACTATTTTCCTAAAATGTCAACTATATTTAACATTTATTCTTTATCTTCTGATTTAATACAATTAAAAGACAAGCAAAAAGCGCAGTTACAGCTAGTTAACTGAGCCTTTTGGTTTAACCTAATGAAACAGATTGTAATATTGCTTGCCACGTTCTTTAAATACTTCGATAACAAATAAATTTTTCGATACTAAGTTCAAAAAACAAAGTTTATTAAATAGACAATAAAATTTGATAAACCGTGACAGAATACTACTGACCCCAAATCATCAGTAACATAATATAAAAAAGAGTATGCAATTCCTGAACATAATAATTCTAAAGTGCAATAGTTAAAGGAATAGCCATGAGCAAATGCGAATAATACGCTTGTAATTATTATTGAAAAAGACGGTGAAAGATCTTTTAAAATCCCGCCCTGTAAAATTCCTTGCCATAACACTACTTCTAAGAATGGCGAAATCACAACTAACGTAATTATTAAAAGCGGTGCAAGTCTTGATCGCGAAACAGCAAATAGCTCTAAATCTTGATCATTTCCCTTTTCAAGCAGTGTAATAATAAATTGTAAAGCTTGTGAAAATAATGCAAAGATAGCTGCAAAGCTATAGTTTCTAATCATACTATTTTTCAAAAACATCGGTTTGGGATTCAAGCGATGATAAATGGTATCAACGATTAAAAATATTATTATTGTGCTAAAAAATGAGATAGCAACATGTAAAACTAAATTTATATTTTTCGAACTTTCTCCCCTAAAAAAGTATTCACTTATTGTGGGTATTTGAATAATTACGAATAAGAATACAAATAAGCAAAGATATAAGATCTTATTTTTAATCCCCTTTAAAACTTTCATCTTAATAGCTATTCCTTTAAGTTCCAAAAATAAAGTATGCGAATAACTAATTTTAAAATTAGAACTTACATACTTTATTTAACCTTGATGCAATTTACTATAGCTTTCATGATGTCCTCTTTCAAGCAATTTTCTTACGCTTAAGTGTGCGATCTCAATTATGCTGACTAGAAAGACAAGGGTTCCAGTCATTATTACTTGAAATATTAATGTTTATAACCTGCGCTGCGCTCTATTCACAGAGTGCAGACAAAGTGCAAACCCATTAACAGCTTCAAAGTTTGAGAATTTTCTTTATATAATTTTCTATTTTTTAACATAAGTTGAAAGGAAAGCTTGACCCCCTTTTATTCGAGTTACCATCTTTATACGAGTAATCAATTAATAATAAAATAATCAAACAAACATCTTTGGGCGACTATTTTCATCTACATGTAGAAATGCTAAAATAACATTACGATTTAAGTCGAAAGGAAAAACGAGATGAGCAATAAAAAGAATAAAATTAACAATGCCGAAATTAAAGCAAGAGTTGCAGTTTTCAGACCTAGCCAATAATATTTTTATTTTAGAAAAGGAATAATTATGTCTGAAAATTTAATCGATGCTGTTGTCACAAAAAATGATTTAAAAGAAGCTTTCGAGAAATTGGGAGTTAAAAGTACAGATTCCTGCATCGTTCACACCGCAATGAGTAAATTTCAATACTTCCCTGGCGGAGCTGAAACAATCGTTAATGCACTTAAGGAAACTTTATCTGATGGAACTTTAATGATGCCATCAGAAGTCTCAACAAACTGTGATCCTGCAACTTGGGAATATCCACCCGTTCGCGAAGATTTGATTCAAGTTATTAGAGATTCAATGCCACCTTATAATCCTGAAACTTCTGCAACTGATGGTTTAGGAGTTACCCCTGAGTATTTCAGAAATCTTCCAGGCGTTGTAAGAAGCTCACATCCGTTTCTACCAATAGCTATTTGGGGTAGAAATGCTAATGAGATTGCAGAAAAGCAACCTTTAAATATTCCGTATGGAATCAATAGTCCGCTTGATTATTTATATCAAAATAATGGCAAAACGATTTTCCTAGGTACAGATTATGAAACTTGCACTATGCTTCATTATGCTGAATCAACGATTCCGCGCAAAACTGAGATTGATTCAGCTGCGACCGGAATTGATAAGGATGGTAAAACCATTTGGACGAAGTATCGTAATGTAGATATGGACTTATATGATGATTTCAACGAATTAGGTGCAGCTTTTGAAGCTAAATATCCCAATGAATTTAAATCACTTAAATTAGTTAAAGGTACAATTAAAGTAATCAATTTGCATCCCTTAATTGATTTCGCCCGTCAATGGTTTGATCAAAAAGATCATCAATTTAATAATACAGTAGATTAAATAAAAAAGGCTCTTACCTACTTTTGATGTGAATCCCAAAATTAGGACAGTTTAATAAATTTTAACTAAGGACTAATGCCCGATATTCAATCGGACTTAGTCTTTTTAGTTTTACTTTAATTTTTACATTACTGTTGTCTTTGATTGGATTTGCTAATATTTTCCATTGGTATGAATACGTTATAGTTTTTTAGCATTTTTATATACACATCTTAAGTTCTATAGACATAAGAAAATACAAGTTAAGTAAAAATATAGCAATTGATCTAATTGTGAAATTACTAGGTAACAAAAAAGGAAGACTGATTTAACAGTCTTCTCTTTTGCTATACAACTTTAAATTCACAAACAATTATTTGCTGCAGTTTTTAGTCTTGTAGCACTGGGTTTCGTAGCAACTTCGCTTAATGCACATTATGTAAAGCTACTTTGGTATATATAGAATTATTTTACTTTGGTATAAATTAAGGACAAGTAAATGTAATAAATTTGTTTCTAGTTATGCTTCATTAATAGCTACATTTTTGTTAATAGAATAAACTACCCTTACTATTATTGCTAAGACCATTAAGCAAGTTACACCTAACAAGGTTAATGCGATAGTAATACCGAACGAAGCAGTAATTGTAGTAAAAATCGTTGTCATAACTGGCGCAGTCACTACTAAAATTGTGTTAAGCATTCCCATAGTTGATGACAAAATATCTTGATCAACTGCTTCAACAAGCCATTGTGTTAATTTCGGGCTAGCCGTACCAATAACTGTTGCAAGACTTGCCATAACAGGCAAGCAAATAAAAACATTTTTAATAAGCATTGTACCAATAACTGCAGCACTTAAAATAGTTGAAATGATTGCTACAGTAAATAATGACATATTCTTGAGTAATTTGGTTCCTACGATACTGCCAAGTGCTACACTAGCAGTCATTACGCCACCTATTAGAGCGATTGTAAAACTATATGTTCCAATGACCATAGAAGACTTATTACCGGCGATTACGATTGAAATTAAAGGTTCAATTGTCCCTAAAACTCCATTTAGTAAAGCAATTACTAAGACAACTGTTAACAGACCATTTGCCTTTTTTACTTGTTTGAATGATGAGGCAATTGTTTTAAAGAAACCCTGTTTATTAACCTGAGCAGTTTCTTTCTGAGGGTGGGTCTTGTAGTAGTTACGACCAACACTTGCAAAAAGAGCACCTGCTGCTAGAAACGTTAAAGCATTGAAGATTGCTAGACTAGAATAAGACATGAAAAGTAATAAACCAGAACCAATGAATTGTGCAATCATATTGATAATACTGTTAATACCACTCTGAAAGCCCTCAGCTTCAGCAAGATCATCATTTCCAACAATATTAACAATTAGAGGCATTTCAAGGCCACCAGAGTATGAACCAGCAATATCTGATATTAAGTTAATGCCAATAACAGCTAAAACTAAGTTCCAACCAGCAAACCCGCTGGCAAAAAGTAAGCCGACAATTATATAGAGTCCAAAGCGTATAGCGGCTAACCAAACCATTAGCTTGAATTTGTTTTTTGTACGATCAGCTAAATAACCACTAAAAACTTGAAAAATTTGCGGTACTGATTCTGAAATTGAAATCAATGAAATAGCCAAGGCGTAATTTCTTAATTTACTTGCATAAGTAATAAGTGCTAAGTAAAACAAAATATTGCCTGCACCAGATAAGAAACTGGCGATTGTAAATTTTCTATAATCCTTGTTCTTTATAAAAATGTCCATAATTTGATAACTCCTAAATTAAATATTTTATATCTTAAGTTATAACGTGGGTATAATAAGGAATAGCAAAAATGTCGTATTTGAATGTTAAACGCCAAATTTGAATGAAATTAAGGAGGATCACGAATGACAATAGGACAATTGCTAAAGCAATATCGAATTGAGAGCTTGAAAACTCAAAAAGAATGGGCTGGCAATACGATTAGTACATCATATTATTCAAAAGTTGAAAAAGATCAGCACAGAATTACAGCCGAGGATCTAATTGCATTATTGCATGCTAATAACATTAAGTTGTGGGAATTTTTTGGCAAACTTAGTCAAGAAGACAAAGTAAAATATGATGAAAATAGCGATATCGGCGAGGCAATTAATGAAGCGTTTTATCATAATGATAAGGAACAGCTTAAGGATATTAAAAATGTCATTGCAAATAGCGAAATAGTTGATAAAGAAGATCAGTTGCTACTTATAGATGCACTGATAGCTTTAGTTGGTAATCACGTAGAAGATCTTGATGAAAAAGAACGAATTAAGTTGAAAGAAAAGATTTTTAATATCTCTAATTTTGACGAAAATAAATTAGATTTGTATTGTAACTTGATGCCATTTTATGATCTTGATAGCAACTTGTTAATAAGTCGGCGAGTAATCACGCAATTTCGCCATTCTGGGAGTTCGAATGTTCAAGAAACAATATTAGGAATAGAGATAAACATGTTAATTATGTGTATTGAGAAAAGTAGATATGGAGAAACAAAATTCTTTATTCAGGCAGCTGATCAAATTAGTACTAAACCGAACCTGTTTTTTTATAAAAACTGCATTTTTATACTTAAAAATATCGTGAATTATCACTATGAAAGAAAGGATGAGTATTTAAATAAAGCTCGAATGGCAATTGATCACATTAGTTCGTTAGGCATGCCGGAGTACAGCAAAGACATGAAAGACATTCTAGATAAGTATGGGAAAAATTAAAAAAGTCGTATTTGATATTGATGTGAACCCCAAGATTAGGACAATTTAATAAATTTTAACTAAGGACTAATGCCCGATATTCAATCGGACTTAGTCTTTTTAGTTTTACTTTGATTCTTTGCTTATTATAGTTAACTGATACATTTTGATCATTATCCCGCTACTTTTTGTACAGCCCTTTTGAAGCTTTAATAATAAAACTGTATGGTTTCCTTTGCGGTCACTAAACTTAATTATTTTGATATTAGCGCTAATACAAATATACAAATAATCAGCAGCACATCAGAAACATGAATTTTTTCCTTTAATGCAAAGCTACCAAAAATAACACTATATAAATTGGTCATGTTGAGAAAAATCCACGCAATTCCCGAATTAGGTGATGAAGTTGCTAACGTATACGTCGCTTGTGCTAGTATTGTCAAAACTGCACGGGCACCATAAATCCAAAAGATCTGTTTGTTAATTTTTACACCCTTAATTCGCAAACCATGATGCTTAACCCAAAAAGTAATAATTGTAATGATACAACGAATATAAATCGTAGCAATCGTGAAATATACCAGATCAACCAGCCTTATAACACCTTTAGTTAATAGTGGCGATAGTGCTGCTTGTACAATCAACAGGGGACCAATAACCATAAATGTTTTTAACAAAGTGGTCACATTCATCTGACTGTGTCTTTGCTTAAAAATAATGTAACAAACTACAATGATCGTTGATATAATTGAGATCAAATATGATGACTTGTTAAAATAACCCATGGTTAAACAGATAGCTAAGGGAATGAACAAGTCTGTTAGTTTGCTTAAGACAATTGATTGCATTATCGTTACTTTTTTAAAAACATAACTGTACCCATACGCAACTAGCTGTGCTAGCAAACCATAAATAATAATTTTGCTAACGTAGTTTCCCGTTATTTTAGGCGTGGGAAACTTAGTTAATAAGCCTATTAAAAATATGGTTACTAATGCAGTACTACAAAGATTATTCAAAAAATTCACATTAATTGAGCTTTGATGGCGGTATCCCATCTGATAGCGATCAATTACTGAGATTATTCCTCTGGATAAAGATGACACTATTGCAAATATAATTAATAAAAAGTCGCTTATTACCATGTTACTATTATACCAACTTATCACTTGAAATTAATTGTTCCCAATTTAGATATTTATTATAATCCGCACGTTCAGGTTTTCTAAAAACGTCTGCTAATAATGTCCTTAAATATTGCCTTGGCACAGGTCTAGAAATTGGGAAATCAAAGTTTAATAATTTTGCTAATATCTTAAATTATATCCACTTTTTCGACAGGCGCATAGAATTTCATAAACTCTTTAGTTATTATGAACCATACGACTCGCTGCCCACTGAAAGACATTTCTAGAGTATTATCTGGCAGAGTTGCTACTGTGTGCCGACAAGTGTACAAGTCAAGCTCAAAGAGAATCTTTGTTTAAACTTCTCTAATAGCTACAAAAATGCTCAGGGGGGAGGCAAAGCTAGCCAAAATTTCCCTTTGCATAACTATCAACTAAAATAAAAAAACAAAAAGCCTATTATCAAGGTATTTATGAAACCTCAATAATAGACTTCTTAAAGCTTATTTATGCGACTAGAAGCATCTAGTCTTACACTCAGTATTATTGCCACATCAATAATTATATCCATTAATAATAAAACTGTGTGGCAAAAATTGTGAATACTATCTCTTCTTTTCTTTATGATAAGCATTACCCGTAATCGTTTCATTGTTTGCATAGGAAATTAGGTTACTACTTTTTTACCTAATTAAGACCTATAGTTTTAAATTGCAAATATACCATTCATTCGTACATTATATTTTAGATCATAACGATGTGAACCTACATG
Source organism: Lactobacillus sp. B4005 (assembly GCF_026536045.1). Lineage (NCBI taxonomy): Bacteria > Bacillati > Bacillota > Bacilli > Lactobacillales > Lactobacillaceae > Lactobacillus > Lactobacillus sp. B4005. The sequence goes on from NZ_JAFNOZ010000006.1 coordinate 95,900, forward strand.
ACGATATTTTACACTGTAGCCTAACTTCATTGGCCAGTTTTTTTACCGAAACTGACCTGCTTTATAGGGTGATTCAATCAGCCTAATAGTACTTTGCAGATAAAGGATACTTAGCATTATGCACACTTTCATATCTGCATCGTAATTCCTTAGTTGTTCCTTTTTGCCATTTAGGCTTTTTAGTTATTGTACTAGCATAAGCAATTTCTTTACTAAAAAGCAAACTATTAATTCCTATATCAAATAATGATATACAAGCAAGTAATTTTTTATGTTTATACTCCCTTTCTGTAGAATTATATTTGTTTTGTAAAATCATAATTATTCTCGTAATTACTTCCATCAAAAAGTGGATAATAAATTCCTGTACTATTTACTAATTTATCTACTGATTTTTGTTTTATTTTTGATAATTTTCCTTGAGGGCCTCTGTACCACCACTGATAATTACTATCTCTAAAAATCATTGCTATTCTTGACCTCACTCCTCCCATTGCTGAACCTGCTGTTTTCACATACCATATACTTTCCCCAGGAGGTAAAATTCCTATATATTTTACAAAGTTAAATTGCTGGCATAGCTCATCTATATCATCATTACTCTTACTATTCATACTAAAAATAAAAACATCATATAATGGCAAATAAGAAGTATTTTTAACGATTGCTCTTCTAGGTACAAAATAAAATCCACCATCTTTATTTTTTTCATTAATAAATTTACGTTCATCTTTTTTTGAACTATTCAATAGCCAACAAGAAACTGCTGCTGCTTGTTTTCTTTCATCACTCCTCTTATTTTCATAATTAGTAACATAAAATGATCCTGCAGAAACACATACGCTCAAAAAGCTTATAATTACTGGCACGTCAATCTTAGCACCAAAGTTCTTCAATATAATTGAACTGAAAAATGTAATAATTATTAGCACTAACAAAATGAAAGAAAAAAGGCTTTCTAAATTAATTGATGAAGCTAACCCCTAAAACTGGACGTTAGTTTTATATCATTTTACTTAAGGCTTGATTCCGATATTGAATCGGAGTTAAGCCTTT
>NZ_JAFNOZ010000007.1:0-69302 GCF_026536045.1 Lactobacillus sp. B4005
TACCACCTTAAAATTCATTGTAAATAAAGTGAACCGAGGTTAGGCCGCTATATTGATACAAATAGATTAATGCTATTAAAATAGCACAATAAATAATTGTTGTGAGCATAAACTTGCCAACACGTTTAGCACGTGAAGGAGTTTGATCTTTTTTAACCATATTCTTCATATCTCTTTCAATATCAACAAATATACTATCGAACATAGTACTACTGTTCCTGATTAACCAAAGATTTTTTGCTATTCTTTTACCAAATTTAAATATTTTATTAACAATTTCAAAGTTTCTCCAGCTTACGGCTGGCACTATAAGCGAAATAAAGCGGTATCAAAATAATAAATGGCATAAAAAGAAACGAAAATACCATCAGTATTAAAATTTTTCCCGGCTTATGCCACATTTCACTTTCAGCGGTTGTTAAAACAAAAACAGCAAAGATAACTATAGTAGCTATTTCCAATAAACAGATGATTGCTAAATCTTTTGCGCCTACCATTCGATAAACAAATAGCCACATTGATGCTGGCAATAAACAAAACCAACCAGAAAAACGAAGCCAAAAAGTTATTTTTTTCCGAAATTTTTCTTGTTCCATTTTTCTCCTTACATTCAAAAAACCTTGATATAAAAACAATATCTCTAATTATATCAATGTAGTCTTTAACAGACAATTTTTTCATTATTCAAAAATTTACTTTATTTTAGCTTTCGTCATACTTTTTTCACATTTACTTTGTATACTAAAGCTGTGACATGATATGAGATAGTCTCATATCATGTCACACTCAACTTTTTGTTTTTCATTCATACTCCTCCAAGTATAAATAATGAAAAAACCGAAATGACTTTAAGGGTCATTTTCATATCTATCCCTTTCGACTCACGTGTATTACGTGGGTTTTTCTATGCCTTTAAAACTTCTAAAGAAATTCTTTACACTTTTATAAGGTATTTTCTAACTTTACTTCAGAATTAACGCTTATTATTACTAACTGTAGTAAGCGAAAAAGCTTGCTACATACTCCCACTTTTTATTTCATTCATTCTTACTCCTTCAAAGTAGATGAAAACTAACAAGGCTCGCAAATGTTGCGAGCCTTTTTCCTTTGTTATAGGATAAGCATATTAATGTATACACTTACAAACGAAAGGTCCATTAGATGTTTTCCCCCTCTATTCAGCACTTATTAGAAGAAAAATCTGGTTCATTTATTATTCCAGCTACAAGAATAGCTTTTGTTGAAGATGATAATCCTCTTTACCATGCCTTTTTAATTTTGACGAAAGTCAAATATTCGAAAATTCCTGTTCTCGACCGCAAAAGTCGTGTCGTCGGTCTACTCAGTCTAGCCATGATTACTGATAAAATGATGACAACTGACAGCATTACCCTTGAGCCATTAAATCAACTAAAAGTGCGCGACGTTATGCAAATTGAGTTTGATAAAATCAACTTTGCGCAGACGACTTTGGAAACTCAGCTGCATTTACTAGTTGATAATGCGTTTTTACCAGTAATCGATGATTATGGTGTCTTCCAAGGGTTATTAACAAGACGTGAGTGGATCAAAGCGTTTAACTATGTGGCTCATAATTTTGAGCAAAAGTACAAAGTTCTACCTAAAAAATAACAATAAATAAAAAATAACATCCGTTATTACTTTTTTACTACAATTTTTAAGAGTATTTTTTAACACCTGTACAAAATATGTACTATAATGATCTTAATAGAAATATATAATTACTATAGCTTAACTATATGGCATTTATATTACTATGTTGCTTATAATCAAATAATAACTATGTGTATTTTTTAATATGTGCTTAAACATAAATAGTTGTTGTAAAAAGTTGGCTTTATAAGCGTAAAAATAAATTGATTAAAATAAAAAACGAAGTAGGTTTCTCTTTTTATCAGTCAGAATGGAAGATACTAAGATGACAAATAAAACAATTTCTGAGCAATTAACATTTTTAATCCAAGCAATTATTAAAGATTGGACGTATCCTGGGGGGCAGGAACTAACTTTAAAGCAACGGCAAGATTTAGTTGCTCAATTAAAAAAAATCGTACATGATTCAGACGACATGAATGAAGCCAGAATAATCGCAGATGCATTTTATAAAGATAAAGTTGTCAAACACTTTAGATCTATGGATACAAACTTTTCGTGGATTTTTGAAATTATACAACACGAATTAGTTTCGGCGAGTCGTTTACAAAATTTACTACTGGATTTGGCTCGTGAAGAACACTTTTCAGATAAAGGAATCAAAAAAATCAATCATTATTTTGCGGAATCGTCTGATCACGGCGATAATGACAACTTTATTACTTTGTCTTCGTCGGATGTTATTGATTCAATAAGCCGTGCTAAGACATTTCAAGTTGATCATACCGCCAAAAAAGATAGTGATACTAAAACACCGGTATCGGAAAGGGCGCAAGTTAATAATGATACGGAATTAGACGAGCCTAAAAGTCACGCTGACAACATTATTAATTTAAAAGATTATTGAAGAAAAAAGAAAGTTAAATCATTTAATACTGTTAGCTCTGCTTCTATTCAAATTTATTTGGACGGCAGCTTTCACCAAAGCAAAGTATGTTAGATTTAGCTTTCTTTTTTTGCCATTTTTAGTTCGACTAAAATTTTCAATCTAATTTAGACTTATTCTAATTAAAGTAAGTAATTTAGTGTTAAAATTGGAAGCAAATAATTTTATTTTAGTCACTGGAGGAAACAGACAATGAGTTTAAGACGGCAATGGAAGTTTATTCTTGTACTAGTAATTGGTGCAATTGGCCTTATATGCCAATTTGGCTTTCACACCAAAAATTTGTTTCAAATCGGTAACTTGCAGTTTCCGATTCAAGCACTATTGATTGATGTTGTGGGCATCATGATGACAATTTCATTATTAGGTGAAATTGTCAGTGATTTTAAATCTGGCCGTTACGGTGTTGACATCTTGGCAGTTATCGCAGTTATTTCAACTATTTTAATTGGCGATATCTGGGCAGAATGGATGATTTTAGTCATGATGACTGGTGGACAAACATTGGAAGATTATGCTACCGGCCAAGCCGACAAAGAATTAAGATCTCTTCTCAGCAATTCACCCACAATCGCTAATAAAATAGTTAATAGCGAGTTAGTGTCAGTTAAAGTAGAAGACTTAAACATTGGCGATCACGTTTTAGTCAAACCGGGCGAACAGGTTCCGGTAGACGGAAAAGTTGTCAGTGGAGAATCAAGTTTCGACCAGTCCTCATTAACTGGCGAATCCGTGCCAGTGCACAAAAATATTGGTGATGAATTAATGTCTGGCTCGATTAACGGCAGCGTAGCAGTGGAAATGGTTGTCACAAAGAAAGCAAACGATTCTGAGTACCAAACTATTGTTTCATTAGTTGAATCATCACAGGCTAAACCGGCAAAATTTGTTAAAATGGCTGATCGCTACGCTGTTCCTTTTACTATCATTTCCCTAGTAATCGGAATTGCAGCCTGGATTCATTCAGGTAATCCAATTAATTTCGCTGAAGTTATGGTAGTCGCTTCCCCTTGCCCGCTTTTAATTGCTGCACCGGTGGCTCTTGTTTCGGGCATGAGTTCAATGTCAAAACATCATATTATTGTTAAATCCGGTCCAACACTTGAAAAACTAGCTACGGCCAAGACCTTTGCCTTTGATAAAACTGGTACTTTGACTGAAAACCAACTGGTAATCGATGAGATTGTGCCTGCCAAAAGGACCTCTTTTAGCCAAGAACTACTATTAAGCTATGCTACAAGTGTTGAACAACAATCCAGCCATATTATTGCCAACTCTCTAGTTGATGTGACTGATAAAAAATTATTGAAACCTGCTACCGATATTAAGGAAACAACTAGCCAGGGAATCAGCGGGATCGTTGAAAGTCACTTAGTTAAAGTGGGTAAAATGAGCTTTGTGACTGAAGAAAAAGCAGCTCCTTCAGTTAACTCAACGGCAATTTATATTTCAGTTGATAATCAGTACGCTGGTTACATTACTTTTAAAGATCAGGTACGACCAGAAAGCCAGCAAACTATTGCTCGGTTAAAGCGGCAAAGTGGAGCTCACATCATGATGTTAACGGGTGATCACCAGGATGTAGCCGAAAAAATTGGTAAAACAGTTGGCGTGAACGATATTCGTTATAATTTATTACCTGCACAAAAAATTGAAGCAATTAAACAAGTACCAAAAGAAAAGCGTCCAGTTGTCATGACTGGTGACGGCATCAATGATGCGCCAAGTTTGACCGCTGCTGATGTTGGTATCGCCATGGGTGCTAAGGGGGCTTCTGCCGCTAGTGAAAGTGCTGATGCAATTATCATGGTCAATGATTTATCTAAAATTAATGATGCTGTAGCGATTTCTAAACATACAATGAAAGTAGCAAACGTTGATGTTTTAACTGCTATTACAATCGTGGTTATTATCGAATTAATCGCCTTTACCGGAGTTATTCCAGCTTTTTGGGGGGCAATTTTACAAGAAGTTGTTGACATGATTTCCATTAGCTTGGCTCTTTTGGCAAAAACTACACCGAAAAATCCGGCCCAAACAGGTATCGCAGAACCACAAAAATAATTTACCTACAAAAAGAACCTTGTAAATCGTTTGGTGTTCAAGGTTCTTTTTTCTTTTAAAGGGTAGTGTTGTTACATCTGAAACCATATTATTATCTTTAGTCATTTACTTTAATCAAAACCGACTCATATAAAGCCTAATGAGTTAAACAGCACATGAGTAATAACCGAATATCGCAAATCCTTTGTTTGAACGTAAACCCATGCCAAAATGCACCCTAAAAACCAATAGATCCAAATAAATTTGGTTAATCCAGGATCATGCGCAAAGCCAAAGACAAAACCACTAGCTAATATACCAACCCATTTATTGAAATTGTTATTATCAGAGAAAAACATATTAAAAAAAAGGCCACGAAAAATGGTCTCTTCAAAAACGGGCGCAATAACCGTAATCATCGGAATAAAAAAACTACCGGCGTGTTTTGAAATAGTATTAAGATCAGCTTGATTTGCTGAAGTAGTATTTACCCCAATATGAAGGATTAGTGTCAGTACGATTTCTGATAGAAGCATTAAAAATGCGGCTACCACAGCAAGCAATAATCTATTAGTTGACCAATGAGGTTTTTCGTTAAATTGCCAGTCATTTTTCTTATTCAACTGACCACAGTAATATCGCAGCAAAATAAGAAGGATTGCTAGCGTTACTACGAGTGTTAATGCTAGATAAATAACGGTATTTAGATGATAATTCTTAATTATTTTATTCGGAAAAAAATAAAATTGTTCAACCACCCCGTACATGACAAAGGCTAAAATGATGACAATTAAATTTCCTAGGAAATAAATAGCTTTTTTCATTTGACTTTTCCTTTAAAGTAACAGCCAATAAGTTAGACGATTCATTTATTATGGACGTTATTAACTCCGCGTGCAAGTTTCAAGAGGTAATTACCCAGCGACTATAATTATTCCCTGGGGAATAATTATAGTTGTTAAAGAAGGCTAAGCTCTATAAAGCTAGTACCATTATTTGTAACTACTTTGTGCGTGCTTTATTTGCTATTACTTTTCTTTTCTTTTTACTATAATAGAATTAGTCTTATTACTGACGGAGGAAATCATGAGCAGTCTTTTTCAATTTTTCAGCCAAAATAAGCCATTTATTTGTTTGTCACTAATAATGTTGGCATCTTTTCTTGTTTTCTTAATTTCTTGGATAAAGGAACCACGTAGATTACTAAACGGAATTTTTTTTACAGTTTTTCTGTTAATGTTTGGCATCTGGCTGACCGTAGCAATTTTATCTACTAGTTTAAGGCCGCTAATTCTTTCTTATGAAATCCTACTAGTACTTTTTATTGGTGCAATTACCCTTATTGTCACTTTTTCTTGGTTATTCTTTCTTTGGAATGCCTATTTTGTTTGGAAACGAGAAACACACACTATGTCAAATCTCTTAACCCTATTTATCGGTATTGCCATTCTCGTCTCGTGGATTATAGCTTTAGTTGGTCCTTTCAATAACTTTCCTTCCTGGGCAAAAACACTACTATACACACCAATAGCTATCATTGATTATCTATTGTTTGTAGCTTATAATTTTTTGGTTAATTTAACGCTTTACCAAATTGTTCCACGACAATATAATCAAGATTATTTAATTGTCCTTGGTGCTGGTTTAGCCAAAGGCAATACTGTTACTCCTTTATTAGCAAGTCGTATCAATCGCGCTATCCAGTATGCGCAAAAACAAGTTGCTAAAGGACGCAAAATGCCTAAATTAATTATGTCTGGGGGTAAAGGTGGCGACGAACAAATTTCTGAAGCTGAAGCAATGTCCCAATATGCTGTTGGCCGTGGAATCAAACCCGATTACATTATTTTAGAAGCTCAATCCAAAAACACTTTTCAAAATATGAAGTATTCAGCTGCTGCTGCTTTTAATGATTTTGGTAGTAAAAATTATCGTGCTAAATTTTTCAGTAATAACTATCACATCTTTCGGGCCGCATTATTCGCTAAAAAAGCTGGCCTTAACGCTAATGGCGTGGGAGCTTATACCAGATTTTACTTTCTTCCCAACGCTATAGTAAGAGAATTCGCGGCTATCCTTGTGCTTAACAAAAAGCGTCATCTTATTATTACTTTGTTAATTATTGTTTTCTTTATTATTTATGCCCTTTTACAATTAACTGGGCTCGCTCATTAATCTAATATTCAACTTTAAGCTTAGAGCATATTTTAAGAAATATGCTTTTTGTTTTATAAAAATAATTTTTAGTTAGCAATTTTGTGGCAATAAAGTTAATATATTATAAATACTATTAACAAACTTTAGATTTATTTAATTATAAATGTTAAACTGTTTTTTATGATTATTTAACTAGAGGGAAAAGGAAAACAGCAAAATGCTTCAATTAAAGAACTTACGCAAGTCATATCATGTTGGCGATTCTGTAACCCATGCTTTGGATGACGTGTCCATTTCATTTCGAAACCAGGAATTTATAGCAATACTAGGGCCCAGTGGATCGGGCAAAACGACAATGCTAAACGTTATTGGTGGTCTTGACCGCTATGATAGCGGCGACTTGGTTATCAACGGGAAATCAACCAAAAATTTTAAGGAAACTGATTGGGACGCATATCGTAATAATTCTGTAGGCTTTGTTTTTCAGAATTACAATTTAATTTCACACTTATCAATTATCGCAAACGTTGAGTTAGGTATGAACCTATCTGGCGTTCCTGCCTCTGAGAGGCGCAAGCGTGCGATTGATGCCTTATCAAAAGTTGGCTTAAAAGATCATATCGCTAAAAACCCTAATCAGTTATCTGGTGGACAAATGCAACGGGTCGCAATTGCTCGTGCACTTGCCAATAATCCCGACATTCTTTTGTGTGACGAGCCCACGGGTGCTTTAGATACTGAAACCTCGGTGCAAATCATGAAATTAATCAAGGAGTTGTCGAAAGATCGTCTTGTTGTCATGGTTACTCACAATTCTGATCTAGCTAAAGAATATGCAACTAGAATCGTTAATTTCCAAGATGGCCAAGTTTTAGATGACTCAAACCCGTTTACACCTATTAGTGAAAAAGACACGTTTAATTTAAAGCGGACAAAAATGTCATATTGGAATGCCATCAAGCTGAGCTTTACCAACATCATGACTAAAAAGGGGCGTACCACTTTAACCGCATTTGCCTCTAGTATAGGGATTATATCAATTGCCATTGTCTTGTCCCTGTCTAACGGTTTTCAAAAACAAATTGATACTACTATGAGCAAAGCCTTGGCGAAGTATCCGGTAACAATTACGAAAACCGAAACTGACCTCAATAGTATTAGAGATCGTGAAGAAGCTGACAAAGAAAAAAATGTTAAAAATCGGGGTTATATCATCGCTAAACAGGATAGACTACTAAAATCCTCCCATGAAAACAAATTTACGCGCGAATACATCAATTATGTTAAAAAAATCAATCCCAAATATGCCAATAATATTTCTTATCAAGTTGGTGCTAATCTTAATTTAATTGGTAATGATAATGGCCAGATAAAACCTGTCCAGTTTTCACCTCTGCCAGCCGGAACTGCCGCCTCCCAAGCTTACGAACAAATGCAGTCCCAAGCTGCTAGCATTTCCTTTATGGGTTCATCAGTTTTTCCAACTTCACTTGATCAAAGCAAAGGAAACTTCCTTAAAGATAATTACCAGCTTCTTTCCGGAACATGGCCCAAAAAGGCAACCGATTTAGTTATGGTAGTAGATAATAAAAATTCGCTTAATCTTAATGTTCTGAAGAACATCGGCATTAAGATAAAGTCAGGTGAAAAAATAGACTATCACAAGGTGATCGGCAAAGAATTTAAAGTAGTTTCTAACAATAATTATTATCAAGAATTACCGACTGGCATGTTTATTCCTAAAAAGCCTGATAGGGCGATGTATGGTAATAGCAAAATTAAATTGCGTCTAGTCAGCGTGATTCGACCCAAAAGTGCGGATTCAATGGCCTTGCTTTCTGAAGGCATTGTCTACAGCGATAAATTAGCTGTTAAAATCATTAATGAGAATCAAAACTCTGATATTGTTAAAGCTCAGAAAAAAACTTCACGCAATGTTATGACTGGACAAAATATGAATGGCGCTGTTAAGAAGCAAATGATGCAATCAATCGGCGGTTCTAGTCTTCCCGCCGGGATTATGATCTACTCTAATGATTTTGAATCTAAAGACAAGGTTTTAGACTACCTTGATAAGTGGAACAAGGGTAAAAAGAAAAAAGATCAGATCCTTTACACTGATATGTCTAGCGCGGTTACTTCCATGACTGGTGGTTTACTCAGCGGAATTACAACTGTGCTAGTCGCCTTTGCAGCAATTTCACTCATAACCTCGATGATTATGATTGGTATTTTAACTTACACATCTGTGCTAGAGCGAACCAAAGAAATTGGAATTTTAAAGGCTCTTGGAGCAAGAAAGAAAGATATCACACGAGTATTCGATGCCGAAACGTTTATCTTAGGAATTTTTTCTGGTGTATTAGGTGTTGTCATCGCTCAATTGCTTGTTTTCCCGATTAATAGTATCTTGTATTCGATCACTAACCTTGCAAATGTTGCGCAACTTAATCCCCTTCACGCGCTAATCTTAATAGTTATTTCTACTATTTTAACCGTGTTAGGCGGGCACTTACCTGCACGAATGGCAGCTAAGAAAGATGCAGCGATTGCTTTAAGAAGTGAATAAAACCGTTAAAAGCAATTATTATGTTACATGTGAAACATAATAATTGCTTTTTCCCTGCTTAAATTTTTTTGAATAAATATCATGTTTCTTTTTGTAGCTAGTTGACAAATTGGTATATGCCAATTTATAATAAATTTATGATATTTTGGAGGCGTAATTATGAAAATCATCGTTACAGATAGTAAAGAAAATGGCAGCACTAAAGGTTTTAAGCTTTTTGAAAAAAGCATTAACAACGGTGCTAAGGTAATCGGCTTAGCTACTGGCTCTACCCCAGTAGGCCTATATCATGAATGGACTGAAAGTGATCTTGATAATACCAACTTGATCAGTATTAATCTAGATGAATATGTTGGCTTAACTTCTGATAATGATCAAAGTTATCATTACTTCATGCAAAAAAATTTGTTTGCAAAGAAACCTTTTAAAAAGTCATACATTCCTGATGGTATTAAAGCAATTAACGATCCACAAGGTGCATCTGATGATTACAACCAAATTATCGCTGAAAATCCAATCGACATTCAGCTTCTAGGTTTAGGTCAAAACGGTCATATTGCTTTTAACGAACCAGGAACACCTTTTGATTCGGTAACTCATGAAGTTAAATTGACTGAAAATACCATTGAAGCCAATTCACGTTTCTTTAATAAGATTGAAGATGTGCCAAAATCTGCAATTTGTATGGGTATTGCAAATATCATGGCAGTAAAAGAGATTGTCATTATGGCCTTTGGTGAAAACAAAGCGGATGCTGTTAAGAAGATGGTTGAAGGCCCTGTAACCGAAGATGTACCTGCTTCAATTTTGCAAAAACATGATAATGTAACACTTATTGTCGATAATGCTGCTGCAAGTAAGCTTAGTGCTAGTGCAAAGAATTAGATAATAAAATAACAAAGATAGAAAAAAGATGCATTAATGCATCTTTTTTTGTGTCCTAAAACAGTAAATCCTAAACAGATATAAATTGGTGCATATCGCTAGGCTAACAAAATAATCCGTATTATGATTAAGTTGAATCATGAGAGGATGGTGATAAGTTGAAGCGAAGTAAAAAGTGGTTACTGGTAGTGTTAATGATTTTATTATTACCCTTGCCAATTTACTTTCTATGGGAAACTAGTGGTTTTTGGCAAAAGTATTTAAAGATTAAACTACCCAGTATGGGGACACTAAATCCAGTACTAGAATGGTATTTAATCGTTGTCAGCGCTGTTGTCCTTTTAGTTTTAATTATTAGTTTATTAGTTGTCCTATTTTGGCCTGTTCAAAGGTACTTTATTTTGATTCACAAGCATGACGGACAAGTCAAAGTTACTAGCAAAGCTATTAATGGCTACGTCATGAATTCATTGGCAGAATTGCCTTTTATTAATAAAGTCAAGGTTGATTCAAAACTCACTGATCATAAGATCAACATCAAAATTAGTGGTAATCTTGGGCGCGGTGAAAATGTTAGTGCCCTTCTCGAAAATTACTTAGAAGAGTTAAAGAACAACCTTAACCGGTTATTGGGTATTGAACAGAAGCCAAAGATCAAAATCAAATTTGTTAATTATCAAAACCCCGATAAACCAGAGACGCGCGTTCAATAAAGGAGGCTGAAATGAACGAAATTTTACAAAAACACCTCCCAGAAATATGCGGTGCTGTAATCGGCTTGTTACTAGCATTTTGTTTTTTGGGACTAGGATTTTTTAAAACTATTTTTGTAGTCGTAATGTTAGTAGTTGGTTTTTTAGTCGGACACTATTGGCCCCTGCTGAAAAGTCTTGTAAGTAAACAATAATTGAAAGGAACTTAATATGGTACAAAATAATAATCAAAGTAGTGCAAACAACTCAAGCAGCTCAAAGCAAGAAATTAAGGGCGACTTAAAGTATGACGAAAAAGTCATTCAAAAGATTATTGGTATTGCCCTCTCCGATGTTAAAGGCTTATTGGATGTTAACGGCGGCTTTTTCTCAAACTTAGCTGACAAGATTGTTAACAACGATGATGTTACCAATGGTGTTAATGTTGAAGTTGGTAAAAAGCAAGTAGCAGTTGATATCGAAATTATTGCTGAATACGGTGTTGAAATTCCTAAACTTTATGATGAAATCAGACAAAAGATTTACGACAAGGTTAAGGAAATGACGGGCTTAGACACGGTTGAAGTTAATGTCACCGTTGTTGATATCAAGACTAAAGAAGAACACGAAAAAGATTCAGTCAGTCTGCAAGATCGGATTACCGGTGCAACACAAGATGCCAAGGATAAGATTGGCGAACAAAAAGATAAGGTTGAAGACAAAGTCGAAGATAAAAAAGAAGACCGCGTTAAATAATCACCCTTTAGCAGGATAAGTTTTAAAAAGTGAAGTAGTACACTTAAATGCTACGTCACTTTTTTGGTTTCACGTGAAACGAAGTACTTTTTATCAAAGCAAAATAGCACAAAAGCCGTCTAATTTAGCTGGATTTTTTATGTAGCAATAACTAAATCTACCGCCATTAACAACTAAGATAACCTCTTAAATTTTATACCAGTTATTGCATAAAAATATTGCCAATTTATTACTGTTTAAAAACAAAATAATATACCAAAAATTGACGACTGTTTTTTTAGCACTGCTCAGTTACTTGGTTTCACGTGAAACAATAACTATTGATCTAGATATTGAAAAATATTTGGTTGTACTCAGTAATTTTTTAACTATTTTATACAAAATCACTTGACTTTTTAGTGGCAATTTCAATTAACTTTTTACTTGTATGCCACTATATCTCGTATTAAACTAGATAAGAATCTATATATTGTATTTAAGAAAGAACGTGATTCAAGTTATTGTTTTAAGCGGGCCAATTGGAGCCGGTAAATCCAGTTTAACCAGTATTTTAGCCGAACATTTAGGTACTCAGGCCTTTTATGAGGGAGTTGATAATAATCCAGTTCTTCCTTTATATTACAAGGACATGAAGCGGTACACTTTTTTACTTAATATCTACTTGCTCAATCATCGGTTAGCTCAAATTAATCAGGCAGTCAGAGAAAAAAATAGCGTTTCCGATCGTTCAATTTATGAAGATGCACTCTTTTTCCAAATGAACGCTGAAAGTAAGGTTGCCGACCCTACTGAATTTAAAATTTATGACAGTCTGCTTGAAAATATGATGGAGGATACTCCTGGAAATCCAAGCAAAAAGCCTGACTTATTAATTTACATTCGCGTATCTTTAGACACAATGTTAAAACGCATTGAAAAACGTGGCCGTTCTTATGAGCAAATCAGTACTGATCCTAGTCTGAAAGATTACTACGCACGTTTGATTCGCTACTATGAACCATGGTATGAAAACTATGATGCATCTGCCAAAATAGCAATTGACGGCGATCGGTATGATTTCATCGGCAACGAAGACGCTAAAAAAGAAGTTTTGAACCAGATTGATAATAAATTGCGTGAAATCGGCAATTTGAAATAAAGAAGGAACGTGATGACAGTTATTGTTTTAAGTGGCCCAATTGGAGCCGGTAAATCCAGTCTAACCAGTATTTTAGCTAAATATTTAGGAACTAAGCCTTTCTATGAAAGTGTTGACGACAATCCTGTCTTGCCACTTTTTTATGCTGACCCTAAGAAATATGCATTTTTACTGCAAGTCTTTTTCCTAAATACACGCTTTCGTAGTATCAAAGATGCGCTAACCGATGATAACAATGTGCTTGATCGTTCCATCTATGAAGATGCACTCTTTTTCCAAATGAACGCAGACATTGGCCGCGCAACTACTGAAGAAGTTGACACCTATTATGAGCTTTTGAATAATATGATGAATGAGCTAAAGCATATGCCAAAGAAAAATCCTGACTTGCTTGTTCACATTAATGTTTCTTATGACACAATGCTCAAACGAATTCAAAAGCGTGGCCGACCATACGAACAGCTCAGTTATGACGCAACGCTTGAGGATTATTACAAACGGCTCTTACGTTATTACAAGCCATGGTATGAAAACTATGACTACTCGCCAAAAATGGAAATAAATGGCGATGAACTTGACTTTATGACGGACGAGCACGCTCGCGAAGTTGTTTTAGAGCAAATTGTTGCTAAATTAAAGGAAATGGGCAAGTTGCCTGAATCGTGGGATAAGTCAACGAAAATTGAAATTGATGCCTAAAGATCTAATCGCTTTTCTACTTAAAAGTTAGAGAAGCGATTTTTTTGCCATTTTGCAATGATAGTGCTTAATTAAGCGATATCATTTAAAAAGTCTACAGTCACATGCTTTATCAGAAAAAAACTGTGGTATGCTTGTTCTATGTAACTTTTTCAGGTAATTTTTCACCTAGAATTCAACTAACTCAGCTGAGTTGTACGGCTGCTACAAAGGAGAACACAATGAACTATATTATCTCAATCATGCCTTCTCTATTTTCTGGCGCAAAAATGACGCTAATCCTCTTTATATGGACACTTGTTATCTCTATTCCTCTTGGCATCATTGTCAGCTTAGGCTTAGTCTCACACTTTAAACCATTACGCCTAGTCTTGAAATTTTATATATGGATTATGCGGGGAACGCCGCTGTTATTACAATTAATTTTTATTTTTTACGGTTTGCCAATTATTGGTATCATTTTTCAGAGATACAATGCTGCCCTTTTTGCATTTGTTTTAAACTATACCGCGTATTTTGCCGAAATTTTTCGGGGTGGTTTTCAATCTGTTCCAGCTGGGCAATATGAGAGTGCGCACGTATTGCAATTAACATACTGGCAGACTCTGCGACATATTATTATTCCGCAAGTAAGCAAAATTGTAATCCCGTCAATTGGTAACGAGGTGATTAATCTGGTAAAAGATACCTCGTTAGTGTACGTTATCGGCCTAGGCGAACTGTTACGAGCTGGGAATGTGGCAACTGCACGTGACGTAACCCTTGTTCCATTGGTCTTAGTAGGCATAATTTACTTATTAATGACAGGAATTGCTTCATTTGTATTGAAAAAGATCGAACATAATTACTCTAAATGGAAATAGAGAAAAGGAACTATCATGCTTGAATTAAGAGATATTACCAAAAAATTTGGTTCCCGTGTCATCCTAAACAAATTAAACTTGACTATTCCTGACGGACAGATTTTAGCAATTGTTGGCCATTCCGGTGCAGGAAAAACAACCTTACTGCGCTGCTTAAGCGGTCTTGAAAAAATTGATTCCGGTCACTTCTTCTGGAATAAGCATGAATTTGACCCAGCCGTTCCTAACCAAAAGAGTCAAATTATTGGTGTCGTCTTTCAAAATTACGAATTATTTCCTAATTTGACCGTTAAAGACAACATTACTTTGGCACCTATATTAGTCCGCAAAGAAGACCGTAAATTAGCAGAGCAAAAAGCGCAAGAATTGTTGGAGCAGCTTGACCTGATTGGTAAAGATTCACTTTACCCCTACCAACTTTCAGGCGGTCAGCAGCAACGGGTTGCTATTGCCCGCGCTCTTGCAATGGCTCCAAGGATTTTATGCTATGACGAACCAACATCTGCTTTAGACCCTGCTTTACGTACAAAAGTCGGCGAAATAATCCTTCAGTTAAAACAAGATCATGGTATGACTCAGATCATTGTTACTCATGACATGGATTTTGCCAATCAAGTTGCTGATCGTATTTTTACAGTCAAGGCTTTGGATAACGGAGAAGGCCATGAAAATGAAGACTAAACGATTTCCAGCCCTCATAATTCTAGTTTTAGCACTAGTAATGTTATCTGGGTGCAGTGGCATTTCTTTAAATAAACGAGCTAACACGATCGATAATTGGTCTCATATTAAGCAACGAGGCTATGTTATTGTCGGTGTTGACGATACATTTGTGCCAATGGATTTCCAACAAAAAAACGGTCGGTTAACGGGTTACGATGTCGATTTAGCAAATGCTGTCTTTAAGTTATACGGCTTAAAGGTCAGTTTTCAAACAATTGACTGGTCAATGAATACAACTGAGCTGCGCAACGGTACAATTGATTTAATTTGGAATGGTTTTAGTAAAACACCGGCAAGAAAGAAAAAAGTAAGGTTTAGCAAAACCTATTTATATAGTAGTCAAGTTTTAGTTGCATTATGCCGGAATAAAATCTTTAAGCCAGCTGATATGAAACAACAAACACTCGGAGTGCAATCCGGATCATCTGGTTACAACGATGTCATGAATTATCCCCGTGTTTTTATTAACAGAATTAAAGGACACGATCCAATTCTCTACGATTCCTTCACCAATGCCTTTATTGATCTAAATGCTGGTCGTATTCAAGGTCTATTAATAGATAGCACCTACGCAAATTATTATATTTCACACGAGAAAAAACCAGAATTATTTTCTGAAGTCGACAGTCCTTTCCCCAAAGAAGAATTTGCAGTTGGAATGCGGAAAAGCGATACAACTTTATGCCGAAAAGTCAATGCAGGTCTAGAAGAGCTCGCACGAAATGGTACTTTAGACCGAATCAACCGTAAATGGTTTGGCAACAAAGCACAATCACCTTTATTAAAAGCAAAGTGATAACTATTCTAACCAATCAAGCACTTCTGCTATCCCGTCATGATTGTTATCAGATGTTACATCAGTAAAATGACGCTTTAAGTCCGCAGGTGCGTTCCCCATTATGATTGGGTGACCAACGGCTTTTAGCATTGGCTCATCATTATAATTATCGCCAAAAGCCCAGCAATTTTTCAAATCAACATTGAACTCCTCGGCTAGCATTTTAACGCCTTCACCTTTAGAAACGTCTTTAACCATTATTTCTAATAAATTAGGTGCAGATTTCACTATTACAAGCTCTGGATACTTACTGCTTAACTCCCTTTGTTCTTCAGTCAGCTGTTCAGGATTTCCTAGTAACAGCACTTTATGAACGCCTTTAAGCTCTTGAATTTGTGTAATTGAACTTGCTTTAGCCTTGACCTTCACGATTTGTTCTTCTTGCTTTATTAAATCACTATTATTTCCTGGGAAATAATACCAATCATAGCCACTATATACACTCCAAGTAGTTTGATTTTGCTTTTCTTCGATATAAGTGCAGATTTCTGCTGCCTGCTTTGCTGTCATATATTTCGAACATAATGGCCGTCCCATTTCGTCTAATACGAGTGCACCATTATAAGCAACCATTGGGCAAGTTTTCATAATTTGTCCCGCTGCTGTCATAATTGCTTGGGGCATTCTAGCCGATACCGGTATAAAAACATTGCCATTAATAATTTGTCGCCGGATTGCTTCTTTAGTTTTTGCAGTTACCTCTAATTTAGAATTGATTAATGTTCCATCAATATCTGAAAATAGCAGTTTTGCCATATTTTTTGCCTCTTCATAATTTAGCTTACTTAGTTACTTTTACTAATTTTACCGGTATTTGAATTACCGGGTCAATCTATGCCAAAGCTAAATTTGTTCGAAAATCTTTCCTATATTGTCATTTTCGCTTACTATAATTCGCATTTGCAATTATCCATTCGCGTGCTACACTATAATAGTTGTTAGTTTATAATAAAAACACGAACATTATTTTTGTAGGAGAGATTAGATGAATTTTATCAAGAGCTACTTTCAGCTCGACAAATACAAGACTAGTGTCAAGGTGGAATTTCTAGCCGGTTTGACTACCTTTATCAGTATGTCATACATTTTATTTGTTAACCCTAGTGTCTTAGGTGCTAGTGGGATGGACAAAGGAGCAGTTTTCACTGCGACTGCGTTAGCAAGTGCATTGGGAACAGCCTTAATGGGAATAGTTGCCAATTATCCAATTGGTGAGGCTCCCGCTCTCGGAATCAATGCTTTCTTTGCCTATACAGTTTGTATCGGGATGCATGTTTCATGGGAAACAGCACTTGCAGCTGTTTTCGTTGCTTCAATTATCTTTATCCTGATTACGATGTTTAAATTAAGAGAAAAAATCATTAATGCTATTCCAGCAGATTTAAAATTTGCAATTTCTTCCGGAATTGGCCTCTTTATTGCTTTTTTGGGCATGCAAGACGGTGGCATTATTGTTGCTAATAAATCCACATTAGTTGGTCTAGGTTCTCTTCATGATCCTGCAGTTTGGATTACTATTTTTGGTCTGTTAGTAACAGTTATCCTGATGATTTTAAACGTTCCTGGTGCAATTTTCATCGGAATGGTATTAGCTGCTTTGTTTGGTGTAGCCACAGGGCAAATTGCTCTGCCAACCAAAATTATTTCAGTGGCACCAAGCATTGCGCCAACTTTTGGTCAAGCTGTCTTTCACGTTAAAGACATCAACTCACTTCAAATGTGGGTCGTAGTCTTAACCTTCTTATTAGTTACCTTCTTTGATACTGCTGGTACATTAATTGGTTTGGCTCAACAAGCTGGTTTTATGAAAAATAATAAAATGCCACGTGTCGGCAAAGCTTTGGCATCTGATTCCACTGCAATGATGGCCGGTTCTGTTTTAGGAACTTCCCCCGTCGGTGCGTTCGTAGAATCAAGTGCTGGGATTGCCGTTGGTGGTCGAACAGGTTTAACGGCTGTCTTTGTCGCTATCTTCTTCTTAATTTCAATGATTTTTAGTCCGCTATTAGGTCTGTTTAATACGCATGTTACGGCTCCAGCACTAATTATCGTTGGCGTTTTAATGGCACAAAATACCGCCCACATTCACTGGGAAAAGATGGAAATTGCCGTCCCTGCTTTCTTAATCTTAATCGGTATGCCACTAACTTACTCTATTTCAGATGGGCTAGCCTTAGGCTTAATTACTTATCCAATTTGTATGCTTGCAGCTAAAAGAGGTAAGGAAATTACCCCAATGATGTGGGTACTATTCGTAGTCTTCATTATTTTTCTGGCGGTCTTAAACTTCTAAATTTAAAGAAGCGTCATGAAGACGTTAGAAAAAATAGACTACCGAAAAATCTATTTTTCTGCTTTTATTTGGACTGGTTTTCTGGTTCACAACACCGATATGACCAGCTGGTGTAACAACGCAAACATCGCACATGCTAACAATTTACACTGCAACATTTGTCGGCTGTAGTATATTGCCAATTGCAAGCATTGGGGGCACGTTAATTGGTTTTACATTAACCATCTGTCATGATTTAGTACCACTTGCAGATAAAGTAGTTGACGGCAATTAGTTGAAAAAGGGGCAATTAACGCCTTCTCTAATACCTCTGCTTGATTAATTGTAATGGTATTTATGATTTCAAGAGAATAGCCAAAACCGGTTTGGGCTAAAGAATCACTTTTTACATCATAAAGTGGTTTGGTCACAAGTCATTAGGCTTAGTCTATGCTATCGGAGCAATCGATTTAATCCTTTCGCCAGCAACTCCTTTTAATGGTGCTAGAACCGGTGGTGTGGTTTATCCATTAATCGAATCATTGGTAATAATTTATGGCTCTAATCCTAACGATCTATCACGAAGAAAAATGGAAGCGTATTTGATTTTCAAGTAAATGTCATTACTTCGTCCCTATTTATGACTGCCTGGGTACCGAACTTAATTGCAGTTGCTTTAGCGGGTAAGGGTGGCGTAACACTAAGCTGGATGCCTTGGCTTACTGCAAGTATCGTTCCCGCAGCGATTTGTTTACTCGTAGTTCCTTATTTTGTTTACAAAATTTATCCGCCTGAGATTAAGGAAACACCTAATGCAAAGGAATGGGCTACTAGTAAACTTGCTGAGATGGGTAAGTTAACCTTGCCTGAGAAAATGATGGCTATTATCTTCGTAGTCACGTTAGCGCTATGGATGCTTTCAAGTACTTTAGGAATTGACGCAACTTTAATTGCCTTTATTTCTGTTGTTCTCTTATTGTTAACTGGCGTATTGACACCAAAAGATATTCTAAGTGAAACAGGAGCATGGAATATTTTAATTTGGCTGTCTATCTTAGTCTTTATGGCAGAGAAACTAACTCAATTCGGCTTTATCGGTTGGATTTCGACTAGTATTTCTAGCAGCATGAAGGGTGTTAGTTGGTTAACAACTTTAATTATTTTGGCATTAGTACTGTTTTACACACGCTGCTTGCTTGCTGGTGCAACAGCTCACAACTCAGCAATGTTCTTGCCATTATTAACTGTTGCAATTGCTGCTGGTGCTCCAAAAGTAATGGCTGCACAATTCTTAGCATAATTCTCAGCAATTATGGGATCAACTACACATTACTCTAGTGCCGTTTCATCTGTTTTGGCTTCTGCCGACTATGCTAAACAAAGTGAATGGTGAAAAATGAGTTTTATTTTCGGTATCTTTTATATTTTGGTCTATGGCATTATTGGCCTAGGCTGGATGAAAGTAATCGGAATGTGGTAAGTAAAAAAGCAAGTCTGAAAGGGCTTGCTTTTTTATTTCCCGGGAAATAGTAATTCAAACTGGACTGTGTGTGCTACACTAGTTTAGATAGTTCATTTATAATTAATTTTTTGGAGGAAAAATGACGACACTAGATAAAGTCTTTCATTTAAACGATGCTCATACCACTGTCAAACGTGAGTTAATTGCTGCATTAACCACTTTTGTCAGTCTCTCCTACATCCTTTTTGTTAACCCTAATATTTTACATGCAGCTGGCATTGATAAGGGGGCTGCCTTTACTGTCACGGCAGTCTCCATTGCAGTTGGTTGTTTTATCATGGGCCTAGTTGCCAATTATCCTATTGCACTAGCTCCCACACTCGGAAGTGCAGCATTTTTTGCATATAATGTTTGTGGTGGCATGCATATCAATTGGCAAACTGCACTAGCTGCTGTTTTGGTAGCTTCAGTCCTATTTATTTTAATTACGATTTTAAAGCTACGTGAAAAAGTGGTCGATGCTATTCCGCAAGATTTAAAATATGCTATTTCAGCCGGTATCGGTCTCTTCATCGCCTTTATTGGTTTGCAAAACGGCAAATTAATTGTCAACAGCGACTCAAACCTCGTTACTTTAGGCAAATTTAACTCTCCTGCCGTTTGGATCACTCTTTTTGGCTTGACGTTAACAGTTATTTTAATGGCAATGAATGTTCCCGGCTCAATTTTTATCGGGATGGTTGTTACGGCTATTTTTGGTATTGTTATTGGCCAAGTGGCGGTACCAAAAGCTATTGTTTCAGCAGCGCCAAGTATCGCACCTACATTTGGTCAAGCCGTCTTTCACTTGAAAGATATTAATACGCCGCAATTATTTATGGTAGTTCTAACCTTTTTATTAGTCACTTTCTTTGATACCGCCGGCACACTTATTGGTATGACCGAACAAGCTGGAATGGTCGATAAAAATGGTAAAATACCTCGTATCGGTAAAGCCTTTGTTTCTGACTCCCTAGCCATGGTTGAAGGAGCGGTTTTAGGTACTGCTCCCCTTGGAACCTCAGTGGAATCAAGTGCTGGGATTGCTATGGGCGGACGGACTGGCTTAACTGCAGTATTTGTAGGTATTTTCTTTTTAATCAGTATGATTTTTAGTCCTTTACTTGCAGTGATTCCGACTACAGTTACCGCTCCAGCTTTAATTATTGTCGGCGTGTTAATGGCGGGCAATTTAAAGAAAATTAACTGGGACAAATTTGAAATTGCCTTTCCGGCATTTCTCACTGTAATTGGTATGCCTCTGACATACAGCATTTCTGATGGTTTGGCACTAGGAATGATTGCTTACCCAATTACAATGCTCGCTTCTAAACAAGCCAAAAAAGTCTCACCGATGATGTACGCATTATTTATCGTCTTTGTCATCTTCTTTTTAGTGACAAATATGTAATCTTTTATAAGCAAAAAATACCGCTTCCAACCAAGTGGTATTTTTTTATTTTGATAATTTGCTAGCAAACCTGTGGGTATACAAAAATTGGACCTAGTAATTTAAAGACGTTTTGCAAGAAACCGAAATCTTTGTTATGTTATTATATAATAGCTTTGGCGTAAATAAAGGAGATGCAACAAATAGCCCACGATTTAAACCTTTCGGACTATGATTATGTTAAATAAAAAACATAGAATTAAACAAGATTATAAAAAAGCACCGCTTTCTAAAGTACATTTGCGCGTCATGTTGGCAATTTCTTTAGGACAATTTACCTGTGGCTTTTCACTTGGAATAACTGGAATGGCAATGAATAATGCCAGTAATTATATCGCAATCAGTGATTTATGGACTGGACTAATTGGTGCCGGTGGTTTAATTGGCTTATCAAGTAGTGCTTTTATTGGCCGTTTATCCGATAAGATTGGGCGCTGTGAACTATTAATGAGCAACATGTATGTGTTGGCAATTTTATCATTACTTCACCTCACAACTACCAATCTTACCTGGACCTTTCTTATTCGAATTGGCATTGGTTTAATGATGGCAATCGACTATACAGCCGGTAATGCCCTACTGACCGAATGGTTACCTAAAGGAGAAGACAGTAAAAGGCAGAGTCATCTCTTGATTTATTGGGTTCTTGGCTTTATTGCCTCATATCTTACTGGAACCCTCGTAAACGGTTTTGGAGCTCGTACTTGGCAGATCATTTTAGCAGCTGGAGCTGTTCCCGCTACTATTACTGCACTATTTCGGACAATTTTTCCCTTACCACCATCACCAGGTTGGCTTGCTAATAAAGGTAAAATAAAAATTGCTAATCGAGTAATTGGTAAAATATTAGGACACAAATGGGGTATTTCCAGGCATTTTAAGCGTCCGAAGGAAAATGGTTCAAGTTCCTGGACTATTTTATTCAGTAAAAAATATCTACGAAGAACTATGGTTGGCGGAATCTTTTATGCCTGTCAGACTTTCGCTTTCTTTGGTATCAGTATATTTTTACCAATTTTGCTAAATGGCATGAACATAAGCAACCCACGTGTTTCAGGAAATTTATACAATATCAGTATGCTGCTAGGAATTTTTCTGGGAATCTTTCTTTTCGATCATCTCAGTCGACGCGCATTTTTAATTAGTAACTTTTTGCTATCAACATTTTTAATCGGCCTGCTAGCACTGCTGCCAAATGCGCCATCTTCATTTAAGCTTCTACTATTTTCAGTTTTCTCAATTATTTTATCATCGGGTTTGGTTTTAGATTATCCATATCCAACCGAGTTGTTTGACGATAGTGTCCAGGCTAGTGGTGTGGGCACGTGCATTACTATTAGCCGCATTGGTGCTGCAGCTGGAACCTTCTTACTTCCAGTTTTGACCGATGTTGGCGGCGTCAATTTGGCAATGCTTGTTTGCGCCTGCGTATTATTCGCCGCCTTTCTTGTCTGCTTAATTTGGGCACCAGAAACTGCACCAAAATATTTAAAAAAGAACAAATAAAAAAAGCATGCTGCACTTGCTTTGATTGATATCGTTTTGAAATTGAAATCAACGCAATCAACAGCGTGCTTTTTTAGCCATCATACTTAATGCCTTGGAGTTGCCGCATTTGACTATAAACTCGGCCCCGTTGGTTTGAATCTAGTGCTAGGATCAATGAGTCTCCCGGCTTGATCACGGATTGACCATTAGGAACGATATAATTACCATCATGATAGATTGCTTTAACCAAGGTATCTTCTGGCCACTTAACTTGGGCAATTGTTTTTTCAGCAAGTTGACTGTCCTCATAGACAGGAACAGTTAGTTGATCCTCCTTACCCGATTTTTGAATAGTAACAGATGCGCCTTGTTCGGCCATTTTTTGGGCTAATATTCCGTATATTGGCTTACCACCTAACAGTTCATCAGTAAGTAAAGCAATAAACGCAACGACTGCAAGCGGCATTAAGTGCAGAAGCGATCCCACCATTTCCGTAATCAGCATTATCGCTGTAAATGGTGCCCGAATTACCGCAGCAAAATAGCCAGCCATCGCAAAAATTATTAAGTTAATTACTAACTTGGCGGGCAAAAGATGAAGCTGAACCATCATTAGACCATAACAGGCACCAATTAAAGCACCCATGGTTAAGACGGGTAAAAAGATTCCACTTGGCAAGCCAGAGTCATATGAAATGATTGAAAATACTATTCTAATGACAAAATAAAGCACAAGTAGTTTTACCATCTGCCAATTATTAATTTTAATCATCTTTGGTAACGCCAAAATTAAGCGATTGCCTGGTCCAGTTATCAGTGGCCAAAAATAGGCAATTGGAATTAAAATTACTAGCGGAATAAGACTGTATAACCAGTTAGGCAGAATTTTGATTTTGGCATAAAATTCTTTTCCCTTAAATAAACCGGCTTTGTACAGATGCCCTAAGAGACCTAAGAGCAGTCCCAATACCAATAGGTGTCCGTATAATTGAACAGGAAAAGTATGCCGATAAACTAAAGATAATGCCGGTTTTTGACCAAAGAAATTGGATACGACATAATCTGAAACCAAGGCCCCAGCTAGTGCATTAAGTCCTACACGAGGTGAAAAGTTGTGAAAAACTTCTTCTAATACAAATAAGGCTCCACTAAGTGGTGCACCAAATGCGGCTGCCAGTCCACTTGCGGCACCCGTTGATAGCAATACGCGCTCGTTTGTTTTAGCCTCTTTAGAGGCTTTTGCCATCCCTTGACCGATAGTTGACCCGATCTGAAGTGAAGGCCCCTCAGGCCCCAAAAATAGGCCCGTACTAATGACTAGAATGCCGCCAATCACTTTCCGCCACAAAATCGGCCACCAACTAAGTTGCAATTTACCTGCAAGCTGTAATTTTACTTCAGGAATACCAGATCCCCCAACGTGGGGATATTGCTTAACAAAATAGCCCGCAATCAAGCCAACTGCAGCTAAGCCGATAACAATTGGTAAGAACCATAACCAACTTTGATGAGCCAGATGAAACAACATTAGCCACAAGCTAGACATTTGCTCTATTCCAAACCGGAAAAAGCCAACAACTATTCCACTGCAGAGGCCGACTAGCATTGCCTCTAGCAGCAGCTTAATCTGAATTCTATTATTTTTCATTTCGTACCCACTTTGAACTAGTTTCATCACAGCAAAAAACCAGTCAAAAACTAATTTTAACTGGTTTTTGTTTTGTTACACGTGTAACAGAATTATTTTTCTTCGTACCACTCAGTATGGTAAACTCCATCACGATCATTTCTGAAGTAAGTATGTGCGCCAAAGTAATCACGTTGACCTTGAATTAAATTAGCTGGCAGACTTGGATTAAAAATTGACTCCAAATAGTTAAGTGAAGCACTTAAAGTTGGTGTAGGAATCCCGGCCTTGGTTGCAAGCTCAAGCACTTTACGCAATGCTGGGGTATCCTTCTCCATCAAGTCCTTAAAGTAAGGATCTTGGAACATATTGTCAAGCTTCTTGCCATCAGCAAAAGCTTTTTCAATATCTTTTAACATCGATGAGCGAATAATGCAGCCAGCTTCCCAAGATTGAGCAATTGCAGGATAACGTAATTCCCAATGGTAAGCATCAGCAGCCATTTTTAATTGCTGGAAGCCCTGCGCATATGCAACAGCCTGGCTTAACTGCAATGCTTTTCCTAGGTTTTCGATTAAATCATCTGGAACTTCACCAGTCCAATTAATTTCTTTACCTTCACGCGTAGTAGCCTTTGACATAAACCGACTGATAACTGCTTCGGCTATTACACTAATTGGAACACCTAAATGAACTCCATCTTCTAGCATCCAGTTACCAGTACCCTTATATGAAGCAACGTTTAAAATATGATCAATTACATGATCTGGGGTCAAATCATCTTTTTGCTTCAATACTTCGGAGGTTATCTCACTAAGATAGGCCTTAACTATGCCTTGATTCCAGTCAGCAAAAATTGCGGACATTTCATCATTAGATTTTCCTGCTACTTTACGTAAGATATCGTAAACTTCGGAAAACTCTTGCATGATACCATACTCAATTCCGTTATGTACCATTTTAACGTAATGACCACTGCCTTCAGGACCAATGAAGCTGACACATGGCTGGCCATCATCATTTTTAGCAGCAATTGCTTCTAAAATAGGGGCAACTTCCTTATAAGCTTCTTCATCACCACCCGGCATCAATGCTGGACCATTTAAAGCTCCCTCTTCACCGCCTGAAACACCCATGCCAATAAAATGAATGCCATGCTCTTTCATTTCGTGAAAACGCCGATTAGTATCATGGAAGTTTGAATTTCCACCATCAAGTAAAATATCGCCTTTATCAAGTAATGGTAATAGCTTATGTAAAGTTTCATCAACTGGCTTGCCGGCCATAATTTGAATCAAAATCTTACGTGGTTTCTCTAGAGAATTGACAAATTCTTCCCAAGTATAAGTTGGTTTTAATTTATCATCCTGATATTTGGCAAAAGCATCGACTTCTTTTTTATCAATACTAAAGCCTGAAACGGAGAAGCCACTATTTCTAACATTTAAAGCAAGGTTCTTGCCCATTACGGATAAGCCAATGATTCCGAATTGTTGCATATTTAATCCTCCATCGTACAATTTCATACTCTATTATTATACTTGTACGGTAGCAAAAAAGCGAAACTTTCAAAAAGTTTCGCTTTTCCATTTCTAATAATATTTATTAGTGTGCTGAAGCACCTGAAGTTGTGTCAGGCTCTTCTTCTTCTGGTTCAGGTTCTTCTTCTTCAGCTTCTGAAGCACCTGAAGCAGCATCTTCAACTAAACCATATTTATCAGCAAAGTAGCTGAATGGCTTCAAATCTTCAGCTTGATACTTCTTAACAAATTCAGGGTCATCAAGTGTGTTCAATTCAGTTGAGTAAGGCATGTCATGAGTGAACTTGATGTCGATTAACATTGGTCCATCCATTTGCTTGAATTCCTTAACTGCGTCTTCGAATTCCTTCTTAGTACGTACAGTTACACCCTTAACGTTCATACCTTCAGCAACTTTGGCCCAATCGTTGTTTGGCAAAATAACGCCAGATAATGGTTGGTGTGATTCGTCAACTTGTTCAGCTTCAATGTAGCCTAAAGTATCATTAGTAAAGACAACGTTCAAAATGTGCATGTTGTAACGAGCTTCAGTCAATAATTCTTGATTCATCATTGCAAAGCCACCGTCACCACCTAAGTTCCAAACTTCACGTTCTGGGTGAACAGTTGCAGCAGCAAGAGCAGCAGGGGAGCCAAAGCCCATAGTTGCGTATAATCCAGAGGTTGCCCATGTTTGTTCATCATGCAGATTTACTAAACGCTGGAAATCAATATTGATGTTACCAACATCAATTGCAAATTGTGCATTGTCTGCAGCATATTTATTAATAATATCAAAGATTGGTTCGCGACGAATTGGCATTTCGTCTGAGTCAACAAAACTGTTTTCCCAGTCTTCCCAGTTTTTACGGTCTGCAATGGCAGCCTTGTAAAGTGGTGATTCTTCACGAGCTTTACCGGCATCAATGATTGCTTGCAAAGTCTTGGCACCATCTGCCAAAATTGGGACATCAACTGCGTGACGCTTACCCAACTTTTCAGAATCTACATCAATTTGAACAACCTTGGCCTTAGGGTCAAAGAAGAAAATTGAAAATGGTGAGTCATTACCAACCCAAATTACAGCATCTGCGTGAGTTTGAATATCGTCACTTGGCTTTGGAGCAACACGACCGATTGAACCCATGTATGCTGGACACTTATCTTCAACAACACCTTTAGCCATAACTGACGACATCAATGGGGTCTTGAATTTTTCAGCGAATTTTTCTAAGACATCGCCATGTCCCTTCATACCTAAGCCAAAGTAAACAACTGGATTTTTAGCTTCTTCAAGAAGCTTAACAGCTGCATCAATCTCTTCTTTCTTAGGAGCTGCATAGTTAGGAATCGCTTCCAATGCATTGTAATTTACACGGAAATTGTCATCAATCTTATCCCAACCAAAGTCCTTAGGTAAGATTAAAACTGCTGGACCCTTCTTAGCATAAGCTTGACGAATAGCTTCATCCATCATTGCAGGGATTTGTTCAGCCCGCTTGATTTGGTGATTCCAAACTGCAACGGGATCAAACCAAGGCTTTTCATCAAATGCTTGGAAAAAGTCCATATCTTGACGACTAGTTGGAACATTAGCAATAATCGCTACCATTGGAACCTTGTCGTATTTAGCATCGTACAAACCATTCATTAAGTGAACAGCACCAGGACCAGCTGAACCAAAGCATACGCCAACTTTGCCAGTAAATTTATATTCAGCTGAAGCTGCCAAAGCTGCAGCTTCTTCATGCCGAACCTCAATATACTTCAATTTACCCTTGAAGTCGTGGATAGCATTCATAGTTGAATCGAATGAACCACCTGGGAAACCATAAATATGATCAATATGCCAGTCCAATAAAACTTGGAGCATAGCATTTGCGCCATTAATTTTTGCCATTTTTAAAGTGCATCTCCTTAAATACATTTACTTACATACTGTATTAAAACATATAATTTCACAATTTCAAGTGAGTAAAATTATTGGTTGGACAGATATGTAAGCGCTTTGTAAAAATATTATTTTCACAAACTTATATCAATAAATAATCACTTTAAGATAAGAGCAATAATTATATTTGTGATTATCTGATCATTAACGTTTATTTTGTGTCTTTTTTGAATTATTTATTTTCAGAAAAAGAATTTTAAATTTTTTCTAAAAGTTACTTTTTGATTTTAGCATAACGACCATTTTGAACGTAAACACTCAAAATCGCCATATCGGCTGGATTTACCCCAGAGATCCGTTCAGCTTGTGCGATCGTCTCAGGTCTAATCTTCTCAAATTTTTCCCGTGCTTCTGTTGCTAAGCCTTCAATTGCTTGGTAATCAATATCAGCTGGTATTTTTTTGGCTTCTTGGCGGTGCAAACGATTAATTTGTTGCTGTTCCTTCTTAATATAGCCGGCATACTTAACATTAATTTCAATCTGCTCCTTAACGTAGCGCTCAGTTGAAATTGTTTCGCCCGTCAGTTTTTCAATATCATCAACTTTAACTCGTGGCCGACGTAAGAATACATCTGCTTTTACACCAGCTTTAAGCTTATCTTCACCAATACTTGCAAGGTATGCCTGCACTTTTTCATCGGGATGAATAGTAATTGTCTTTACAGCATTTTCGGCTTGCTTGATTTGCTCTTTTTTAGCCAAAAACTTCGAGTAGCGCTCTTCCGAAATCAGACCAAGTTGATAACCATAATCCGTTAAACGTAAGTCAGCATTGTCATGACGTAAAATCAGCCGGTATTCCGCCCGTGAAGTCAGCAATCTATATGGCTCTTCTGTTCCCTTCGTTACTAAATCATCAATTAAAACGCCAATATATGCCTCATCGCGACCTAAAGTAAAGCTAGGTCGATTGGAAGCACGTAAAGCTGCATTAATACCAGCAATTAAGCCTTGTCCCGCAGCTTCTTCGTAACCAGAAGTACCGTTCATTTGCCCGGCAGTAAACAGATTCTTAATGTTTTTAGTCTCCAAGGTATGCTTTAACTGCCAAGGATCAATTACGTCATACTCAATCGCATAACCCGGACGCATCAATTCGGCATCTTCTAATCCTGCAACCGTGTGTAGCATTTTTAATTGAATTTCTTCGGGCATTGAAGTTGAAAAATCGCCAACATAAACTTCCTTGGTATTTTTACCTTCCGGCTCAAGAAAAATTTGGTGGCGCGGCTTATCAGCAAAACGCACTACCTTTGTCTCAATTGATGGACAGTAACGTGGACCCACACCTTTAATCTCACCTGAAAACATTGGTGAGCGGGTTAGATTTTCGTTAATAATTTTGTGTGTTCTTTTATTAGTGTACGTCATCCAGCAAGAAACTTGCTCTTTTAGATAGTCCTCATCTTTACTTTCAAAGGAAAAATGACGCGGTATCTGATCGCCTGGCTCCTCTTCCGTTTTAGAGTAGTCAATCGTATTACTATTGACGCGTGGCGGCGTCCCGGTTTTAAAACGACGTAATTTAAAACCCAGTTTTTCCAGATTCTCAGAAAGTTTAATTGCCGGAATAGTATTGTTAGGACCTGAAGAATAATTTAATTCACCAATATAAATGCGACCACGAGCCGAAGTTCCTGTAGTTAACACAACACTTTTGGCATGATACCTGGCACCCGTATTAGTAATTAGTCCTTTACATACACCGTCTTCAACTATTAGTTCATCAACGGTTGCCTGGCGCAATGTCAAATTAGGTGTTTCTTCGATTACGCTCTTCATCTGCTCATGATATTGCCACTTATCAGCTTGCGCACGGAGAGCTTGAACAGCGGGGCCTTTACCCGTATTGAGCATTCTCATTTGAATATAAGTTGCATCAATGTTTTTACCCATTTGACCACCAAGGGCATCAATTTCACGTACTACTGTCCCTTTCGCTGGACCACCAACCGAAGGGTTACAAGGCATAAACGCAACCATATCTAAACTAATTGTTAATAGCAGCGTCTTTTGGCCCATTCTGGCGCTAGCTAAGGCAGCTTCACTACCTGCATGACCTGCACCAACGACGATTACGTCATAATCGTTTGAGTCATAATTCTTAATCATTCTTTTACACCTATTTTCCTAAACAGAATTGACTAAATAGTTGATTAACAAGTTCATCTGGACTACTTTCACCAGTAATTTCGCCTAGAGTATCCCAAGCACCATTGAAATCAATTTGTGCAATGTCAATTGGCACCTCAGTTTCTAACGCAGCAATGACATCCTGCAACTGCTTTTTGGCCTTTTCAAGTAATCCTACTTGTCTTTGATTAGTTACCATTACTTGATCGTTTGAATTTTCAATACCGTTAAAGAATAAATCTTTAATTGCTTCTTTTAACTGATTCAAATTCTTTCTCTGCAAAATAGAAGTCGGAATTACTTCGCTGTTAGTTAACTCTTTCATTTCAGCAGCTGATACTTTTTGGCCCAAATCGGTTTTATTTAAGATAACAATTCTCTTTTTGTTTGCCGTTGCCGCAATTAATTCGCGATCTTCTGGATCTAGCTCCTTACTTGAATCAAACAAGAGTAAAACCAAATCAGCTTGATCCAAAGCCTTTTTTGATCGTTCTACGCCAATTTTTTCTACTTTATTTTCAGTGTGCCGAATACCAGCTGTATCAATTAATTTTAGCGGTACCCCTTCAACAGAAACGTATTCTTCAAGCGTATCTCGCGTTGTACCAGCGATATCCGTTACAATTGCAGTATCGCTTTTAGTTAAATAATTGAGCAGCGATGACTTACCAACGTTGGGTTGACCAATAATTGCAGTCGCTAGACCGTTACGTAACGCCGTTCCCTCGGCAGCAGTCTTAAGCAGACCATCAATTTTACCAATAACTGATTGCGAAACCCTAGTCATTTGCTCAGATGTCACTTTATCAGCATCATATTCAGGATAATCAATATTAACTTCAACATTTGCAAGAGTGTCTAAAATCTCTTGGCGCATTGCCTGAATTTTTGCTAATAATCCACCTTCAAGCTGATTTTCGGCAACCTGCCTTGCACGATCGGTTTTAGCGCGAACAATATCCATTACGCTTTCAGCTTGGGTTAAATCAATTCGCCCATTAACAAACGCCCGTTTAGTAAACTCTCCTGGCTCAGCCATGCGCGCACCGTTTCTTAGCAAAAGCTGTAAAATGCGATTGGTGACAACAATTCCGCCGTGACAATTAATTTCCACAATGTCTTCGCGCGTAAAAGTCTTTGGCGCCAGCATAACGGAGACCATTACTTCGTCAATTATTTGCTTATTTTCGGGGTCAACAATGTGCCCATAATGAATAGTATGACTAGGAGCTTTAGTTAAGTCTTTTCCTTTAAAAACCCGGTTGGCGATTTTAACTGCATCTTCACCAGACAATCTGACAATTGAAATACCACCTTCACCGATCGGCGTTGAAATTGCTGCTATCGTATCAAATTCAGTCAAAGTTTGTGCCATGATTTCTCCTTTTCAATAAAAAAAGCGCATTATACCACCATGAATAATAATCATGATGGATAAAGCACTTTGACTACTTTATCTAAAAAATACTTTAGATTAATGTTTACGTTTTAATCGTTTATAAGTCTTCCGTAGTTGCCGCTTACGTTCGCGTTCAGCTTCAGCCTTAGCTTCTTGTTCATGCCGATATTTAATCGGATTCTGCAAGATAAAGGTTTGAACCACTTGGAAGAGGTTAGAAATTACCCAGTACAAAACAATTGCTGATTGGAAGTAGATACCCATTATACCGACCATTACGGACATTCCGTAAGTCATAATCTTAGTCGAAAAGTTTTGTGATTCTTTCGGCGTTGATAATTGACTAATGTAAGTCGATAAGAACGTTAAGATCATCGACAAAATCGGCATAATAAAGTATGGATCCGGCTCACCTAAGTCCATCCACAAAAAATGGCCAGTCTGTAATTGTGGCGTCTGCCAAATCGCACCATACAAAGCATACATAACAGGCAGCTGAATAATCAGTGGCAAACAACCTGCGTATGGATTAATGCCAGCTTCTTTATAGAGCTTATTAGTTTCTTGTGAAAGCAGTGTTCGCGATTCTGTATCATTACCTGGATATTTTTTGCGCAATGCATCAATTTCAGGCTGAATCCCTTGCATTTTAGTTGTACTCTTAATCTGCAATGCACTAAGTGGATACAAGATTAACCGCACAATAACGGTAAAGACAATAATTGCCCAACCGTAACTGTTGTTCATTATCTTCGCAAGCCATAACAGGAACGTTGACATGTAATAAATTACCCAACGATCCCACCAGTTACCACTAGTATGTGAAACAGGAGCTGGCTTAGCATTTGAAGCAGCACATCCAGTTAGTACAACGGCAACTGCCATCACTGCTAATAGCACAAGTACACGTTTGACATTCTTTTTAGTTAAAATGTCTTTCACTCTAATCTTCCTCAACTTTTTCAGGTATTTCTTCTATAATATTAGCCAAAAAGAGCGCATGAAGCAAATTCTTCCGGACTTCTGCCATCCTAAAATTTCGTACAAACGGTCTAGCAATTACCAAAAAATCAATCTGTGTATCAATTGCAGGCTTATTTTCAGTAAGAACTGCTCGAATATAACGTTTGAGGCGATTACGTACAACCGCGGTATGTCCGACCTTTTTGCCAACTGAAATTCCAACCCGAAAATGAGTATTCTCGGGTTTAGCTATTTTATAGATGACAAACGCCCGATTTGCTACTGAATTACCAGATTTAAAAACTCGCTGAAAATCATTTTCAGTTTTAACTCGATAAGACTTTCTCAAAACGTTTCATTCCACTCTTTGATATTAAAAAAACCACTGGGATTCAGTGGTTTAAGCAGATAAGACTTTTCTACCCTTTGCACGGCGTCTAGCCAAAACCTTACGGCCATTTGATGTGCTCATACGCTTCATAAAGCCATGAACGCGTGAACGGTGACGCTTTTTAGGTTGGTAAGTTCTTTTAGTTGTCATTAAACTACACCTCCATTTTTAATATGCTAACTGCACAATTTAATATCTAGGATACCATGATTAAAATAAAAAACCAAGTGAAAACGAAAAAAATGCGAATTTACTACCTAAATATATGTTCTTAGCCCCAAAAGATTCTAACACATGTCTTTAGAATGTTTGATCAGCTTTATATTCTTTATTTTTAGCAATTCTACTCTAGAGCAGATTTTTGTTTCATAATTGGATATAATTCGGTAATTTTGCCACTTTTATTATGCTCTAGTAAAAATTCTTGCTATCTTTTTACTTTCCATTCAAATCTTCTTGATGAATTTCAATTGATGGGTAATGACCTAATGACGGCAAAAAGGTATCTAATGGGCAACTATAAACCATGTAGTAATCCCCTTCTTCTTTATTAGCATTATATTCAGTGAACTTCTGCTCAGCCTTTTTGGGATCCTTAGTAAGGTAGACTACACTGACAACACCGACTTTTTCCTGAGCAACATTTTCAACGCATCCCTTAAGAATCACTTTAAGGTTACCATCGTCTTTTAATGCCATTTTGATATAATCATCGTTCATTGGCTAAAATCTCCTTTATTTTTTCAGTAATTGCGTGAAAATATTTAGTTCTATTTTACTATTTTTCACGTGAAACAAAAAGTGGTTCTCACCTTCATGGTAGAATCACTTATCATTATTACTCTAAATATATTTTTCTCAAGGCAACGACTTCTTCAGGGGTAACCTTAAGTTCATTCTTAAAATAAGCGTCAATGCTGCCAGAAAGATTAATCATTTCAGCAAAAGAGGCCTCTAAATATTCCGATCGGGTATCAAGCATCGAATACAAGTAAGCAAGTACATTTTGATCATCTGTTTCGTGCGCATATTGCGCCATTCGATGCTGGTTGCGCTTCTTACGCAGCGTCTTAGTCAGCATATAATCACTTATAATCGTATCCATATCAACACCAAGCAGATACAAAATGATTGCTACACCGTAGCCTGTCCGATCTTTACCGCCACGGCAATGCTGATCTAGCGGAACGTTTTCTTGCTCTAGCAAAACATCTAATAATTTGCGATAAATCCGTTTATTCTCATCAAGCCGGACAAAATCTTTACTTTGATTAATCATCGTCTTGCCTGAATTATCTAAACGAACATTTTGATCTACTTCTCGCTGAACTAATTGGCGAACTTTTTCATGTGTACTGCCAGCCTTGGCCGCCAGAACTGCTCTTTGCGCGTCAGGAACTAGGTGAAAAGTTTGCTGCAATGCTTGCCAGTTCTGATTTGGCTGAGCCAAATATTCGGCTGGACTGCGATAATCAACCACCGTTTTTAGTCCAATTAAATCCAAAACCCGCTTATCATTTTCAGTAAGCCGGTGCAAATGATCAGAGCGAAATAATTTCCCCCACCTGATCCTTTTTCCATCTGCACCAAGATATCCGCCTAAATCACGAAAGTTATTGGTCCCCTCAAGAGGAACTACTCTAGTTGCCCAAATTATTTCATTATCTTCGTCTTTAAGTAGAAAATATGGTCGCGCGTACTTAGTTACTTTTATTTCAATAGAGTTTTCTGATGTTGTCAGTAAAAACTCGCTGACAACTTTATCGGGCTGTGGCAATAAATAGATGCTAGTCTCCTTAGCATTACTCCATTTTAATTTGTACTCATCCCTACCCAAATATTTGACGTTAACATTTGCAATCATAAATCCTCCACTATTATTTGGTTTCTTCAGTTTTGGCTGCTTCTTGCGCACAGCATTGTTTATCAATCATTCTCATAAATGGATACCAGATAGCAAGTAAAATCACGAGTTGAACAACGTGCCAGATGACCATTCGCCATCCCCCCAGAAGAAATGCCCGGAAAAATTCAGGAGTTCCGGCAGTCTGAACCGGGATGCCATTAGGACGTGGAATAAGTCCAATATAAGTAGCCAAATACGTTGCTGCTACACTAATTGTTCCGCCCATCGTTAGTGGAATGAAGGCTAACGGATTTAATACCATTGGAATGCCGAATTTAAATGGCTCGCTTATGCCAAAGAAGGCAGGAATAAACCCGACTTTTCCCAAAGAGCGCAACCGTTCACTCTTAGAACGAATACATAAAATTGCATATGCTAAAGCTCTCGGGCCTTTTTGGTTAGTAATAAAAGTCATCGTCACAATATACGGCAATGCGGTTCCCGCTTTAAATGCATTTAAATTAGCAACATCAAATGGATAAAACAGGGTATATAGTACTGCTGTCGTAGCCATTGTTCCATGAATTCCAAAAAACCAGCAAAATTCGGCAAAAAACACGAGGACTAAAGCAGCAAATGGACTTGATCCTAAACCTTGCAAAGGTACTTGAATTAGCGTCATGATCATATCATCTACATTATGATACGGCGTTAATGTAAATAAGAAATTAACAATCGCATAAATAATAGTAATTAAGAAAATCGGCAACATTGACGCGAATGTTTTTGATACAAATTCTGGCACACTATCAGGCATTTTAATCACTAAATATTTATTATTAGCAAATAGCGCAAACAGCCTCGTAGCGGTCAGCGCTACTACCATGGCGACCAACATCCCTTGTGAGCCAATATAATTCATATCAAGGCCAATAAATTTACCTTTTTGTTCAATCATCGGTGTTACCAGTAAAAAGGCAACAAGCGATGAAATAATTGCCATAAATTTATCAACTTTAAGTTCAGCAGCTAAACTATTGGCTAATGAAACAACAACATAAATTGATAAGATATCGGTAGTAACTGCCGTAATGATATTAAAAATATTTTTTATTCCAGTTTGTGTAATAAAGCTTTGATACGGGCCAATATTTAAACTAAAAAAGATAGACGAAAATGAGCCGACCATCAAAACAGGTAAGATAGCCATCATCCCGCCGGCAATGGCAGAGACATATTTATTACGCTGAAATTTTCCCATTCCTGTTTGAATTTTGTCACGCCACTGTGCTAGCTTGGCCTTATTTGCGCTCACCATTAGCTTTTTTCTCCCCTTCCAAAACTTCTAGAGCATCATTAAGAACTTTTTCACCATTCATCATGCCGTAATCCATCTGGTCAATGACTCTGATCGGAATCGAAAATTCTTTCTCAAGTTCTGGTTTAATATGCCCCACTTGTGGCCCAAGCAAGATAATATCGAGGTCCGTATAATTATTAAGCGCAGATTCCGCAACGGCATTGATGTCAGCGTCAACCTTCTTTTTCTTAGCCGCTTTCTTCATCTGAGTCACCAACATGCTTGTAGAAAAACCACCTGCACAAGCTAACATTATTTTATAAGTCATTTTTACTAATTCCTTTCTTTTAAAATAGCAATAAGTTCTTTGGCCAAATCATTGACGGTCATCGCATTCATCAGATGATCTTGTGCATGTACCATCAATAAGGAAGGCCTTTCTGCACTGCCATTAATTTCTTTTTGCAATAATTTAGTTTGTAAGTTATGCGCCGCAAGTAGGTCATCATGCGCTTTTTTTAGCAATTCTTCGCTTGCCTGATAATCTTGCGAGCGTGCCTTACGAATTGCTGCAATACTTTCAGACCTAGCACTTCCTCCCTGCGAAATTAACTGCATAATAATTTGTTCTTGCTCCATCAATAAAGCCTCCTTCAATTGAGCTACAAGCGCTATTATAAGCGCTTACATTTTGGGGATGGCTTTTTTTTGGAAAAGTACACTATAAATCAGCTGATAAATAAAAAAACGTGTAATATTACACGTCTTTGATTTCCTTATTTAACCTTTTTGCATATCGCTTGAACAGCTCATTCATAACTAATAATACGGGTACTTTATCAGTAACATTATAATCATCGATTCGCTTGTCGGGCGAATAACAAAAAAGGCGTTCATCTGCCAATTTTGCCAACGGATTAACTGATAGATTGGTTAGAGTTATCAAGCAATTACCATGGCTCTTAATTTCCCGCGCTAGCTTCAATAATGGCTTTTTATTGCCAGATAAGCTAATTAGAAAAAAGAGATCACTACTTTCGTGGCCAATAATATGAGTTAAGTCACTAGGATAGTCATAAAAAAAGGACTTGTAATCAAGAGCATAAAAATTGCCAACGATTAGCCTAGTAACATATGCGGTTTGCCCCATTGAATAAAAATTAATCTTTTTCGCACTTAGCAATTTATCTAACACACGTTCCCATGGCATTTGACTAATTAGTTCCAGGTTTTTCTGTAATTCTTTTGCGCCATAATCACCAACCTTTTGGTTATCTATGGTTTCATTCTTGATCGAGCTCTTTAAATCGGCGAACCCAGTGTAGCCTAATTTATG
Source organism: Lactobacillus sp. B4005 (assembly GCF_026536045.1). Lineage (NCBI taxonomy): Bacteria > Bacillati > Bacillota > Bacilli > Lactobacillales > Lactobacillaceae > Lactobacillus > Lactobacillus sp. B4005. The sequence goes on from NZ_JAFNOZ010000007.1 coordinate 37,102, forward strand.
GCAAAGCCGCGTAATTGTATTTGGATATGTGTAAAAGCGTCGCGCCAAGTAAGTGATTTTTAAGTCACCGATATCCTTTTTATTAGCCGCAAAATACTGCACGATCCTATCTTCTAAATCCGTAAAATTGATTGATTGACTGATAACTCGCTCTTCAAAAGTCATACTTTTCCCTCTTTACTAAAAAAATTTGTTGAGGCCATTGTACTTTTAGACTTTACGAAGTTACTAAAATGTAAACAAGTTATGAAAACAGCCACTAACTAATTCAATGAAGTTGAATTCTTCATGTGTTTATCTTGCAGTTAAGCTTAAAAGACACTGGTATAAGTTTTATTTTATGCATGCTAATAGCTATCATCTTTTTTTAATAAAAAGTGTTTTACCCATGAACGACCGCTAGCATGAATTAGTTAATTTTGATCTTTAATTTGTAAAACAAGCAGCCCCTTTTTACCGACAATAGCATTTTTATTATTCAATGTATTTAGGAGCAAATTGGTACCAAGTTTTAACATTTTTTCAGATAATTACTTATGTATCTTGTTTACAAAAGACCAGCATTTTTTATCCACAATTTATAACACACAGCAGTTTGCACAAGTTTATCCACAAGACACAACCTGTTAAAAAAGATATTCACAGCATGTGGATATCTCGCTGCATTATTCATCTCTTTTACTGGTAAATTAATAAAAATAATCCACAGGATTGCCTGCAAATTTCTCATTTCAAGATTTATTTCTCGCAAAATTTGTGTATCTTTCTAAAATATCTATCCACAACTTGTTGATTTTGGATTAATGTTATTCACTTGTGGAAAACATTTTATTTAGATGGTACAATAAGTTTTGCTTAACGTTATCGGAGGGAATTATTTTGTTTGACATCAATAAATTTTGGCAGCATTTTAACGATGAAATGCGTGAACGTTTTAATGAAGTTGCCTACAATGCTTGGTTTAAAAATACTAAACCCGTTTCCTATAATAAGGAAACTCATGAACTAAAAATTGCCGTCCAAAATCCGGTTACTAAAGGATATTGGGAAAAGAATTTGTCTACGCAGCTCATTCAGTCAGCATACGGATATGCCAATATTGAAGTGATTCCTGTTTTTCAGATCGAAGGCGATAGCAGTACTGAACGGCTCGTAACCCCAAAGCCGCAAACACAGCCATTACGTGAAAAGACGCAAAGACAAGAAACCAATGCATTTGTCCGCAATCTTAAGCTGAATGATAAATATACTTTCGATAACTTTGTTCAAGGTGAAGGAAATAAACTTGCAGCAGGTGCTGCTTTAGCTGTTGCCGATAGTCCTGGTAGTTTTTACAATCCGCTTTTTATCTTTGGTGGCGTGGGTCTAGGTAAAACACACTTGATGCAAGCGATTGGTCACCAAATGCTGGCAGAACGACCGAATGCGAAAGTCGTTTATATCCAAAGTGAAACCTTTGTTAACGACTTCATTAATTCCATTAAAAATAAAACGCAGGATCAATTCCGGGAAAAATATCGTACCTGCGACTTATTGTTAGTCGATGATATCCAATTTTTTGCCAAAAAAGAGGGCATTCAAGAAGAATTCTTCCATACTTTTGAAACGCTCTATAACGATCAAAAACAGATTGTTATGACGAGTGACCGGCTGCCAACCGAAATTCCTGACTTGTCCGAAAGACTGGTATCTCGGTTTACCTGGGGGCTGCAAGTTGAAATTACGCCACCCGATCTGGAAACGCGAATTGCAATCTTGCGGAAAAAGGCCGAGGCTGAAAATCTCATTATTGATGACAGCACACTCGATTACATTGCTTCACAAGTTGATACCAATATTCGTGAGCTTGAGGGTGCCTTGGTTAAAGTCCAGGCGCATGCAACAATTGAGCATGAAGACATCAACGTCAATTTAGCTCGCGAAGCCCTAGCAGATCTAAAACTGGTACAAAAAAATCAAGGCTTACAAATTTCTAAAATCCAAGAAGTCGTTGCTAATTATTTCCAAACTTCAACTTATGAATTGAAAGGAAAAAAGCGGGTAAGGCAGATTGTCGTACCGCGCCAAATTGCAATGTACCTGTCTCGTGAATTAACTGATTCCAGCTTACCTAAAATCGGTCAAGAATTTGGCGGCAAGGACCACACAACGGTGATGCATGCTTGCGATAAAATTAGTCGCGAAATAAAAACGGACTCAGATATCAAAACAGCAGTTTTTGATTTGAAGCAAATGCTTGATCGCTAAAAAGTGCTTAAGTGTGGAAAACTTTCAGTCTTGTACACATTTTCTTAACCGTCATAATTACGTTATTTTAGGGCAAATTAAGTTTTTCAACAGAAATCACAGGACCTACTAATACTACTTAATTAAATATATAATTAATAAATAAAACAAATGACAATCTAGGAGGTAACAAATGAAATTTACCGTAAACAGAAATCTGTTCGTTGATAATCTAAACAATGTAATGCATGCTATTTCTTCTCGTGCTACGATACCGATATTAAGCGGAATTAAACTCAACTTAACTGAAGATGAACTTCTTTTAACTGGTAGTGATTCTGACATTTCAATCGAAATTAGAATTCCGGTAAGTGAAGATTTAACTGTTGAATCAACTGGTGCAATTGTGTTACCAGCCCGGTTTTTCAGTGAAATTATTAGACGTTTGCCAGGTAAGGAATTTTCACTTGAAGTAAAAGAAAGTTTCCAAACACAAATTATCTCTGAAAATAGTGAATTCACAATCAATGGTCTTGATGCCAATAACTATCCAAGATTACCGGAAATTCCTGACGAGTCCTCTTTTATCATCTCAGGAAAAACTTTCCGCGAAATCATTAATGAAACCCAATTTGCAGTTGCAACCCAGGAAAGCCGTCTGGTTTTAACAGGTGTTCACTTTGACTTTGGCCCTGAGCGGATTCACGCTGTAGCGACTGACTCACATCGTCTTTCAAGTCGCGCATTGACGTTAGAAAATGGACCACAAGCTAAAACTGACTTAATTATTCCTGGTAAAAGTCTGCTTGAATTAGCACGTATTATCGGGGAAACTGATCCGGAAATTAAAGTTTGTCCGGGTGAAAATCAAGTACTCTTTGAAATTGGTAATATTCTGTTCTATTCACGTTTGCTTGAGGGCAGCTACCCTGATACTGAACGCTTGATTCCAAGTGAAAGCACAACAAGTGTTGAATTTGATTTAGCTGAGCTTTCTAGCGCGCTTGACCGTGCAAGTCTGTTAACTCACGCTGGCCGCAACAATGTTGTTGATTTAACCCTAGATACTGAAAACCAAACAGCTAAATTATCGGGTGAATCGGCAGAAATTGGTAACGTAGAAGAAGATGTTGCCTTTAAGAAATTGGAAGGCAAGAACTTGAAGATTTCCTTCAACCCTGATTATTTGCGTGATGCTTTGCGTGCTTCGGTAACTGATTCGGTTGTAATGGAATTTACCCAGCCACTGCGGCCTTTCACTGTAAATCCAGATAAAGATGATATCGACTTTGTGCAATTAATCACACCAGTTAGAACTTTTTAAACAAACTTTTAGGTAATAATGAAAAAGGCCATCGAAATGATGGTCTTTTCTTTGGCAATTTTCTCAAAATAGACAAAAAAGGCGTCTTATTCTATTTTTACTGTCATTCACTGTGATACGTTTATTTATAAAAAAATCGTTTATAGGGCTTTATATTGCGCTTAAAGTTGTATTTTACCTGTGAAACGCATATACTTAACTATAGGTAATTAAAGTGATGAAGGTGGATATTATCAAAGAGTTTAAGGTAAAGGGTGAGTATGTCACTCTCAGTCAATTTTTAAAAGAAGAAAGTATCATTTCTTCTGGTGGTCAAGCTAAGTGGTATCTGCAAGAAAATCCCGTTATCTTGAATGGGATTAAGGAAAATCGCCGTGGGAAAAAGATTAGACCTGGCGATCAGATTGAAGTTGCCCAAGAAAGATATGAATTTCGGTAACCTGAATGTATCTCAAGCACTTTATTGCACAAAATTATCGTAATTTACAGCAATTAGACGTAGTTTTTGATCCCAATGTCAATATTTTTATCGGGCAAAATGCGCAGGGCAAGACTAATCTGCTTGAGGCGATTTACTTTTTGGCATTAACGAGATCACATCGGACAAGTAGTGATAAAGAATTAATTGCTTTTGACCAGGATTATGCAAATATTTCTGGCCATGTATATAAAAGCCAAATTGATTTATCCTTAAGGGTATTAATTACCAAAAAGGGTAAAAAAGTCTGGGTTAATCGGATCGAACAAGCCAAACTGTCAAAGTATGTTGGACAGTTAAATGCAATTTTGTTTTCTCCAGAAGATTTAGATTTGATTAAAGGAGCACCGACACAAAGGCGGCGCTTTATGGATCAAGAATTTGGCCAGATTAATTCGGAATATCTTTATTTTGCCGGTAAATACAGACAGGTATTGCAACAAAAAAATAACTATCTGAAATTACTGGCAAAAGGACAAGCACGGGACATGATGTTTCTAGATGTTTTGTCCGATCAATTGGCTGGGGTTGCAGCTGAAGTGATTGTTCGGCGATTTAAATTTTTAAAGTACTTAGATCGTTATGCTCAAAACGCATATGAACACATAAGTTCCAGCAATGAAAAATTGACACTTCATTATCGACCATCAGTCAAAAAAGTAACTGAATCTGATAGTGTCGAAGAGGTATATCGCAAACTACTTGCTAATTACCAAAAAAATCAAAAGGTCGAATTACTGAAAAAAACAACTCTTAGTGGACCTCATCGTGATGATATTGAATTTGAATTAGATGGCAAGGATGCACATTTATATGGCTCGCAAGGCCAACAGCGAACAATTGCGCTTAGTGTTAAACTTGCGGAAATCCAATTAGTACATCATTTAACTGCCGAATATCCATTACTTTTACTCGATGATGTAATGAGTGAGCTTGATCATGACCGTCAAAGTGCTCTGCTCAACTACATTCATGGTAAGACACAAACTTTTATTACAACAACAGATCTCGAAGGTATTTCCTGGGAAATAATTAAAAAGCCTAAGGTATACCGGATTAAATCAGGGAAGATTTATTTAGAAGAGGGGAAATTGAATGGCTGATCAGAAGAAAGACAACCTCGACCAAATCAAGCAATATGAAAAAGAAGCTGATAAATATAATGCCAGCCAAATTCAAGTTTTAGGCGGGCTTGAAGCTGTTCGTAAACGGCCGGGTATGTATATTGGCTCCACAAGTTCTCAAGGCTTGCACCACCTAGTTTGGGAAATAATTGATAATGGTATTGATGAGAGCTTGGCAGGCTTTGCAACTAAGATCGAAGTTACCATCAATGAAGATGGTAGCGTAACTGTTCAAGATGATGGACGGGGAATTCCAGTTGACATTGAGAAAAAGACTGGTCGTCCAGCGCTTGAAACTGTCTTTACTGTTCTTCACGCCGGTGGTAAGTTTGGCGGTGGCGGCTATAAAGTATCTGGTGGATTGCACGGTGTTGGTGCTTCAGTAGTTAATGCATTATCAACCAAGCTGGATGTTACAACAATGCGTGATGGCAAAAAGTACTTTATTGACTTTGATCACGGTCGTGTTGATCATGAAATGAAAATGACTGGTACTGTGCCGTTGACTGATCATGGTACAATTGTTCACTTCTTCCCAGATCCTGATATCTTCACTGAAACTACTTCATTTGATGATAAAATCTTAAAAAATAGAATACGTGAATTAGCCTTTTTGAATAAAGGCTTAAAGCTGACGTTTACGGATAAGCGAAAAGATAGCGCCGAGACGGATGTTTATCACTATGAGGGTGGTATTCAAGAATACGTTTCGTTCCTAAATCGTGATAATGAAGTTTTATTTGATAAACCAATTTATGTAGAGGGGACTTTCAGCGACATTAATGTCGAAGTTTCTTTGCAATATACTAAGGGTTATAAAACAACCTTGATGACTTTTGCTAATAACATTCATACCTATGAAGGCGGAATGCATGAAGCAGGGTTCAAGACAGCCTTAACGCGTGTAGTTAACGATTATGCTCATAAGACTAAATTACTGAAAGATAATGATGATAATTTGTCTGGTGAAGATATTCGTGAGGGTATGACAGCAATCGTTTCTGTTAAGCACCCAAACCCACAATTCGAAGGTCAGACTAAGACCAAATTAGGTAATTCCGATGCTAGAACGGCAGTTGACCGGGCATTTTCTGAAACTTTCAATGCTTTCTTAATGGAAAATCCGCAAGTTGGCCGAAAGATTGTTGAAAAAGCACAGTTAGCTGAACGTGCTAGAACTGCTGCTAAGCGTGCTCGTGAAGTTACCCGAAAGAAATCAGGCTTAGAAATTGCTAATTTGCCAGGGAAATTGGCAGATAATACAAGTAATGATCCAAGTATTTCAGAATTATTCATTGTCGAGGGTAATTCAGCCGGCGGTTCTGCTAAGCAAGGTCGTTCAAGATTAACACAAGCAATTTTACCGATTCGTGGTAAAATTCTGAATGTTGAAAAAGCTTCGATGGATCGTATTTTGGCCAATGAAGAAATTCGGTCATTATTTACGGCATTAGGAACTGGTTTTGGAGCTGATTTCGATGTTTCTAAGGCCCGTTACCATAAGCTGATTATTATGACTGATGCCGATGTCGACGGGGCCCATATTAGAACGCTGCTGTTAACACTCTTTTACAACTATATGCGTCCAATGATCGACAAAGGATATGTCTATATCGCTCGTCCGCCTCTATACCAAGTTCGTCAAGGCAAGGTAATCAGATATTTAGATACTGATGAGGAATTGCATGACTACCTAGGCAGCTTGCAGCCAAGTCCAAAGCCAACGGTTCAGCGGTATAAGGGATTAGGTGAAATGGACCCAGAACAATTATGGGAAACAACCATGAATCCTGAAAATAGGCGGCTAGATCGGGTTAGTCCGGAATATGCCAAAAATGTCAATGAGGTGTTTGAATTACTCATGGGTAACGAAGTCGCACCGAGACGTAGTTTCATTGAAAGCAACGCTAAGTACGTTGAAAACTTGGATGCTTAGGAGGTTTAAATGGATAACGACAACCAAAGTCAAGATCACAGAATAAGAAACGTTGACTTGACCAACGTGATGAATAGTTCATTTTTGGATTATGCGATGTCAGTTATCGTAGCACGGGCTTTGCCTGATGTTCGCGATGGTTTGAAACCAGTCCAGCGTCGTATTCTTTACGGAATGAGCGAATTAGGCGTTACACCTGATAAACCATATAAGAAATCGGCCAGAATAGTTGGGGAAGTTATGGGTAAGTTTCACCCCCACGGTGATTCCTCAATTTATTTGGCGATGGCGCACATGGCACAAGATTTTAGCTACCGGTATATGCTGGTGGACGGTCACGGTAACTTTGGTTCGGTCGATGGTGATGAACCAGCCGCAATGCGTTATACCGAGGCACGAATGAGTAAAATCGCGGTTGAAATGCTGCGTGATATCAATAAAAATACTATTGATTGGCAACGTAACTACGATGACTCTGAAAATGAACCAGTTGTTTTACCAGCTAGGATTCCTAACCTGCTTGTCAACGGGACAAGTGGAATTGCCGTTGGTATGACCACGAATATTCCACCACATAACCTTTCTGAAGTTATTCAAGGATTGCATATGTTGATGGACAATCCAGAAATAACTACTAAAGAGTTGATGAAGGCAATTCCGGGACCAGATTTTCCAACTGGCGGAACAATTATGGGCCGAGGCGGTATTTACCGCGCTTATGAAACCGGCCGGGGCAACATTGTTGTTCGGGCTAATACTAATATTGAAACCGAAAAAAGTGGCCGTGAGCGAATTGTAGTTACTGAGATTCCGTACTTGGTCAATAAGGCTGAATTAGTAAAGAAGATTGCTGATTTAGCTCGTTCTAAGACAATTGACGGAATTACCGGTGTTCGTGATGAATCCGACCAATCTGGGATGCGAATTACCATAGATGTTCGGCGTGATGCCAGCGCAAGTGTTATTTTGAATAATTTATTCAAGCAGACACAGATGCAGGCTAACTTCGGCATGAACATGGTGGCAATTGTTGATGGCGCACCACATTTCCTAAGCTTAAAGGAAATGCTGCAATACTACTTACAACACCAAGAAGATGTTGTTACTAGAAGAACCAAGTTCGATCTTGCTAAAGCTGAAGCTAGAGCTCATATTCTTGAAGGTTTGAAGATTGCACTAGATCACATTGATGAAATTGTTCATATTATTCGTCAAAGTGAATCAAGTGATATTGCTAAAGCCGCGTTAATCAGTCGGTTTGGATTAGATGACAAGCAGTCGCAAGCAATCCTGGATATGCGGTTAGTTCGCCTGACTGGACTGGAACGCGATAAAGTTGAAGCTGAATATAAAGAATTAAAAGCCAAAATTGCGGACTACCAAGATATTCTTGCACGACCAGAGCGAATTAACGAGATTATTTATGACGAACTGCTTGATATTCAAAAGCGCTTTGGTGATGATCGCCGAACCAAGATTGGCGAAGGAGAAGTTGTTTCGATTGAAGATGAAGATTTGATCGAAAAACAAGATGTCTTGTTAACCTTGACTCACAGTGGCTACATTAAGCGGATGCTGATTAATGAATTTAAGACCCAAAACCGTGGTGGTAAAGGGATTAAAGGCATGGGCATTAAAGATGGTGACTTCATCGAAAACTTAATGTATTCAAGCACGCATGATTTATTGTTATTCTTTACTAATAAGGGAAAAGTCTACTCTAAGAAAGCTTACGAAATTCCTGAATTTGGTCGGACAGCTAAGGGTTTGCCGATTGTCAATCTCCTTCAGTTTGAGAAGGGCGAAAAAATCCAGACAATCATTAATATTCCTGAAGATGCAGATGATAAGTACCTCTTCTTCATTACCAAGATGGGAACTGTCAAACGGACCCACGTTAGTGAATTTGCCAATATCAGAAATAGTGGTTTAATTGCTCTAACGCTGCGCGATGGTGATGAATTGAGTAATGTCTTACCAACCGATGGTAAGCAAGATATCTTAATTGGTACTCATTTGGGCTATGCTGTTCGCTTTAACGAAACAACTGTCCGCTCTATGGGACGAACTGCTGCTGGTGTCCGGGGAATTAATCTTCGTGACCATGACTATGTAGTCGGTTCCGGTGTCGTTAAAGATAGCGATGAAGTTTTAGTCATTTCTGAAAAAGGCTACGGCAAACGGACCAGAGCTAGTGAGTATCCGGTTAAAGGCCGTGGCGGTAAGGGAATTAAGACTGCGAATGTCACGGAAAAGAATGGACCATTGTCTGGCGTTACTGTAGTAGATGGTTCACAGGATATTATGGTCATTACGGATGACGGAATTATGATCCGCTTTAAGATTACGGATGTTTCTCAAACTGGTCGAAGCACAATTGGTGTTCGCTTGATTAAAGTTGTTGATGGTAGTAAGGTTGCAAGTCTTGCTGTTGTACCTGCTGAAGAAGACCAAGAAGTTGCAAATGACGAAGAAACAACTGCTGAATCAGAAGAATAATTAAGAAAAAAATTATCAGACTTTTTTGCGTATTTAATTGTGAGGGATGAAAAAATTCCTTGTAGGATCACGTGAAGATAGTTTGGTAATTTTTTGTTTCTGTGCTAAAATTAGAGCTTGCGAGTAATAAAACTAAATTACTCCTTGTTCTTGAATTTTTAGCAAGAACCATTTAGTCCAAAAGGAGGTGCACTAGTAATGACAACTACTAAGTATGAAATAACTTATATTATTAAGCCTGATATTGATGAAGAATCAAAAAAGGCGCTAGTTGAAAACTATGATAAGGTTATTGCCGATAATGGTGGTACGATGGTTGAGTCAAAAGACTGGGAAAAGCGTCATTTCGCATATGAAATTAACAAATACCGTGAGGGAACTTATCACGTTATGACTTTCACTGCAGACAACGCTGACGCAGTTAACGAATTTGACCGTTTATCTAAGATTGACACTGCTGTTTTGCGTTCAATGACTGTCAAAGTTGGCGAATAAAAAATAGTAACTTATCGTTTTCGTGATTTAGGAAAGGAAGGACCTAAAGTATGATTAATCGAGTTGTACTTGTTGGCCGTTTAACACGTGATCCTGAATTACGTACTACTGGGAGTGGAATCTCGGTTGCTACGTTTACTCTTGCCGTTGATCGTCAGTATACTAACGCTCAAGGCGAGAGAGGTGCGGATTTTATTAGCTGTGTAATTTGGCGAAAAGCAGCAGAAAATTTCTGTAACTTTACGTCTAAAGGATCACTTGTTGGTATTGACGGCCGAATTCAAACCAGAAGTTACGATAATAAAGATGGGCAAAGAGTATATGTGACCGAAGTTGTCGTTGATAACTTTGCATTGCTTGAATCACGTAAAGATCGTGAAGCCCGTGGTCAAAATGGTGGCTTTACACCAACTGATAACGGCAATTTTGGTAATCAAAATACCAATAATTCGCCAAACATGGGACCATCTAATCAGAATAATCCGCTAAATAGCAGTAATCAATCTGATAATACCCAAGATCCATTTGCTGGTTCGGGTGACACGATTGATATTTCTGATGATGATCTTCCATTCTAATTTTAAAGAAAGGACCTAGGATATGGCTCAACAAAGAAGAGGCGGCCATCGTCGTCGTAAGGTTGACTTTATCGCAGCCAACCACATTGATTACGTTGACTACAAGGACGTTGATCTGTTGAAACGTTTTATCTCCGAAAGAGGTAAGATCTTACCACGTCGTGTCACTGGCACTAGCGCTAAGAATCAACGTAAAGTAGCTAAGGCAATCGAAAGAGCTCGCATTATGGGCTTGTTGCCATTCGTTACTGAAGACTAATTAAGTCAAATAAAATAAAAGGCGGAAAAGTTAATTTTCCGCCTTTTTTGTGTTTTATTAAATATTTTTTTGTAAAGCGGCAGCTAATTCCGCCCAATACTTAAATTATTCTTTATCGCGGCATTAAGCCCCAGCCAAATGTCCGGTCTAAGCAGATATGTGCCAGCCATATTAGGTTAAAGTTGATTAACTGGGTTGTTCTTAAATGGGGGGACAAAGCCAAAATGGTCAAAAAGATTAACGGAAATACAAGTAAATAGCCGAGATTATAAAGAACATTTCCCACCTGAGGCGATATTGCATAGCCAGCTGCCCCAAGATCAAAAACTAGGTACCAGGCAATAAAAAATAGTAATGAACCATCGTTTTTCCAGTATGCTACTAATAGAAAAATTAGTGCGGCAAGATAGTCCAATTTATAAAGATAAGCAATCATATTTTTTCCTTCCAGTTTATAATTCGCCTAACTGTTTTAAGCTATTTTCGATTTCGTCAATGGAGGCTTCTTCTTCAATTTTGTTTTTAAGTTCAGCTAGAATTTTTGTCATTTTGGTATAAAAAATGGCTTGTTGCTGACAATCCTGTGCTTTTTTCGTTACTAGTTTTAAAGTCTCTTTGTCGCAGTAATTGCTTTTAGGGCTTTGATATAAGGCAACAGCTTGTTTAACTTCTGGTAACTTGAGCTGTGCGTGACGCAGGGTATCAGTACTAATATTTACTAGTTTAGCGAATGCAGCAATTTTCATTATCCAAAGCCTCCATGAATTCAGTATCACATTGGAGTATACTCCAAAGTCAAGAATTAATAATATAAAAATAGCGCCTAGTACCACCAGCTAGGTGACTTTTTATCCGCTGTTTTGCTGACTTTAATTTTTAAGCACCAATTTTTATTAGAATGATGCAAGGAAAGCAAGCAGCCTGCTCCAGCCTGCGATAATAGTTGATTTTAGCTTAATTTAAAGATAACCCGGTACCTGCTACTTGTTAGCAGCAATAAAAGCTTAATATTCAGGAGTTTCTTATCAAGTGATTACAAGGTATAATAATAATGATGTACTATACATTAATTTAGGAAGGATCTTACATGAAAGATTTTTTACGTAAGCTTGAATTTCCTGCTTTTATCAAGGATTCACGTTTGACAGCTTCTGTCATTATCATCTTGGCACTGTCACTTTTAGGCAGTATTGTTGCGATGATCATGAATCCATTATTCGGTTTGGCAATGGTACTAATTTTTATTTTGACCGTTGCTTGTACCGTTTATGGTGCTTATATACTTGCTGGTAACGCGAATAACTTTGCTGTCAGTTTGTCTTATCGGATTAAGCGCAGCGAACAAGAAGCGATGATTAAAATGCCTCTTGGCATCTTGCTGTATGACAAGGACAGACAAATTCAGTGGGTAAATCCATATTTACAGCTTTATTTAAAAGATGAAGACCTGATTGGACACACGATTAAATCAGTTGATCCAGATTTAGATAAGTTAATTGATGATTTGTTAAAGGCTAAGACTGCTGAAAATCACGTTGTGAATTGGGATGGTCACCAATTTGAAATGGTCATCCAGAATAATTTGGGTGTGATCTATTTACTTGATATTACGCGTTATGCGAAAATTGAACAGAAATATAATAATGAGTTGTTAGCAATTGGCCAAGTATTTATTGATAATTACGATGAACTAAGCGAAACGATGCATGATCAGGAACTTACGACTACGAGTTCTTATGTGCAAAATACTCTGAGTGATTACGCCAAAAATTACAATGCCTACCTTAAGCGGATTGATGAGGATCATTTCTTGCTACTGTTACATATGCAGGATTTAGCTAAAATGGAAAAAGATAAGTTTTCCGTTTTGGATAAAATGCGGCTAGAAACCAGCCGTAATAATACGCCATTGACCTTATCGATTGGGATTGCTTTTGGCAGTAGTTTAATTACCGAATTGGCTGACCAAGCCCAGTCTAACCTTGACTTGGCTTTAGGACGAGGCGGTGACCAGGTTGTTTTAAGTCAACCTGGAAAGGCCGCGCGTTTTTATGGCGGTAAATCTAATCCAATGGAAAAACGGACACGTGTGCGTGCACGAATGGTTTCCCAAGCAATTAGTGAATTGTTTAAAGAAGCTGACCGGGTTTTTGTTGTTGGTCATGCTAATCCTGATATGGATTCAGTGGGTAGTGGAATTGGTGTCGTTAAGATTGCCAGATTGCATAATGTTAAGGCGAACTTTGTGCTAGACGTCAATAAGACAAACTATGATGTTGGCCGGTTAGTTGCCAAGATGCAAAAAGTTAAGGAAGACACCGATATGTTTATCTCGCCAGACGATGCTTTGGAAAGTTTAACTGACAAGTCAATGCTAGTTATGGTTGATCATTCAAAATATTCGATTACTTATTCAAAAGATTTATACGACCGGTTGAAGAATCGCATTATTGTAATTGATCACCACCGCCGCGGTGAAGAATTCCCTGAAAATCCTATGCTGACATACGTTGAGCCCTATGCCTCGTCAGCATGTGAACTTGTCACTGAAATGGTAGAATACCAACAACCAAGTTCAGGCCAGCGGGTCTTGACCGATTTGGAAGCGACAGCAATGCTAGCTGGTATTACGGTTGATTCACGTGAATTCTCGCTAAGAACGGGAACGCGGACATTTGATGCGGCGAGCTATCTGCGCTCAATTGGTGCTAGCTCTGTTGGCGTAAGCGAGTTGCTTAAGGAGGATATCGATAGTTTCCTTGAGCGCACACGTTTAGTCAGCAGCCTAAAAATGATCAGGCCAAAAATGGCTGTTTTGTGCGGTGATGATGACCAGATTATTGATCCGATAATTACTGCTCAAGCCGCGGATACGGCACTTGATTTGGAAAATGTTGAAGCTAGTTTTGCAATTACTCGGCGCAGTAAAGACACCATTAGCATTTCTGCTCGTTCGATGGGCGAAATCAATGTCCAGGTAATTATGGAAAAACTAGGCGGTGGCGGCCATTTATCTAATGCTGCAACGCAAATTAAAGGTGTTACAGTTCAAGAGGCACTTGCCAAACTGCTTAATGCAGTTGATACTTATGAAAAAGAAAATGAATAGAGGTAAGCAAAATGAAAGTTATTTTTACTAAAGATGTTAAAGGCCGCGGCAAACGTGGTGAAGTTAAGAACGTTCCAGATGGCTACGCCCAAAACTTTTTATTAAAACGCGGTTTAGCTAAAGAGGCTAATAAGGCCAACATGCATACTTTAGAGCGTGTAGAGGCCAATGAAAAGGCTGCTTACGAAAGTGAAAAGGCAGAAGCTGAAAAAATTAAGGCTCAGCTTGACCAAGATGAAACTGTAGTCAACTTTAAGTCAAAGGCTGGTTCAGATTCACGTCTTTTTGGTTCAATTTCCGGTAAGAAAATTGTTGAGGGCTTAGAGGATCAGTTCGGAATTAAGCTCGACAAGCGCAAATTAAACCTGCCTGAGCCAATTAAAACCTTAGGCTATACAAATGTACCTGTTAAGTTATTTAAGGGCATAGAGGGCAAAATTCGTGTCCACGTTACTGAACAGGAATAACTTTAATTTAATAAAAAGTGGTCATGATTAATGGATAATATCGTTTCGCAACAAATACCGCACGATGATGAAGCGGAAAAAGCCGTTTTAGGTGCAATTTTTATTGATCCAGAGGCAATTGCCGACGCCAGCGCGGAGGTTGAGCCGGGTGACTTTTATAAAAAAGCTAATCAATTAATCTTTCAAGCAATGCTTGATTTATCGGATCGCGAAGATGCAATTGATCCGCTAACTTTACAAGATGAATTAACCAAAAAGAATCAGCTGGATGATATTGGCGGAATTGCTTATGTTTCGGAACTTGCCATTGCCACTCCTACGGCTGCTCATATCGTTTATTATGCCAAGATTGTTCACCGTAAGGCATTATTGCGGCGGCTTATTTCTGCCAGTCAAAAAATCATTTCGAACGCAATGCAGGATTCAGACGATGTTACTGCAATTCTAGATGATGCCGAAAGTGAGATCATGAATGTTTCTTCGGAAAACAATGCAAATGGCTTTCGGGGAATCAAGGATATTGTTAATGCCGCAATTGAAGAAATCAATAGTATTCCTGAAGACGGCAACATGGTTACTGGTCTGCCCACAGGCTTTGTCGAACTAGATAAAATGACTACGGGATTCCACGATGATGAATTAATTATTATTGCTGCCCGTCCAGGTGTTGGTAAAACTTCTTTTGCACTGAATGTTGCTCAGTATGTTGGGTTGCATACTGACAAAACGGTCGCCATGTTTTCTTTGGAAATGAGTGGCGAGCAGCTGGTACAAAGAATGCTAGCCTCTGAAGGCCTAATTAATTCGCAGCATCTAAGGACTGGCCAATTGGACGAAGAGGAGTGGCGCAAATTGATCGTAGCGTCTGGCTCTTTGGCTAATGCCAGCATCTATATTGATGATACGCCAGGAATTAAAATGAGTGAGATTAGGGCACAGGCTCGCCGACTTGCCAAGGAAAAAGGCAACTTAGGCTTAATTGTGATCGATTATCTGCAGCTGATTGAAGGACCACGCAGCGAATCACGCCAACAAGAAGTCTCGGCAATTTCGCGGCAATTGAAAAAATTGGCTAAAGAACTACATGTGCCGGTTATTGCTCTGTCTCAGTTATCACGTTCAGTCGAGCAGCGACAGGACAAGCGGCCTGTCTTATCTGATATCCGTGAATCTGGTTCTATTGAACAGGATGCCGATATTGTCTCTTTTTTGTACCGGGATGATTATTACCGCGATGAAAATGAGGAAGATGGTGATGACCAACAAGAAGTTGGTGCAGAGGATGATAATGGTGAAGTAGAAGTCATTATTGAAAAGAACCGGTCTGGTAGCCGAGGGACGGTTAAATTAATGTTCTCTAAGCCATATAACCGCTTTTCAAACCTCGATTATAGTCACGATCAACCCGATCAGTAAACAATACTATATAATTTGTACTTAACATATAAAAATCCTATTATTACAGCTGCTATTCTGGATATCAATCCAAAAATAAAGCATATTTAATGACTTAGTTAATTTAAGATTGTACTATTAAGGTGTAAATAGATTATTTTGCTTATTTTTTAGGAAAGGACCTAGAATTATGGCTGATAAAGGATTTAAAGATAAAGTAGCAGGAAAAGCTAAAGAATTAAAGGGTAAGGTACAGCAAGCTGCAGGTGATATGAAAGACAAAGCCCAAGATGCTGCTGACAATGTCAAAGATAAAGTCGATGACGCCAAGGATAATATGAAAAAATAATACTTGGTAAAAAAAGAGTTGAGGAATATTTCCTCAACTCTTTTTTGTGTTACACGTGAAACTAATTGCTAACGTAATTTGTTTTTAACTTCTGGGGGCAACTCCAAATTAGGGTGCTCCGGATCATAAAATTCGTAAAAGACAGGAGCCTTATTTGAATCATTACTCTTAGGATAGAGTTCATAATTATTAGCCATCAACGGCAGTGTCATATTATTTTTATAGGAATCCCAAATCTTACCTAAAATTTGAGCAATTAACTTACGCTCTTGGGGCTCAAGTGATAAAAAGACCCGACTAAAACGGTAAGTTCCAACCAGTTTATTATTTGTTAGCTGATGTGCTTCCTCAATATCGGCATTTTCAAAGGCTTCGAATAAATCAGAAAATGCTTCACCGCGTTCTTCTTTGGGAATGGAATGATTAAAGTTAATTAGAGCATGACGGAGTACACGACTGCCAGAAGATAATCCTTTTGCCAGGGTAAAACTGTCACGACCAACTGACCAGCGTCGCGGGTCATGCTGGTTGCGCATTGCCGCCGTACTTTTGACAACAATTGTTTGCTCAGGATGGTCAAGCATTGCACCAAAGATTGAACTCTGTGGAATGTAGGTTTTCATTTTAGGCATTGCCTGGACAAAACCGGGACTAGTATAAACCTTATGGAAAAATCCCGGACCATCAAAACTAAGCGCTTTAACCACTCTTTCTTGTGTTTCGGGCTTAGCAGCACTTAGGGCATATTGGGCGAAATTTCCGCCTTTTGAATGACCCAAGAGATAAATTCGCTTTTCAGGTAACTTGGTCGCGATTTCTTCCAAATATTTTGCCGCTACGCTTTGACCGTAAATTTCCGGCAAATAGTTCATGCGCATATCTTCTTTCCAACCAATCATGGTGCCATCAGTACCGCGAAAGGCGATAGCAATGGTATCCTTTGTAATTGAAAATGTTGCAGCACTGAATTGTAGTGGATACGGGTCGTCTTCTAGCCTGTCAGTCCAGTCAAGAATTTTTATATTGCCGATTCTAGGACTCTCGGCAAGTAAGATAATTTCTGCAGCAGTTTCAGAATGCATCTGGTGCTGAAAAGATGCCAAATTACGCAATTTTTCTGCTAATTCAGCTAATGTGTGTCCAACGCTAGAATCGTCTGCGGGAAGATAAACTAATGAAGATAATAAAGCGGCATCGATACTGTTAAAAGGCTTTTCTGCGAAAGTAAGATCACCGCGCCAACGTAAATAATCAAGTGGACCAGCCATAAAAATTACTCCTTTTTATTAAAATTACCACTTTTCAGCATCCATTGTAGCTAATTTGATTTTTGTGAACAAAAAATAAGCAATAGTTAATTTCTATTGCTTATTGTAAAACAATCAGTTATTTTCCGAGACTATCGTAACTGATTCGTTTAATGTCAGGATATTTCCGCAAGGCCATAATAATATCATTTTCATCAATATTATTATTAATAATACCATCGGCAAAGAAAATAATCTTTTCATCACTAACAAATAAAATTTTGACAGAGGCATTTTCAACGTGATTTGCGGCTAATTCATGTTGAATTGTTTCCAAAATATGGGGTCGATTAACTGCCTCAATTTGAACATTAAACCGGATATGCATGATGATTTTATCAATAATATTGTCATCATGAAATAGCATCTGAATAACAAATAACAGGGCTGTAGCCAAAACGCCTAAGAAGTATAATCCAGAACCAATAGCCATACCAATTGCGGCTGTTGCCCAGATGCCTGCAGCTGTAGTCAATCCAGAAACCTGATCTTTTTTGATCAAGATTGTTCCGGCACCAATAAATGAAATACCAGATACAATTTGCGCCGCTATACGTGAGGCATCAAATTCTATGCCGGAAGTTTTTATCACATCATAGAATCCGTACTTGGAAACGATCATAAATAGCGCAGATGAAAATGCGACAACGATGTGGGTTCTGACACCAGCGCTTTTTCTCTGTATTGCTCGCTCATAGCCGATTAAGGCCCCGCATAAAGAGGCTACCAACAACCTTAATAACCAAGGCAATTGGGCATTAATCGGTGCTATATTTGCCATTATATCAATATCACTCCATTTCTAAATAAATCACGTTATATTATACTCTAAAATAAATAGTATTAGAATATAGTTTTTTAAATGTTTATGAAAATTAGACTGAAAGGATCAATGAAATCATTGAAGTCCTAAGCCTCAATAGATTAGTAAAGTGAATTTGTTTTTTAAGTAATCTTGAGAAATTACTTACTATGGTCGCAGTAAATAATTAATTAACTAATATTTAATTGGCTTTGGATGTTTGACGACTTCGTTAGTTAATAAATCATTGAAAAGATAGAACAATAGGTGATTGTAAACGTAAATATTTAAGGACAGCTTTTACGAATAGCAAAATTTGATGCAGGAAAATTAATGTTAATGTTTAGGGGTTAAGCGAATGGATGATAGACTTTTTGCCCAAAAAGTTCTTGAATAGTGGGTAGTCAAGATAAAGTTGAAAAATCCTTGCACTGTGTAACACAGCGCAAGATTATTTCCAATGATGCAGCAGAAATCAATTTTGAGGAACTACGTGCAATAATAATTTTAGCAGCAATTGCTGCAATCGTGACTTTTGTTGTTCAGCTCTTCATGAAAATCGAAGAGCCAAAACAAGCAGCAATAAGCGAGTAAAATTATTTGTAAATTAGATTGAAATAGCGATTTTTAAGTTTAGCTGGCAACAAAAGCGCTTTTTTGCAACAAAAAAATAAATTTACTGGTGAAAAGTACTTGCGTAAAGCTAACTGATATGGTTTAATAAATATCGTTGTCGAGTTTGACAATGCTGACTTAGCTCAGTTGGCAGAGCACGTCACTAGTAATGATGAGGTCGGAGGTTCGAATCCTCTAGTCAGCATAAATAAGAATTATTAAAATTCATTAACCTTAATTTATCAACGTTTTACGCAGGTAAGTTAAGGTTAATTTTTGTTTATAAAAGATAATAAAGAACACAAACGGAACACGCAAAATAGCGTGTTCCGTGAAAAAACTCTTAGATAGAAATAAAAGCTGGTATATCAAGGTTATTAGTCACTTTTACGTGTGCAGGAATGTGCACATTAATATTTTCCAATCCAGAAAAAAATATAATAGTATACTAAATATATTGGTAACGTTGTAGTTGGATTTTTAGAAAAGAAGAAAAGAAATGAATCAAATGAAAAAAGTAATTAAACCAATAATTGCAGTTGTTTTTATGACTTTGCTACTTGGGATAGGAGCCTATGCAGAAAAAAACAATACTAATAATCTGGGTACTAATCAGGTTCATGCATCTAGCATAACAATTCCTAAGAAAATGCGTGGCACATGGAAATCAAAACCACAATACTCATTTGAGTCAAAACATATTAACAAGAATATGGCTGTGCCAGCGATGAAAATGAAAGTTTCAGCAAAGAAAGTAAAATGGCATTTCATTGGCTATGTTCCTTCTGGTTATGACCACCGGAGCCATATTATTAGGTTAGTTTCACTTCAGAATGGTCAACCAGTCCTGAAAGGACACGGTCCATACCGAGATGATAATTATTTACAAATGAGCGGCAAAGTTCTAACTTTAGGCTATCACGGCGGATTTAATAACTTTACTAAAGTAAAAAAATAGTGCTAAAAAAATACGAAAGAAGAATTTAAAATGAAATTTACGAAAACTATCACTAAGTTAGCACTAGCGAGTGCTCTACTTGGTTCTGTTGGTATAACTACCACCGCGCTTAACACTACTACTGTTAGTGCAGAGTCACTTCAAACAGCAAAAACAAAAGATTATAATAAATTATTACAACTATCAAAAGTACCTGGCAAGCATTACATAGGAACTCGAAAATTCTATGCATCATGGGTACCAGGTAATAATGTTGGTAATGTTTATCTTAGCAAATCATATAAATTAGCAAATATTACAATGGATCCTGGACGTGAATGGGCTACAGCTGTTGGAGCTGGATATATACATGGTCAGCAATATGTTATAGAACATCAACATGATGATGTTGAAGTACTAGTTCCAGCCGAATTCTATCATGTCCCATACGGTTTTAGATTCAAAAAGAATCATGCGCCAGTAGAATGCTACTATGGTTCTTTGGCAAAATCATACAATGGTTATGATGAATACCTAGACGAATATGAAATTGGTTATACTGCTACGAACACTATCTACAGTAACCGCAAAGACGGCCATAGAAAGTTAACGCTTTCATATGACGGTCAAGATCGTGGTAAGAATCAAGGATTCTTTATTGGTCTAACACCAATTCATATGAACGATGGCCATGATTACTACCCTGTATACAGTTATTCTGTTGACGGTAATCTAGGTGTAGTCTACATTCGCACCGAAGATATTAGTCAATTTGAACCGGCAAAGGTTACGTATAAATCTATTGGGACTCTTAATAAAACAAAAGGTAAAAATTACTACCATAGTTTCAAACCATATAGAAATCGTGTTGACTTTTAATTAAACTAGAAACGTTAACAATACGCTTTCACGTATGTTACATTTTCATACGAAAGAAGAATTCAAAATGAAATTTACGAAAACTATTACTAAGTTAGCACTAGTGAGTGCTTTACTTGGAACTGCTGGAGCATCAGTTACTGCACTAAATACTACTACTGTTAATGCAAGCTCTATGTTACCAACATCAAAAACAAAAGATTATAATAAGATGCAAAAATTAGCTCAAAAGCCAGGAATTACTTATACGAAGCCACGTTATTTTAACAACTGGGTTCCTGGAAATAATGTTAGTGATTGGTATACTTTTCAACCTTATAAAAGAATTGATCATTACATTGATCCAGGACGTGAGTGGTCACGCATTATAGGTGCTGGTACAATTCATGGACGTGCTTTTTTTGTTAACCAAAATGAAGGCGGCGCAAAAACATTAATTCCAGCTGAATTCTACCATGTGCCTTATGGATTCAAATTTAAGAAAAACCACGTACCTGTAGAATGCTACTATGGTTCATTGGCTAAATCCTGGGATGGTTATGACGAATATTCTGGTGAATATGAAGGTATCTACACTGAAAACAACACTATCTATAGTAACCGGAAAGATGGACACAGAAAATTAACTATGGCTATGGATGGTCAGGATCATGGTAAGAACCAAGGATTCTTTATTGGCCTAACAGCCATCCATATGAACGATGGCCATGATTACTACCCTGTATACAGTTATTCTGTTGATGGTAATCTAGGTGTAGTCTATATTCGCACCGAAGATATTGACCAATTTACACCTGCAAAGGTAACCTACAAATCAATCGGTACTTTAAATAAAACAAAGGGTAAAAATTACTACCACAGTTTTAAACCGTACAAAAATCGTGTTGACTTTTAATTAAACTAGAAACGTTAACAATACGTTTTCACGTATGTTACATTTTCATACGAAAGAAGAATTAGAAATGAAATTCACAAAAACTATTACTAAGTTAGCACTAGCAGGTGCTTTACTTGGTTCTGTAGGAGTAACTACAACCGCACTAAATACTACTACTGTTAGTGCAGAGTCACTTCCAACTTCAAAGACAAAAGATTATAATAAAATGCAAAAATTAGCTCAAAAGTCAGGAATTACTTATACGAAGCCACACTTTTTCAATGATTGGGTACCTGGTAATAATGTTAATGACATATATGTCATGCATCCTTATAAACAGGCCGATTTTTATATTGATCCAGGTAGACAATGGGATAGAATTATTGGTGCTGGTACTGTTCATGGACGTGCCTACTTTGTCGCACAGAACGAATCTGGCGCAGCAAAAGGACTGATTCCAGCTGAATTCTATCATGTCCCATATGGATTCAGATTCAAAAAGAATCATGCGCCAGTAGAATGTTACTATGGTTCATTGGCTAAATCGTGGGATGGTTATGACGAATATTCTGGTGAATATGAAGGTATCTACACTGAAAATAATACTATCTATAGCAATCGCAAGGACGGTCACAGAAAGTTAACTCTCTCATATGACGGTCAAGACCATGGTAAGAACCAAGGATTCTTCATTGGCCTAACAGCCATCCATATGAACGATGGTCATGATTACTACCCTGTATATAGCTATTCTGTTGATGGTAATCTAGGTGTAGTTTACATTCGTACTGAAGATATTGATCAATTTACACCTGCAAAGGTAACCTATAAATCAATCGGTACTCTAAATAAAACAAAAGGTAAGAATTATTACCATAGTTTTAAACCATACAAAAGTCATGTTGACTGTTAATTGAACTAGAAATATCTCAAGAAAGGTGACTGAAATGACTCAAATGAGTAATGTTCGTTTGTTGTTATTTTCAATTGTTATCATTAGTTAATTTCTAATATCTTGCAACTAATGGAAATTTTGCTTGATTTATGTATATATATAATATACAATTTAATTGTAAGCGGTTCATCTGCTTACCGTCCGTTGGACAGCTTGCGGACGAAAAAGACGTTCTAATTATACGGTTGTTACTGGTAGTTTTAGTAACTACTAGCAAACTGTTCTATCTACGTAATTTGCAGTGCTATCATGCTTCGGTCTGGTAGTTCCTGCAAGCCATGATTTTCATGTGTAGCTGATTTATGGTCATTAGTTTTAGTTATATGACCATACTGAACCAGTTTCAATACTGGTGGGGCGATTAGGATAAATTCTAATCGCCTTTTTTATAGGAAATTATACATAAAAGATGTTAAAAATGTATAAATATAAAGAATTTGCTCCCCAAACATATCTAGACTTAATGAATGGCTCAGTCACATTTAGTATTAATGGCATCTTAAAGTGGCTAATAACAGCACTTAATTTTATTATTGATGAGAACTGGAGCCACGATGAATTATTGTCTTTTTCAATTGCTAATAACATTGATTTTATTTTAGCAAGTCATAATGAAGTTGATTTTGCCAAAAACTCTCATGATAAATTTAAAAATGAAGAAGATGCGGATGTGGATAAAGTAGAGCTAATAAATGTCAAAAACTTAACTAAATTAATCAAACTAATTGATAAAACTAAGGAAAACAATATTTACAAGGAAATTATGTTTAAAGGTTTTTATTTGAACTTAGATAGGGGAAAGTTATTTTTTAATTTAAGGGAGTTAATATATGGTTATATTAAAAATCCATATAATTTCAATGATTATCGGAAAATTCACACTGATGCCAATGATTTTAAAATTTTTGCCAAAAAAAATAATATAGATATTGATTCTATTAATGCTGCTAAAATCCAATTTATTCCACAATCATTAGACGGTGCTTCTGAGTCCATGGATACTAACACTTCTACTTCTAGTACCGTGGAAGTTATCGATTCTGCTTATTTATTGAAAATTTGGCAAATACTAAATCGGATTAGCAAATTACAAAATAACAAAAAGAAAGGAACTAATCAGTATGAAGAAATAAATGCAGGAATTATCGAAAACAAAAATCAAGATCAAAAATTCTATTCGGTAACCTACGCCTTAGAGGCATTGAATAATAGAATGGCTAAACCAGCCATTAAAATTGGTAAAAACGCGATCAGAAAGCAAATAAGAAAGTTAATTAATGAAGATTCAAATAAATATCAAAAAATAGAATTATCCAGTAGCCAAATTGAGATGAATAATAAAAAATGGCTAGCAAGAAATAACCGCGAAACCTACATTAACGAAACATTATTTAATGCAATTTTAGATTATAATTTTGCTAAAAATGATGAAAATTATCCTATTTCTGAACCTAAATTTACAGAAAAGTTTTCATTAATAGATGAATTAGAATCACATGCTTTTTTTAAAAATAATCAAGAAGTCAAAATAGACTACAATGCTTTCAATACCGTAGAAACGAAGTTTAACTATTTTAAAGGAAAGATGAAATTTTATATTGATCAAAAAATAAAATGGCTATATCAACCAAACAATTTCGCAAGTAATAGTTTTGCTAAGGATAAAATCGAATATATCGAATCAAAAAAGAGTGATATCGACAATTTAAGCTTGCGGAAAATTTTGAAAGAAAAATTACCGCAAGAATTATCAAAAATAAATAAGAATAGTCGTAAAAATTGGGTGCAAACGACAATCCCAATTACCGATTTAGCTAAAATTGATAATGAGCTTTCGGGCCAAATTAATGCGATTATTAGTTCCGTAGAAAAATCAGCCAAACAAATACTAAATAATTAAGACTATATATAGTAGTTTTGTTAATCCAGCAGTATCAAATACTGCTGGATTTTTTTATTTTAAATTCAGAGTGAACCGAAATTCTCCAAAAAAATTATAAAAAGACACTATAAAATAAAATTACAAGCTGAAATAGAGCTTGTGCTGGGATCGGAATCCCTCCATTAATTTTTAAAAAAAGGAGCTTTTATTATGAAAGCAATAAGAAGAAACGGCGGTTACTCCGCTGATACAGCCAACAACTATATTGATAATAACCAACCAATATATAGTCTTAGTACAGAACCGGAAGTGCAGCACAAATGGCAAGACAATCGGCCAACTGATGTAGTGATTGGATATAGAGCCTGGTTTAGCCAAGAGGGACAGGAGCCCTTTGAAGTTAAGTTTGACAATCAAATTAAACTACCAGTTTATTTATCAAAAGTTAATTTCAACAATCTTGAAGCTTGTGAAGTTCGCAACAAAGTGTACTTCAAGGCTGATTCACTGAAAGAAGTGAAGTAGCACATGACGAATATTAGACAATATCTCATTAGGTGCCTCAATATGGCATTAGGCATTGAAGGCGAAACCACCTATACTAACAGCTTTGATATTAGCATTAGGAATAATGGCTTCATCTTCATTCCTAGATTTCCCGCTGGCTACCTATTAGATGATCAATTGTATCAGCGCATATATCAGATAGCCAATGCAGCACTCTATCCCAACTATACGGTACTCAAGCAGAATGGCATCTACTTCGTTCCATTGTATGACAATCCAATCGAAGTAAGACGAGGCCTTTACTTCCCGTGGAGAAAGGGCACAGCTCAAAGGCTTAAGTTTGAAAACCTTGATAATTATTTCGCCAAGCGTAAGGACAACATAATCCCATTAATGAAGGATTTTTCAATCAATTTCGATAAAGTTACCAGCATTGCAATCGCAGGTAATTCTGGCGCCGGAAAAAGTTACTTCCTTACTTATCTTCTAGCTGCTTTGGTTAAAGTTTCAGAGCTGATCATTATTGACCCCAAACGAGATCAACCCAGCCGTTGGGCTAGAGATCATGGCTTTCCAGCACTATATCCAACAACAAATTCCTCAAAATCAGACTATGTTTCATCAGTAAGTGATGCGTTAAGCAAAGCTTTGAATGCTATCTATGACAGACAAGCTGCTCTATTTGAAGATCAAAGTAAAGATTTCAAACCAATCACAATCGTAATTGATGAAGTCCTAGCTTTAACAGAAGGCGTGAATAAGTCAGTTAAAGATTCGTTCTTCGCTCTGTTATCGCAGATAGCCTTGCTTGGCCGTGCCACTAGGGTGCATCTAATTCTATGCAGTCAACGGTTAGATCATACCGCTGTGCCAACGTCAGTAAGGGAACAGGTCAACGTCAGCGTTCAATTAGGGAATATCAACAAGAAAACCACCCAGTTTCTCTTTCCAGACCTCGACCCCACGGGATTGGTAATCCCAATGGGTCAGGGTACTGGAATAATCCAGGTAGTTGATGATGATCATCCATACAACGTGTTGCCATTTCTGGCACCAACATATTAAAAAAAGGAAGTAATTATTATGAAAAGTATTTCAAAATTAGAAATTGGATATTATTTACCATTAGTAACTTTAGTTGAAATAGTTTCAATACTGATAACAGTCCTTATTCAACCTTACAGTTTAAGTGGTCTGCTTAATAATGTTAAGCAAACGATAATTGTAACAACTCTATTGATGTTAGTGATCTTGTTAGCAATGCTAGTGATAACAATTCAATATCAACGTGGTAATACCTTTAAAAATTACTGTAGTTCGGTAGTTCAAACCTATAATTTACGTAGATTTTCAAAAGTACAACCAAAGACTACTCAGGTTAAGGTTGGTAATGAATGGAAAAATCAACCAATTAATGATCCAACTGAAAAAGCCTTTAATCAGGCAATTCAAGGCTGGTATATTGACAGGCGAAAAAATAGTCTAATAGTTTGGTTGTTTCTACCAAAAACATCAAGTGCAATCAATAAACTAGATCAAGAATTGCCAACGATTTTGACGCAAATCAAAGAAAACAATCCAGAGTATATTTTTTCATCGCATGAACGAACTGGAAATTACTACAAGGTAGAAGCAACTCGTTATTAACTGCCGTTGTGGCGCTGCTGCTTTTGCGCTAGCAAAGGGGCAGCAAAGCGCCACATTAGGCATGAAAGAGTTAATAAGCTTCAACTGTGAGAGAAGTTCCAATCAGTTACTAACCGTGACATTTAAAGGGCTTGTTATCTAAATGTCACGAAGTGTGCAACTGTGCAGACGATAGAAAGGAGGTGACGCCAATGAAGAAAGAAATAAGAGCTAGACAGTTTATGTTTGTTCAAGATTTAATCCATTTAAAAATAAAACCCCAAGAACTGCCTAACATATTAGACAATTCTGGAGCTCTTGAGTGGGCATACATCAACCACGATCATGATGAAGCTGAAAATGGTGAGCCAATCCGCGAGCATTTCCATATAGTACTTAAATATGAATACCCGCAGACGATCACTAGTATTGCCCAACTATTTAATGATGACCCCCAATATGTACAGGTCTGGCATGGTCGGATCAACAACGCATATTCATACTTGATACATGAAACTCAAGATGCCGAAAGTGCTGATGGCAAGTATCATTATGCCACCACCGCAGTCAAAGCTTCATTCGATTATCCCAAGCGCTTAGAGCAGATTCGCGCAAAAATCAAGCTTAGCCCGAAATACGAAAATGAACAGATACGGCGCTATGCCGAGCAAGCTATTAGCCGAGAGCAGCTGGCTAAAGAGCTGGGTGTTTTCGGCATAGCCAAGCACCAGCAGCTAATTGATAAGATTGATAATGAGTTGCTGGCTCAAAAACACCAAGAGTGGCTCACAAAGTTCAAAGGTCACAAGATGGCTACTCTATGGCTTTACGGCAAAGCAGGTGTCGGTAAAACCCGTTTGGCCGAGCATATCTTCAATGGTAAAGATTACATTACCTTGGGCAGTTCCCGCGATCATTTTCAAGAATATCGTGGTCAACGGTTCGTTATCATTAACGATTTGCGACCCAATGACTTCGAATACAGCGACTTGCTGCGCTTGCTTGATCCCTATCAACACGATAAGGCTGCACCTAGTAGATATCACGACAAGCGGCTCAACCTTGAAAAGCTAATCATCACGACTCCATATGATCCTATCAGTTTCTATCGCAATATCAATTCGATCAATGACATGGCGGTGGATTCGGTTAATCAATTGTTAAGGCGAATTAAGCCAATCAAGGTCACAGATCAAATGGTCAAGACAATCAAGCGCAAGGTCGCTCGTCGAAAAAATAAAAAAGCTAGTTAAATCTCCCCAGATCGAAACTAGCTATTTCAAAAATTTTTACATTTTAAGTATAAAACTAAATTTAACAAAAAGAAACTTTATTGATATTGAAAGGAAATAAATATGACTAAAAAAATTAAATGTAAATACACTCAAAGTGATTTCTTCTTCAACCCACCGACTTTTCAAGAGTTAAACAAATATGGCCTAATTGGCCGTCGTATGGGTGAAGTGAACATCATTGATTATCACGACAATCCGGGCGAAAACTTCATTGATAATGGCCTAGTTTGTCAGGTGAAAAATTGTATTAATCAAGCGGATAAGCCACTTGAAATCATCATTTTCATGGATGAAAATATCGTCCATTACTCCGACTTAATTGGGAAACGGATTACGGCTGACGCTGGCAACTTCTACTATCCGGGCTGGCAGGAAATTCCAACCTATGAAGTGAAAGGCCTACGAATCGCAGGTGATGAAAAATGACATCATTATTATTGAACGGCAAGCAACTTTGCCAAGAACTGAATATCAGCACAGCAATGTTATACAAACTCCGCAAGGCTGGTATGCCGTATCATCAATTGCCGCATGGCCGACCATATTACACCCTCGATGAAGCTCAAAACTGGCTAATTTCAGCTGGCTATCATCAAGAAAAAACTTGGGCTAAATAAATAAAAAGAGATAGAATAGAAGCAAGTGATTAATAACTAAGCTTTAATTTCTATCTTTTTTAATTAGGAAAGGTAGAAAATTATGATAAAGAAGGTAACGAAAGGTAAATATAAAGATAAGTATCAAATACGAATTCAACCAACAGATAGTATAACTGGCAAGCGGATTAGCTGGACGGTACAATATGCCAACACGGAAAAAGATGCCAAAAAGATTGAACGTCAAATGTGGGCTGAATATGAATCAGGCCTCAATCCCAGCGATGGCAAGGTTGTTTTTGCTGTTGATTTTCAGCGTTATGTTAATCAACGAGCAAAATCATTAAGTCCCGTCACTCTGAAAGCTTGGCAAGAAACGGCTAACTCGGTTAAAGATTATTTTGGCAAAGCAATAATTAGCAAAATAACCACACCATTAATCAGTCAATATGCTCACGATTATGTCCAGAAGCACCATGCAACAGTTAGCAGCTCATCAAACATTGCTAAAAGATTGGTCCATTTGCGGAACTATTTCAAATCTCTTGAAGGGAAAGTAGTTAAAGAAAATCCAGTCCCAGAAAGAGCCTTGAAATTATTTTTCAAGCAAAGTGATTTCACGGTCTCACAGGATTGGCGAATTTTCACTAAATCAGAACTCAAGGCAATGCGGCAATCACTTATTCACGATTTGAAAAATAATCCCGTGGAACTAAATGGTAGTAAATTAGCAATATTGATCGAAAGTTACACTGGCATGCGGGTTGGCGAACTGCAGGCTCTGAAGTTTTCTGATATTGTGCTGATAGGCAATTATTACACCTTCAGAATAAATGACAGCTGGTCAGACTTGAGTAAGTCTTTTAACGGTTCTCTGAAAGCCCGACCTAAAGGAGAGTCCCGAACTCTCTTGCCAATCCCTAAAGATGTAATCGATTTAGTAAAAGATTATCAAGTTAAGCAAAATAAATTTTTAGCAGAACACAATTTAGATAATCCATTAGACTTGATTTTTCTGAATCTACATGATTATAAAAAAGCTAATAATAAAGAGCCAATTACGCAAAGAAGTATTAATCAAATGCTGCAAAAAGTTTGTCAACAGTTAGATGTAAAATCTAATAAAAAACGTATGAGCCTGTATTCATTTAGGCATACAATTTGTACGCAACTAGCCAATACTCCAAAAATGTCTTATCCTTGGGCGGCTGATAAAATGGGACATTCGCTAAATATGTTTATGAATACGTATGTTGGCCTATCAGACGATATTAACAAGGCGATGGCTAATTTGTGGGTTAGCTGACCTGGGAACATTTTAAGAACAT
Source organism: Lactobacillus sp. B4005 (assembly GCF_026536045.1). NCBI lineage: Bacteria > Bacillati > Bacillota > Bacilli > Lactobacillales > Lactobacillaceae > Lactobacillus > Lactobacillus sp. B4005. Next base: position 66,947 of record NZ_JAFNOZ010000007.1, read on the forward strand.
TTTTTTATTATCTTACTGTTGAAAATGTTGATATATAAGGATTTGTTGACTAGAACCTCTATTCTTCTAGTCAGCATTTAGAAGAATTATTAAAATTCATTAACCTTGATTTATCAACGTTTTACGCAGGTAAGTTAAGGTTAATTTTAGTTTATAAAAGATAATAAAGAACACAAACGGAACACGCAAAATAGCGTGTTCCGTGAAAAAAACTTTTAGATAGAAATAAAAACTGATATATCAACATGTATACTTGTAGGCGTACAGTAGCAACTAAAATAGGTAATACTCCAGGTATGAGCTATCTATGAGCAGTCGATCGAATGGGACATACTGTAAAGATTCTTATGAAAACTTTATGTTCATGTGGATGAAGATAGAAATGCAGAGATGTTGGATTTGCTAGCCAATAGGTTTATATAAGAGCTAATTTTGTTTGAATCTAAGTTCTAGGAAATATTTGTTCCAATCAATAATAGTCTTGAACTTTTCGATGTTATTAATAAAAAGGGTGCACAATTTTGAACTTATTTCACGTAAATACCTTAAGTCTGATATTGTTATTTTTGACTGCTTACTGCCATGAATTATTTCTGATCGTTTGTTGTATAGGACTTTCATTTCCTTATATATACTCAATTTAGATTTAGAATCTTTACCAAGCAATTCAGCGCACCTTTCACAAATTTGATCCGTAAGATTTTGACTAAAATTTTTCTCCTCGACAAGAGATTCGACTGCTGTCATTAAATCTAATAGTGATTGCTCTGAATTATTTTCAATAGTAGATCTTCCAATGCTTGTAAGTGCAATATAAAGCTTATTTTCTATATCTGTACTTTTAATCTTTTCATTACTAATTTTTTATTTAATATACTGAAAAATACTTCAATGATACTATTTTTTGTATCACTTAAAGGTAAGCGAATTGGCAGATTGTTAAATATATTGTTTCTTGTTGAGGGTGAGAGACATATTTTATGATTGCTTTTTACATATAAAACATCAATAAATGAGTTATAATCACTCTCATTGCCGATACCAATATTAAATACACTATCTATGTTGCTGTAAATGCTGTGTAACATTAATATGAAATCATTCGCATAGCTAAGACTAAGCTCTTTAGCCGTTTCGTTATTGTTTGCATAAAGTTTGATAAAAATAAAAGTGCTACTATCCTTATTTTTACCAATTCCAAAACGCTTCTTATTTTCATCGTTAAGCTCAACAAGACTTTTAATTTTTTGTTCTCTATACTTTTCAGAGCATAAGGCTATATTTTTGTATTTTCGTGGGTAAACGGAATCTACTTTGATTCCATAAATAGGTATAAAGAAAAGATAAGGTGCTTTCTCTCTTTTGAGCTCTTCAACTATTTGCAAAGACGTATATTCCGTACTTTTTTCTTTTACAAATTTATACTCAACAATTAGATTTATAATTCTATTTATAAGATACTTTTCAGCACCTCCTGAAAAATTCTTTCCGAGCGTTTTGTCTTCGATAATTTTTTTGGTTAATTTGTGCAGTTCTGTATTATCAAAGTAAATAATACCCATTTTAGTAAAGACCATATTATACTTATAACCAGGATTATCAATGTTTTTTTCAGTGCAATTGTCTATAAGATATTCTAAATCATTAAAGATTTCTTTATCTTTCATTTTAGCAGTCCTTCTTTGCATTAAAGGTATGTTATGTATAGTTTTTATATTTTTTATATAAGTATAAAATTGAAACACAATTTTTGCCACACACATATGTTAAAGAATATATCGAAAAAATGCTAAAGTTAAAACATAATCAGCTCTAAGACTATATGCTTCTAGTCATTTAAAAGAATTACTTAAATTAATTATCCTTGATTTATCAACGTTTTGCGAAGATAAGTTTAGGATAATTTTTGTTTGTAAGAGAAAGTATAGAATACAACAAAAACATTTAAATTTGCGTGTGTCGTAAAAAACTTTTGGATAGAAATATATACTTGTACGCAGGCAGTCGTAACTAAATTAGGTAATACTCCAAGTATGAGCTATCTATGGGCAGCCAATTGAATGGACATACTGTAAAGATATTTATGAAAACTTATGTTGATATGGATGACGATAGGAATGCAGAGAAGTCGAAGTTGATGATGAGTAGAAAATAATTGATAATAAGTAAGATGTACTTAATTTTGCTTTTAGTTTGAATATCAGTAACCTACATTGAATTGAGGAGTAGATAATGAACATAAAAATAAAACATTTTTTTAAAAATAAATCATGAAGTTAACCCCCGGAATTGGACAAAGATTCCAATTCGGGGGTTTTCTTATGTCTAAATATTTACTAAAAACTAAATTAGAAGC
>NZ_JAFNOZ010000008.1:0-54274 GCF_026536045.1 Lactobacillus sp. B4005
GTAGAGCGCTTGACTGTTAATCAAGATGTCGTCAGTTCGAGTCTGACAGCCGGAGCAAGTAAGAAAGAGGACTAATGATAGTCCTCTTTTTTTGTGCGGTTTTTGATTTACTTATGATTAAAAGATTAGTCTTATTATATTAGAAAATTGTTAGGTGGCGTGACTTGAACGCACTTTCAATGTACAATAATGAAGGATACGTTTTATCTAAAGGAGGAAATCTCATGGTAGGAATTGTATTAGCCAGCCATGGTGGTTTTGCCGATGGCATTGCGCAGTCAGCGCAAATGTTATTTGGTGAACAAAGCAATTTTGCTCATGTAATTTTGACACCCGAAGAGGGGCCAGATGATATTAAGGGCAAAATGGACCAGGCGATTGCTTCATTTGATGATCAAGCTGAAGTATTGCTACTAGTTGATCTATGGGGCGGTACACCGTTTAATCAGGCAAATGGCTTGCTTGAAAATCATCCCAACTGGGCTGTTGTAGCTGGTATGAATTTACCGATGGTTGTTGAAGCTTTAACGCAAAGAATGACTAATCCTGATGCTACAGCTCATGAAATTGCGACAGCAATTGTTGAACCAGCAAAAGATGGTATTAAAACAAAGCCAGCTGAATTAATGCCGAAGTCAGAGAGTAAGGTAGTTTCTGAAACTCAGGAAACTGTCAAAAAGAAGACTATTCCAGAAGGAACAGTTGTTGGTGATGGACACATTAAGTTTGTTTTAGCCCGAATTGATTCACGTCTATTACATGGTCAGGTTGCGACTGGTTGGATTCCAACGATGCACCCTGATCGGGTAATAGTTGTGTCTGACAGTGTTGCTAAAGACGAAATGCGTAAAAGCATGATTCGTGAAGCCGCACCTGCTGGTGTTAAGGCTCACACTGTGCCAATTAAAAAGATGATTGAGATTGCTAAAGACCCACGCTTTGGCAATACTCACGCGCTGCTTTTATTTGAAAACCCTGAAGATGTTTTAACTGTTATTAAAGCAGGGGTTGATATTAAAACGGTTAATGTCGGTTCTATGTCTTACTCAGTTGGTGATGTTAATGCTAACAATGTTTTATCAATGAACCAAGAAGATGTAGACACTTTCCACGAACTTGCTAAATTAGGAGTTAAGTTTGACGTGCGGAAAGTGCCAACTGACAAAGAGGGCAATATGGACGCTATTTTAAATAAGGCCCAGAGTTTGCTTGACGAGCAAAAGAAATAAGGAAGTAGGAGCAAAAAATGAATGCTATTCAAATGATTTTAGTTGTTCTAGTTGCCTTTCTTGCAGGTATGGAAGGTATCTTAGATCAATGGGAATTCCACCAACCCCTTGTTGCATGTACGTTGATTGGTTTAGTTACTGGTCACTTGGACTTGGGTGTTATTTTAGGTGGTCAATTACAAATGATTGCCTTAGGTTGGGCTAATATCGGTGCTGCCGTGGCTCCAGACGCTGCTTTGGCATCAGTCGCTTCAGCAATTATCCTGGTTGAGAGTGGACAAGGAACTAAAGGAATCGGTATGGCTACAGGTATCGCGATGCCGTTAGCTGTTGCCGGACTATTTTTAACCATGATCGTTCGGACCATTTCAACTGCTATTGTGCACATCATGGATGCCGAAGCTAAAAAGGGCAACTGGCGCAAGATTAATATGTGGCAATGGATCGATGTCTGCTTACAGGGGCTGCGAATTGCTATTCCGGCAGCACTCTTATTAGCAATCCCAGCTTCAACGGTTAAGTATTGGCTAGGACTAATGCCAGCATGGCTGAGTGAAGGAATGTCACTTGGTGGTGCCATGGTCGTAGCCGTTGGTTATGCAATGGTTATTAACATGATGGCTAGTCGTGAAGTATGGCCATTCTTCGCAATTGGTTTTGCCTTGGCAGCAATCAAGGACTTAACTTTAATTGCCTTAGGTGCAATCGGTCTTGCTATGGCTCTGATGTACCTTGCTCTTGAATCAAAGGGTGGCAATGGCAAATCTAGTTCAAATGATGAAGGTACCGGCGATCCGCTCGGCGATATCATTGATGACTATTAAAGTGATATTTAAGAGGAGGATTTTATTATGGCTGATCAAAAAATCAAATTAACTAAAGCCGACCGCTTCAATGTTATGTGGCACTCACAATTCTTGCAGGCTTCATGGAACTACGAAAGAATGCAAAACGGTGGGTTCGCATACTCACTTATTCCGGCATTAAGAAAATTATATCCAAATAAAGATGACATGGCTGCTGCGCTTCAGCGTCACTTAGTATTCTTCAACGTCCACCCATACCTTGTTTCACCTATTTTAGGTGTTACTTTGGCTTTGGAAGAGGACAAGGCAAATGGAGCTAAAGTTGAAGATGAAGCTATTCAAGGTGTTAAGGTCGGAATGATGGGACCACTAGCTGGTGTTGGTGACCCAGTTTTCTGGTATACTGTGCGGCCAATTTTAGGTGCCCTAGGTGCATCGATGGCTATCCAAGGTAACATCTTAGGGCCAATTCTATTCTTTGTTTTATGGAATGTAATTAGAATTGCCTTTATGTGGTACACCCAAGAATTTGGCTATAAAGCCGGTTCAGCAATTACTAATGATATGTCTGGTGGTCTTTTACAAAAGGTAACCCGTGGTGCGTCCATGATGGGGATGTTTGTTTTAGGATCATTAATTGAGCGTTGGGTAAACATTAAGTTTACGCCGATTGTTTCGAAAACACCGGTCCAAAAGGGTGGTTATATTGATTGGAACTCGCTTCCTGCTGGTGCCAAGGGAATTCAACAAGCTCTGCTAGGACAGGCAAATGGTTTATCCTTGACTAAGTTTAAGGTAACTACCTTGCAAAATAACTTGGATATGTTGATTCCAGGTTTAGCTGGTTTACTGCTAACATTCCTTTGCATGTGGCTTTTGAAGAAGAAAGTTTCACCAATTGTAATTATTATTGCTATCTTTATTGTTGGTGTATTATTACACGTTTTACATGTTATTTAGGATAAAATGGTTGAATCACAAAATACTAAAGTCGATTTAACAGCTGAAGCCACTTGGTTTCGTGCAGTTGCTGTATATGGCAAAGCGATGGTGGGCGATAAGTCGTTTGAATTTTACAATGAACATAATTTATCTGATTACGTTCAGATACCGTGGAATGAAGTGACTTATGTTGTAGCTGATGTTCACTTTAAAGGGCATTATATACCACGTTTTGAAATCAGAACGCGGACTAGCGGAACATTTATTTTTACAACTAAGAACAATAAAAAAACGCTGCGAGCAATTCGCAAATATGTCCCTGCTGACCATATGCGACAAGCGCTGAGTCTGTGGCAAAATCTCAAAAGAAGATTTTTAAGTAAATAAACAAAAAGAAGTTTTAAGTATGAAATTACTTAAAGCTTCTTTTTTTACTATTTTGTAAATTCTTGAATAGTACCTTTAACACCTAACTTAGTGGCAATTTTGTCTTGAAGTGCATTAATGGCAGTATTAGTTCTATCCTTTTGCTCCTCATTTACTGCTTCCATGATTAAGATTGCGCTAGTTGTGTCTTCAGTCAACATGGTCCTTTCACCATCACGCCAATTAAGTGAACGACACACCGCACCAGTTTGATCATAATAAATGATTTCATCAGTCCGAGGCGGTTCATTTTTAGTAGCACCGATAGGATAAAATTCTTCATTACCGCTGGCAAGACCTAAATGCATGGTTCCAGCAATTTTAGCAAGATCTTCGCCACCGCAAGGAACGCCATATTCCAGTGAAACGCTGTTGTAGAGATCAACCAGTGGATTAATTGGGGTAAATGTTCTGCCCTGGGCTACGCGTTTGAGTAATGCTTCAATAGATGCACGAGCGCCCTTTTTCTTTTTAAATTGACTAAAAGCTTCCCGCCATTGGGCAATTACAGGATTATCTTTAAAGTCAGGTTCAGTTAAATATACTTGTGCTTTTTCTTCGGCTTGATTCAATATTTGTTGGTAGCTAGAGACATCGCTAGGGATGTGATTATCAATACCATTGACAACTAGCGTGAAAATTTTAGCTTCAGGAAAGATTTCCCAAAACTTTTGATCAACGACGAATGTTTCCATAATAGTTCCTCCTAAAAAAAAGAGCACCTAGCAAACTCTACTAAGACCTAAAGAGTTCACTAAGTGCTATCGCCCGGTGGTGATTAAATATTTTAATTAACCTAAATTTTATTATAAAAATAATGGTAATTCAAGTTTCCCCTAAGGTTATTTTGCCCAGTTAGGCTGCTTCTTTGCGCCAGAATTTGGCAAGACTAAACAAAATAATGAATGTTAATAGGGCGGCAATCATTGAGATACGGTTGCTTGGGAGAATTAATAACAGAATAATCATGATAATGAAAAATGCTAAGGTTGCATAATCCCAGAATGGAAAGCCCGGCATTTTAAAATCTGTTAATTCAGCGGAATTAGTCTTTTTGCGGTAAGAGATATGGGTTAAAAGCATCAAGCACCAAATAATAAGAAACATACTTGTAGAGGTTGATGAAATAAAATTAAAGGCCTCTTTACCGATAATAATAATAACAAAGGGGGCCAGTTCCATTAATCCTGCTGATAAAAGCAGCGCATTTTGGGGTAGTTGCCGTCTTAAATGGCCAAATGTCTGATTCCATTTTCCCTTGCCATTAAAAGTGACGGAAAACAGTAAACGTCCTGCGCTATACAAAATACTATTAGTTGAAGAGACGGCTGCGGAAATAACAACGAAGTTAATAATTGAACCAGCGTTGCGAATACCCGTAGCTGCGAGTGTTTGCACAAAAGGACTTGAATTGGTCGACACCTTATTCCATGGGATAACGATTAAAATAGCAATAATGGCCAAAACATAGAATAAAATAATTCGCATTGGCACCTCATTGATTGCCTTTTTAATCGTTACCTTAGGGTTCTGTGCCTCGGCTGCAGTTAAACCAACAAGTTCAACACCGACAAAGCTGAAGATAACCATCTGAAAACCAGCGAAAAAGCCGTTGCTTCCCTGGGCAAAAAAACCACCATTGGTCGTTAAATTAGCTAGGGTGACAGGGCCAAAACTGGTTTTGCCCCCAGTTAACAATAAATAACCGACTAAAATGACGAAAGCAATCACAGTTACGATTTTAATAATGGCAAAACTAAACTCGAGGTTGCCGAAAAGGCGCGCTGACAGCAAATTGATGCAAAGCAAAACCGCGATCGTAACAAGTCCTGGCACCCATGTAGGCAGATGGGGGAACCAGTATTGAAAATAAATTCCAAGTGCCGTCATTTCGGCCATTCCTAAAGTGACCCAGCTAATCCAATAAAGATAGCCTGAGATGAAGCCGATATTTTTGCCAAGATATTTTTTAATAAAGTCAATATAAGTATGTTTGGATAAGTCTGAAACGATTAATTCACCCAAAGCACGCATTAATAAAAATAAGAAAATACCAACAATAATGTAAATCAAAATAACGCTTGGACCAGCTCGGCGGATACTGTTACCAACTCCTAGGAAAAGCCCGGTCCCAATGGTTCCACCCAGCGCAATCAGCTGAATGTGGGCATTGGTTAGAGTTCGTTCATAACCCGAGCCTTTTTTTTCGTCTTCATCGTTCATCAAATCACTCCAAATTCTATTTCTTTTTTTATATTACAATATTCGATTATAGCATTAGTATGAGAAGTTTGACTGCTAAAAGCTGAAAAAATTCTAAAATTTAATTTGTTTATTGCTAGTAAAAATGGCCGAATGCCTTGTTATTGTAGTATGATAAACTATATTAAATTATAATTAAGGAGGAATGCTGGATGTTTACTTGCTGTGAATTTGAGATTAATGGTTACGAAGTTAAATTGGCGTTACCTGAAGTAAAGTATGCGGACAAGCTCTATGACATAATTGCTCATGATCGTGCTGAGCTAGCTCATTTTTTACCTTGGGCGGGAAAAATGTCAGCGGTTGAAGATGAGGTCGATTTTATTAAAGGCATGCGTAATGATTTCGCGCAATACCGTAAGTTGCCACTAGTCATCTTGGTCAATGAACAGCCAGCCGGGATGGTCGATTTACATACTATTAAATGGAAGAATGAAAGTGCCGAAATCGGTTACTGGTTGTCTCAAGCTTATCAAAAAAAGGGTATCATGACTGAAGCAGTTAAGCGACTAGTTGCTTTTTCTTTTAACGAACTCGGATTACATCAAGTCAAGCTTCTAGCGGACCACAACAACCTTGCCAGTAGAGCAATTGCTGAAAGACTAAATTTTACGCATGTTGCACTTTTAAAGGATGAAGTTAAGTATCACGGTAAGTTTTGCGATATGGATTTATACACTATGATTAAACAATAAGATGGTAAATAAAAAATTCACGACCAAACTAAATTTAGTTGATCAGTGAATTTTTTTATTTATCTTCATAACCGTTTGGATGCTTTTGGTGCCATTGCCATGCGCTTGCAATCGTATCTTCAGCTGTTTCATGCTTAGGCTGCCAGTGTAAAACGGTTCTTGCCTTAGTTGAGTCAGCGACTAGGCTATCAGGATCGCCGGAACGCCTTGGTCCCATTGTGTAAGGAATATCGATACCAGTAACTTGGCGTGCAGCTTGTAAAATCTCTAAATTGGAGTACCCGTGAGCGGTTCCGATATTAAATACATCAGATTGCTTGTTTTTAATTAAGTACTTTAAGGCCAAGATATGCGCATCGATTAGGTCATTAACCTCAACGTAATCACGGATATTAGTGCCATCTTTAGTATTATAGTCATTGCCAAAGATAGTGAACTTCCCGTCACCAGAAATGGCGCTGCGCAGAATATTAGGTACCAGATGGGTTTCAGGGTGATGATCCTCGCCAATTTCGCCGTTATTACCAGCACCAGCAACATTAAAGTAACGTAAAGCAATTGATTTGATGCCATTAGCCTGATCAGCCCAATGAATGATTTTTTCCATCATTACTTTAGTGTCGCCATATGGATTGATTGGGTTAAGGGGTGATTCTTCAGTGATCGGCAACTTTTCCGGAATACCATAAGTGGCTGCACTTGAAGAGAAAATTAGATACTTAACCTCGGCATCTTTCATTGCCTCAAGCAGGGCAATCATTCCCGCAACATTATTATCATAGTATTTGAGGGGCTTTTTCACTGATTCAGGGACTAAAGAGTAAGCGGCAAAGTGCATTACTGCGTCAATTTTTTCATTACGTAAAATTTGGCTAACTAAGAACTTATCTTCAATATCGCCTTGATAAAATTTGGCTTGAGGGTTAACTGCTTTTCTGTGTCCGGTATATAAAGCATCAAGAACGACTACTTCATAGCCTTGCTTAACCAATTCACTGACTGCCACAGAGCCAATATAGCCAGCACCACCAATAACTAATATGCGCATAATTACCTCCATTGAATATATGTAGTTAACTTGATTTTAGCATAGAATAGGAGCGAATTTCAGTTTTTATCTAAATGAGTTAATTGACAGCAAAAAAAATTTGCAATAGACTCACTTTTAGTAAGATGAATAGAAAGAAGCAGGCAAATGATTCATAATTCAACAATTAATAAGCAAATTAATCATCGCTCGATCCGAAAATTTAAGGATGAAAGTTTAGATTCTGAGCAATTAACAACTTTGTACACAGTTTTTCAACACACGGCAACTAGTATGTTTATGCAAAACGCTAGTTTACTGCATATTACTGATCAAGCTAAGCGGGAAAAGATTAGGGAACTTTGTGGTCAAAAATATGTTGGTGCTGAAGGTGATTTGTTTATTTTTATTGTTGACCTTTACCGAAACCAGCAAATTCGTCAACAGCTGAATAAGGACGATGGCCGCGTTCATACGACGGATATTTTTTTCCAGGCAATGGAAGATACGCTGCTGGCTTGGCAAAATGTTGCTAATGCGGTTGAAAGCATGGAATTGGGTTATGTTCCGCTGGGGACAATTAATGATCATCCTCTTGAAATGCTTGCTGAACTTGACTTGCCACCGTTAACTTTTCCAGTCTTAGGGATGCAGGTCGGTATTCCAGATCAAGAACCGCAGTTAAAACCGCGTTTGCCTCTAGAATTTACTACTTTTGAGAACGAATATCCTCGGGACTTTAAAGTGGACAAATTGCGCGACTATGACCAAATTGTCACCACTTATTATGATTTGCGTGATTCCAACAAGCGAATTGATTCGTTTACCAAGCAAATCACTGGTGCAAAGTTAGATAATAAAACGACTGACCGGGACCAACTGCCAGAACTGCTTCATCAACAAGGCTTATGCCTAGATTGGAAGTAGGCAATTAAACCTATTGCTTGTATACAGCAATAGGTTTTTGTCTAGCAATATTAAAGAAAGTCTGACATTTAATTGCACGTTTTTTTTAGTTTTGGTATAATTTGAATGTTGCAAAAATTGCTGATTTAGCTCAGTTGGTAGAGCGTTTCCCTCGTAAAGAAAAGGTCGCCAGTTCGATTCTGGCAATCAGCATTAAGAAGAATTACAAAGATGGGTATTATTATAGGGGTCGTTGGTAAATTTTTGAATAGTATAATTCATATTGTGACTAGTATGTTGAAATTTTACTAAAAAAGAACAACATCCGTAACGATTATAAGAACTAAATATTTGAGTGAAAATGAACAAGATACGGATTAAATGCCTACAAATATTGCTTATAATATTGTGTCTGAATATTGAATTTTTTATAAAAGGTGTTACAATATTAATTGTAAGCGGTTAACATAGTTTGCCGACCGTTGTTAAGGTTTACGGTCGTAAAAGGCGTTCTAATTACTTTTAGGAGTGTATCTACGCAAATTGTAGTTTTTAATATTTCTGCAAGCCTATACAAAGTATGCAGGTGTGGGTAACCGACCTAATGGTCTAGATATAATTATTTGCTTAATTATTGACCATAATATTAGCGATTAGATTAAAGTCTAATCGCTTTTTTGATAATTAAGCAAATGGGTAAATATTAAGAGTTTGAGCTGTTTATTTTAAAATGATAATTGTACAACCATTTATACCGCTTTGAGACTATTAAAGATAATTACATAAAAATGTTAAACAAAATTTAGTTTGGTGAATGTAGATACGTTAGAGAAAATCGGGAATAGATAGCCAAATCACAACTAATATAAATTAAAAAAATCTGAGTTTAAGAAAATTAAAATACCAAGTGCCTGATAGTCTTCGCTTTTAAAAGAAAGTAAAGAACACAAACGGAACACGCAAAATAGCGTGTTCCATGAAAAAACTTTTGGATAGAATAAAAGCTGGTATATCAAGGTTATTAGTCACTTTTACGTGTGCAGGAATGTGCACTTAACTATACTTTATTAGCAAAGTTGAAGAGCGACAAAGAAGTTTAGAATATAATGTAAGTGTTTACACAAATCAGGGAAAGTGTTACTGTAACTACATAAAAGTTATTTCGTTAGAGTTAACAAGCTAGATAGGGGGCTTGAATGATGAAATGGTCAATTAAACCAGTTACAGTAGAGCAAAAATTACCGGCACTGTTTGATAAGAGGGGTCATTTTGCTAATTCAACATACTTGATTTCGTTGAAAAACGGTTTAACACTGGATGTAAGTAAATATCCTGAATTAAAAAAGTTGGGATATTGGATCGTACCTGGAGATTGCACCAATTTGCGTGTCTGGTCACCAAAGGCCCAGCCCGAATTAGCGAATAAGTTTTGTGAAATAACGGGACTAAAACAGTCGGATTTTGATATCGGATCAATCGCTGGTTTGTGGTATTTGTATTAAATAATTTGTAGATAATAAACCCCATAATTAGGACTTCTAATTATGGGCTTTTTGTTTTAAGAGCAAACTTAGTACAAAAACACACAGCTTTAATCGCTGTTTGTCAGATAACTTCTTAATAGTTTAGTCTTTTTACTTTTTTCTCAATAACATTGACTGAGTGGTAAAAAATTAAGCGTAATAGTCAATGATTGCTTTTAAAGTTTTGGCGGCGCCTTTTTTACCAGTGCCTTCTTCGTAATATCGCTTGAATCGCGCATCCCCTACATACATATTTGCCAGCTCCTTATGGGCTTTAGATGAGTATTGTCCGGTTGGCCACATGGCTAACAAATATTTTTGATGAAGATTAAAAAGATGTTGAGCAGCTGCTTTCGTAACATCCAGGTTCCCAACTAAAGGCTTTAACTCTATTAGTATTTGCTTCTTAATATCTTCTACATGATTGAAATCTTTTTCTGAAAATGAACAGAATTTTTCTTTACTAGCATCGATTGTTTCATCACCATAATTAGAGCGAATTTCTTTGCCGTACTTCTTTTCATTGTCAACAATTGCTTGGGCCTTAAGCGCTGTGAATTTTTCTACATCGTTCATTTGAGTTTTTCCTTTCATTACTGCAAGTGTTTTGTCTAAGGAAATAATCAGATCGTTCAACCGCTTTTGTTCATTAACAAGCTTTTGCCGCTGACTTTGCAGAGTCACGAGTTGCTGTTTTTGTGAGCTTACCATTACTTGTTTAATTTGTGCTAACGGTAAATCAAACAATTTTAAGAACATTATCTTTTGTAGTTGATCAACTTCGGTTTCTTCATAATAACGATAATTGTTTTCTGGATCTCTTCGCGCTTTTAAAAGACCACACTTATCATAGTAACGTAATGTTCTGGTAGAAATACCTGCTAACTTGGCTAAGTCGTTTATTGAATATGACATGATTAAATCCCTCACTTGCAAAACAAAGTATAATCTTTGACGTTACGTCAAGGTCAAGAAAAAATAAAAGTGCTTAAACAATTAAGTAAGTTAAACCATACAAATTTAATAGTACACATTATAAACATTTACTTAGTAAGAAGATTAGGTCGTAGCCTGATAAAAAAGAGAAATATTTTTTACTTAAAATTTATCGAATTTCACTAGGTAGCGCATTGAACTTGCTTTTAAACTTCTTATAGAAAAATGTTTTATTAGAAATCCCAACTTTTTGGATAATTTCAGAAATTGATAATTTGGTTGAATTTAGTAGGTTATACGCATCCAATAATCGCTGTTCAGTTAAGGCGTCCGAGAATGACTTTCCGACTGTTTTTTTAAATAAACTTCCTAAATATGAACGACTGTAATTAGTTTCTTTAGCGATAGACGATAACGAAATATTGGCACTATTTAGAGAAATTTCTTTCAAAACATAAAGAATAATATCGGGTGTATTTTCTTTTAAAACATTGTTAGAGTGAATATCTGTGTTTCGTGATAATAAAATTAATAAAGATCTTAAGTAACTGTCGATTAACTTGTCGGAAAACTCGTGATTGAAGTAGTATTCTTCAATTATTAAATTGGCAATATATCGAATGGCTGATTCCGTATGCTTCTTTCTGTAAATCATAAAATCTTCTGAATTATTAGCTAAAATAAAGCCTGAAAGGACATTCGTGGCTTTTCCAATAGACCTTAAATTTTCTAAAGAAAAGCTAATATTATTTCTAAAAATAATATTTATTAAAATATCATTCTCACCAAGAGCTGCAATAGAGTGGGTAGTACCAACTCCAAGTAATAAGATATCGCCATTTTTTAAATAAATTGTGTGACCATTGACATTTTCTTTGGCTGCACCAGAAAGCATATAATTCATTTCCAAAAAAGTATGTGTATGCTTAGGATAAGCGGCAAATCTATTATGTTTGCTAACATAGATACTTTTTCCTCTAAAAAATTCTTCTGTGAATATTGGTACATATTTCTCATCAGGTGTTCGTAATAAAGTTTTTTCGTGAAAATCATTTATAAAAAGTTGTTTATTGTATTGTATCTTTTCGACAGAATTTAGTTCTTTTAGCTGATTTAATAATTCTTTATTCATACTGATACTACCTTACTATTACTTATCTAGCAAATTGTTATTAGACGAAAGTTTCAAGCTATAGAAATTAATAATTTAAAGCTGAATTATATAAGGCATCTTAGGCACTTTTAATTAAATATCCTAAATATATTTACCTGTCAATATGATACAATATGTCTCCTTAAATGTCATTGTAAACGCTATCAAATTAAAGTATAAATATAACTGTAAGATTTGAAAGCGTGGTGAATATGATTGAAGAAGACTTACGTAGCGGTTGACATAGGTGCCTCAAGTGGTCGACTCATGCTGAGTCAACTCAAAGATGGCAAAATGTCACTCAAAGAGATGCATCGCTTTAAAAATGGGTTCACTTTGAAAAAGAAACATGAGCGATGGGATATTGACTATATTATTAAAGAAATTTTAGTAGGATTGCAAAAAATCAAAAAAGCTGGGTATGACAATATTTCTTTAGGAATTGATACTTGGGCAGTTGATTATGTCCTTGTCGGAAAAGACGGGCAAAAACTCGAAGATCCAATAAGTTACCGCGATTCAAGAACTACCAATGCGATTAGGGACCTCACTGCAAAAGTATCCAAAGAACAGATTTATGAAAAAACCGGAATTCAGTTTTTAAGTTTCAATACGCTTTATCAGCTGTTTGAGGAAAATAAAGAGCTTCTGGCTAAAACTGAAAAGATTATGATGATACCTGATTATATCGGTTATGTATTAACAGGTAAAGCAGTTTTAGAAATTACAAATGCTTCAACCACACAAATGCTTAGCTTAAGAGAAGGATTGTTCGACAAGCACTTACTCAAAGAAGTGAATGTTAAACAGGAACAATTTCCCAAGTTGGTTGATGCTGGAACTCCTTTAGAAAAACTTGATAAGAGTAAATTTCCGGATTATGATTTGCCCAATACAGATGTAATTACTGTTGCTACTCATGATACAGCTTCAGCTGTTGTTGGTGCTCCAGGAATGGGACACCATTGGGCATATCTTTCATCCGGAACTTGG
Source organism: Lactobacillus sp. B4005 (assembly GCF_026536045.1). Classification (NCBI taxonomy): domain Bacteria; kingdom Bacillati; phylum Bacillota; class Bacilli; order Lactobacillales; family Lactobacillaceae; genus Lactobacillus; species Lactobacillus sp. B4005. The sequence continues at coordinate 12,899 of NZ_JAFNOZ010000008.1, forward strand.
TCATTATTGGGAACGGAACTTAATGTTCCTGAGAATGGTTCAGAAGCCTTCAAAGAAAATTACACCAATGAATGGGGGGCTTATGGTACTTATCGATTTTTGAAAAACATTATGGGGCTTTGGATGATCCAATGCGTAAAGCGAGAACTTAATGATACGTATTCATTCAATGAATTAGCTGAAATGGCCAGTGAGGTTAAACCCTTTGAACAGTTTATTAATATTAATGATGAACGGTTTGTAAATCCTAAGAATATGATCAAGGAAATTCAAGCGTATTGTTGCGAAACTGGTCAAAAGGTTCCTCAAGCACCAGGCGAAGTTGTCATGGCGATTTATGCTAATTTAGCATTGTTTTATGCTCGTGAAATTGAAAAGCTGAATCAGATTCTTGGCTACAAGATTGATACTTTAAACATAGTTGGTGGCGGATCAAATGTTGCTTTGCTTAATCAATTAACAAGCACAATTTCGGGAATTGCTGTATACGCCGGTCCAAGCGAAGCTACGGCGATTGGCAACCTAGTTGTGCAAATGATTACGAGAAATGATATTTTAAATGTTTACTTAGCTCGGAGAATTATTAGTGATTCATTTGATATTAAAAAATATGAACCAGAAAAGGGCAAATACGAGGGGATACTTGCCGACTATGTTAACTTTTTGCATACAGCTAAAAGAGGTGATGTGTTGTGACGGTAAGATTAGGCCAAGTGATACATGTGAATCCAAATTATTTTGATGAATATGAAAGGCATCATTGAAGTCTGCAAAATAAGCTATTGCAAAGAAAGTTTTGAAGATGGTAGGTATTCCTAATTTATTTCGGCAAAAAAAGCAATAATCTTACTTGCTTATTATAGAAGATGAAATTGAAAAATATAAAGCAATTTTAAAACTAAAGAATGAAAAGAGCAGTACTTCATATAACTTATTTTATGGATCTGAATCTTAGTAAAAGTCCTGTTACTTTTGATTTGCATGAAGTTTTCTATATGGATTAATTAAAGGAGAAAAATAATGGTTAGTCAAAAAGAAGTAGAGGCAGCATATCAAGTTGCTAAAGAACGTTACGCAGAAGTTGGCGTTGATACAGAAGCGGTTTTAAATAAGCTGCAAAATATTAGAGTTTCCCTTCCTTGTTGGCAGGGTGATGATATTCATGGCTTTTTAACACCTGATGCTGCATTATCAGGCGGAATTGGTGTCTCAGGCAATTACCCAGGTATTGCAAGAACCCCTGAAGAATTAATCAAAGATTTAAATGAAGCATTTAAGTTAATTCCCGCTAAACAAAGACTGCAATTGCATCAAATTTATGCAGTAACAAACGGTGAGAAGAAGGATGTTTCAGAAGTTGGTCCAGAAGACTTCAAGTTTTGGGTTGATTGGGCAAGAGAAAATGATATTTACCTTGACTTTAACCCAACCTTCTTCTCAAGTCCCAAAGTTAAAGAAAATATGACCTTGGCTAGTCCTGAAAAGAGTGTGCGTGACTACTGGATTCAAGTTGGCAAAAACTCGCGCGCCATATCAAATTATTTTGGTCAAGAACAGAATTCACAATCAATCAATAACTTCTGGATTATGGATGGGATGAAAGATGATCCTATCAGCAGATTAGCTCCGCGTGAGCGCTTAATTGACTCATTAGATCAAATTAATGAAGAAGAATATGACGAAAAGAACACAATAGAGTCATACGAGGGTAAGCTGTTCGGTACAGGTGTTGAGAGCTACACTGTTGGTTCACACTACTTCTACAACAACTATGCTTTAACTAGAAACAAGGATTGGTGTATGGACATTGGTCATTTCCATGAATCTGAAGACCCTTCAGATTACTTATCAGCATTCTTAGCATTCGGCAAAGGCATGTTCTTACACATTACTCGTCCGGTTCACTGGGATAGTGATCACGTACCTACGCTAGCTGACAGGACGATTAGGATGATGAGTGCTCTGATAAGAGATAACTTGTTATCAAAGACTATAATTGGCCTGGACTTCTTCGATGCATCAATAAATCGCGTTGCTGCGTGGGTAATTGGTACCCGCGCAACTCAAAAAGCTTTGTTGCTTGGCTTGCTTGCTCCAATTGACGAATTAAAAGATGCTGAAGATCATTACGACTTTACTCTTCGTTTGGCTGAAACAGAGGAATTAAAGTCATTCCCATTTGGCGCAATATGGGATGAATTTTGTTTAAGAAATGATGTTCCGATTGGAATGGACTGGTACAAAGATCTTAAGGATTATGAAAAGAACGTTCAATTTAAGAGAAATTAATTAAGAAAGTATTCTACTGGAGACTAAATAATGGCTAAATTTATTGATTCAACTTTTGTTAGAGATATGTGTAATATTACTCGCCAAAGCTATGATAATGGCTGGGATGAGCGTAACGGAGGTAATATGAGTATTCGTATTACGCCTGAGGAAATGGAGGATTACGCTGATCTTAAAGAAGTTAAAAGAGTATTTGATCTTGGCTTTGATGCCAGCGCACTAGCTGGGCAATACTTTTTGGTTACTGGCGCAGGACGTTATTTTAGAAACGTATTTCAAAATACTGAACAAGATTTAGGATTAGTTCGCATTAGTAATGATGGCAAAAAAGGTGAAATTGTTTGGGGTTATACAGATGGAGCTTTGCCAACAAGTGAATTCCCTACGCATTTAATGAACCATATTGCACGGTTAAAGCTTGATTCAAAGCAAAGAGTTGTAATGCACTGTCACGTTACTAACTTAATTGCCATGTCATTCACACAGCCACTTAATGAAAAATACTTCAGTAAGACTATTTGGAAAATGCAGGCTGAATCAATGCCTGTTTTGCCGGAAGGTATCGGCATTATCCCTTATGAAACTCCGGGTACAAATGTGATTGGCAAGCACACTGCTGAAAAAGTTGCTAATGGTTTTAGAGTTGTTATGTGGCCCCATCATGGGATGTTTGCCGTAGGTGATACCCCAGATGAGTGTTTCGGCTTAATTGAAACGGTTGAAAAAGCAGCTACCATTTTTACAGCTATTCAAGCACAAGGAGGAAATAGACTAGATGAGATTACTGATAAACAATTAGTAGAAATTGCCGAATATTTCCATGTATCCCCGAGAAAAGGATTTTTAGATTAACTAATTTTGCATAATATCTACCTAATTAAGTAATACGAAAATTTAATTCTAGAAAAGGAGGCCGAGGCAAACGCTTCGGTCTCCTTTGATTAAGGGAAAAAATGAGTATGCCCGTATTGATTATCTTTTTGATTTTAGTGGGAATTATATCTGGCGTTGTTTCGGCTGTAGCCAGTATGGCGAATATTACGAATACAGCGTCATTGATTTTTACTGAGAACAGTGTGCTTTTAGCTTCAGTAAAAAAGTTGAAGGGACATTGGAAGAAATTTAGCTTTTACTGTTTATTTTTGCTTACGAGTGCCGGTGCCGGAGGATGATTATTAATAGCCTTTCCGGGTAAGTATTTGAAAAAGTTGTGCCCTCCTTAGTGCTGTTTTCTTCAATCGGATTAATGGTCGCCAATTGTAGAAAAAATAGTGATAACCAATCAAAGAAAAAAGAAAAGATAATTCTTGCCTATATTGGTTTGTTTTTAGAGGGGCGTATTCGGGTTATTTTGGCGCAGCAGCTGGTGTTCTTCATTTACTTTGCATCAATTATTTATCAGATGATGATTTTTATACAATTAATGCAATGAAGGATATTATAGGTAATTTAGTTGCACTAATTGTCTTTATACTTGGGGCACAAGTTAATTGGCCGATGGTCATTTTGATGGCTATTGGGTTATTTATCGGTGGCTACATCGGGCAATACAGTATTAGATTTTTATCGTTGAAAATTGTATCTTGGATTACCTTGGGGTTTTCTATTATTTTAGCCAGCTGGCTATTTTATACGGCATATTAAGTGTTTAAAAATGCCTATGCCTTGTTTTCAGTAAAATATTAAGAAATACTGCTTATCTTTAATTGATATGATCCTACTTAAGTAGACAACACAAATATCTAAAAGTGCTACCTATGAAAGTAGGATCATTTTTTATGTCCAGAAAAACTATCAATCAATGAGTAGATTCCTTCAAGGTAAAGGGACCAGATGCCTTAGAGATACATAGACATAATTAGAGTTACACTAAAGAATTTAAGCTTAAATGCATTAAAGTGTACTTAAATGGTCAAGGCTGGCAAGGACTAATAAAAAAGATGCTTGATGTATTGTATCCAGAAGCCAAGATTTATAATGAAATGAAAGAAGCATTCGCCAAAATCATAGATTAATACATCAATCATGATCCTCAGGAAAGATTTAATGGTAAGACAACTGGACAAGTAAGAGCGGAAGCAAAAACAGATCTCAAACGTATAATTGCTTATAAAATTGTGCCGAATAAACGTTATGCAAAATGGTTTGACAAAATCCAAGTAAGGGAAAAAACTAACTTGAATAAACAAGTTGGTTAATCAATTCATTTTATAGATTTCGACTGTCTACTTGACACGGTACGGACCAAATTAAGATAAGCAGTATTTTAGTTAAGAGTTTTTCGAAATTGGTCGGGAGTTACGTTATTTTGCAATTTAAAGGTTTTATAAAAGTAACTAATACTTTTATAACCAACCAATCTAGAGATTTCCTCAATGGAGTAGTTAGTTTCAGCTAAATACTTTTTAGCTTGTTTCATTTTCTCTTGCATGATTATTTCCTTAATGGTCAGTGAAGTATGTTGCTTAATGTAACGTGACAGATAAGCCGGACTGTAATTAAAGTGCTTGGCTAATTTCTGTACGGTGATAATTTGTACATTTTTTTTGATGGCCGACATTACTTTTAAGCACAGATTATCAATTCCAATGTAGGAATAATAATTTTCATGACTTAACTGATCAAAGAAGATTAATAACAAACCAAGCATTGCATAATTATAGTGATAATTATTGTTTACGTATTCAGATAACATTCCGTTAATAATTGGCAAATACCTAGACAAGTGAGTAGGAGAAAAGTAAAGATAGCTGTTATTTCCTTTGTTATTAATGAAGTCGCATAAATAATTGCTCTGCCCTAGAAAATCAGCAAAAACACCCGATGCAAAAATTTCAGGTTTAATGCAGATGTTAATGACCATCGCTTTAGGATCTTTTACTTTGAGTGAATGGGAACTATGTAAATTCATAAGTAACAATGAGTTAGGAAGCAAATAAACATCTTGATCATTGATATTGCTGATAGCAATGCCATTAGAAATAAAAACAAATTCATAAAAGTCATGTCTATGAAATGGTACCGGAATATTTAAATCATGGCTTACGACAAAAATTTTTTCTGAATTAGGAATGTTGTTCGAACAGACTAAATTAGGAATTTGAAAAAACTTATTTTCTGTAATCTTAGGTAGTTTTTTTGAATCAATTAATTTCATTTATGATACACCTCAAATGTCATAAAAACACACATTCTTATCATATCACCATATTGTTAACGCTTACAACAAACTGATAATATGATTTTGCAAAATAAATAGGCCTATTAGTGAATGCGTTTATATGATAAGAGGTATTTGTTATGAATAAACCAAAACTAAAAATAAGCATTTTAAGTATGAGCTTACTAACAATGAGCTTTTTAGTAATTACCAATGCATTTGGAGCGATGACAAAATCTTTTCCGAATGTTCCCGTAGCAAAAATTCAAATGATAGGAACAGTGCCATCTTTAGGAACCTTAATTGCCACAATAGTAGTTGGTATTCTAGGTGTTAAGTATTCCAAAAAATCTTTATCGTTAATTGGATTATTAATTACTACAGTTGGTGGGCTGCTGCCCTTAGTAATTCATGGTAGTGTCGACGTTTTAATAGGCTGTGCTTTTATCCTGGGCTTCGGCTTGGGCTTTGTTAACACCTTAATTCCTATGCTCATTTCGATCTTCTTTGAAGGAGAAGAAAGAAATGAAATGATGGGTAAAAATACTGCTATGAATAGTTTAGGATCTATTTTAATGATGTTTGGTGGCGGACTTTTGGGAGCTAAAAGTTGGGTCAACTCTTATTGGGTCTTTCTGCTAGGCATCTTCGTTTTTCTTTTAGTATTGTTCGTTTTGCCTACTGATAAAGTAGACTATAATGAAAAAAGCGTCAATAGCAATGTCTTTGGAATTTTAGGCAATTTAAATGGGTATATTTGGCTAATAGGTTTAGTAACCCTTTTAATGGGTATTCTTTATACAATTTATCCAACTAACCTGTCAATCGTTATTGATCAAAAACAGTTAGGAAGTACAAGTATAACTGGTATTGTTAATGCCGTTGGTACAGCTGGCGGCTTTATTGCCGGCTTTAGTTTAAAATATTTAAACAAGATATTTAAGGATAAAATAATTGCTAGCGGCTTTATTACTTTAGGAATTACTTTCCTATTGGGTAGAACTGCAAATAGCCTAGTTTTAATTTGTATTGGCGGCATCTTATCCGGTTTTGCGATGTCAATGATCATGTCGACAATACCCTTTTATATGTCAGTTGTTTCACACAAATATGAACTTGCTGTCTCAATGATGGTCTTTCAGTTTATGAATTCAATCGGTGGCTTTATCAGTCCAGTTTTATTAAATTTACTACATATTAAAGCAGGTGAAGGTTCCTTTACATTTGGTTGCATTTGCTGCTTTGTAATTGGCTTAATTTGTATTTTGGCAAATCTAGGCAAAAGGATTATGTCAAATTCCGTAAAAGAAGGATAGGAGAAAAATGAACAAGAATAGTGAAAGTGAATGGATAGGGAAATGGATAAGCTCAGGTTTTGCTAAGGTCAGTGAAGAGCCAAAATTTTCACTGGCAGATATGTTTAGCGGTAAAAAAGCACCTATTCCTAAACCCGTTGAAGAAAGACTGCATGCTCCGATAGTTTTTAAAAAGACTTTTGATTTAAATAAGCCAGTCAAATCTGCAAAATTAGAAATTACAGCACAGGGTTTGTATCAGGCATATTTAAACGGTAAAAAAATTGGCGATGCCATTTTTACTCCTGATTATACACAGTACCAGGAGTACTTACAATATCAAACATATAGTGTAAAAGAGTTGTTAGTTAAAGGTCACAACGTATTCACTGCAGTCGTTGCTGATGGCTGGTATGCCGGTCGAGTTGCAGTTTCAGGAGCAAGTTGTCAGTATGGAAATCAGTTAGCATTACTTGCTGATTTAACTATTGAATATACTGATAATAGTAAGGTGAAAATTGGTACGGATGAAACCTTCTCGGTGGGCACGGGTAAATGGAAATATTCAGACATTGTCATTGGTGAAAAGCAAGATCTTCGCATTAAGAATAAGCTAACTGATGTGGATCCTTTTCCTGAAAAAGCCAGAGTAATCGATGCAGATTATCATCGCTTGTCTTCACAATATGGTCCCCAAGTGAAAAAAATGCAAACATTAACGGTTAAAAAAATTTGGCAGGAAGGCAATAAGCTGATTGCTGATTTTGGCCAGGTTATTGCTGGGAGAATTCGACTGACAGCTAATTTTAAAAAAGGTGCTGATATTAAAATAGAGCACTCTGAAGCTTTGGACCAAAACGGACATTTCTTTAAGAATATAATTGGTCGTAATAAAGATCAAGAAGACCATATAATTGGTAGTGGCGACTTGGCAACTTTTGAGCCTGACTTTACTTTTCACGGTTTTAGATATATAAGAATTACTAATCTTAACCAAGTAGATATTAAGGAACTGGCAGCAATTATTATTTTTAGTGATATGAAAAGAACGGGTGAAGTCAGCACATCAAATAAACGAATTAATCGTTTACTTCAAAATATTAAATGGAGTGAACGGGGTAACATGTTGTCAATTCCAACTGACTGCCCACAACGTGAACGGGTCGGTTGGACTGGTGACATGCAAATCTTTGCTCCTGCCTCTACTTTTTATTACGATACAGAAAGTTTGATTCGTCGCTGGTTAAAGAATGTGCGGATTGATCAGCAAAAGGATGGAGAAATTATTGATTATTCTCCTGCCCCTGAAGATTTTTACCAAAGTACGCTAGATTTTAAGGGTACCTTGAGTTCAGCGGGTTGGGGCGATGCAATCGTAATGGTACCGTGGACTTTGTATCAAAGATATGGACATAAGGAAGTTCTGAAAGAAAACTATCAGGCGATGAAAAGGTGGCACAATTATAGCGTAAGAAGTGCTGCTGCAGATAAAAAGGGCAATGACCGTTTTATTTGGGATACGACCTTTCATTATGGTGATTGGATGTTTCCCAGTATGATGATAAGGAATCCAAATCCAATGAAGTCAGCCGAAGTAACCAAAGATTTGGTTGCTACTACATTTCTAGCACACACTTCTGAACTTCTTGCTAAAATAAGCAGTGTTTTGGGTGAAGAAGGTAACGACTACATTGAGTATGCTAATAAAGTTAAGAAAGCTTTTGCAGAAAAATTTGTCAAAGAAGGCAAATTAACCTCTGATTATCAGGGATGTTATGTTCTTGCATTAGCATTTGAGATGGTTGCTGACAACAAAGTGAAAAAACAATTGTTAAAAAGGTTAGTACAACTAATTCATAATAACAACGATTGCCTTGATACTGGATTTTTATCTGTACCCTATTTGTTAGATGTATTAGTTGATAATGAACAAGTCGATTTAGCTAAGAAACTGTTTTTGCAGGATAAGTGTCCTTCGTGGCTATACGAAGTTGATCATGGAGCAACAACTATTTGGGAATCCTGGGCCGGAATTCAGCCTGATAATAAAGTGGGTACATTTTCATTTAACCATTATGCAATGGGCTGTATACTTGATTGGTTTATCAGACAGGTTGTCGGCTTAAATGTGGTCAAGCCAGGTTTTAAAGAAGTTAAGATTGCACCAAAATTTAAAAATCTGGTTAATGATTTTAAAATGAAGTTTTTAAGTGAGAATGGATTATTTTTGATCAAGCTTAAGGATGGCAAATACGAATTTACTATTCCTGAAGGATGTACCGCAACAGTCTATCCACCTAATTCTTCTCAGTTCTTAAAAGACTATCCTGAAGCCCAAGCCAAAAATTCAGGAATTTTCATAAATTCGGGTACATATCACTGGCATTATTAAGTTTATAAAGTTTGTTTATTGTAAACTGACAATGTCATGTAACAACGTAAAATGCATAAGGTGGTATATTAACAGTCTGGAAAAAACTGTTTTCTTAGTTCAATAAAAAGTGTGAGCTTATACGCTGATGTTATCATTAGGACAGTTTAAGGAGTTTAGTTAAGGACTAACTTCCGATATTTAATCGGTGCTAGTCCTCTTTTTATATAAGATCAAGTAATATCACTGATTAATCTTACAATTTTGCTCAAATCAGTGTTGATTATCCATTGTTTTACTTTCCTTTTTCTTAACTAGCTCCTTTAGTGCAACACAAGTAGAGTCTAATTTTATTGCTATGCTGTTATTTAAAGAACTTGAGCAAATTAGTAAGGGTAAAGTACAATTGTTAACTAATCGTATTGTAATTATAAGCTTGGTCAAACCTGTTTAGGTGGTAAGCAATCTTAAGCATTCATGGGTAGCTGAGATTGTGATCTTCTTAAAACATTGTGCTCGAGAAGATTGTTTTCTTCTGTCGTAATAATCGGCATACGGTAGAGTTGTTGTATGTGGCTGACTGCTTCAAGCTGGCTGATACCGTGATACAGTGACTTGTTAAAAAAATGCCTCCCCCTTTTATACCGATATGATAGACAAAACCGGTTTAGCGGATTTATAGTAACGCGAGTTAACGCTGACAAAGGCATTATGGGCGTTTGAATTGCCAAAACTTCTATTTTAGTGAGGTAAATGGCTTGCTGAAGCAGACATTTTGATGCTTACTGACTTTCTTTGTGCATCAAGTTTTTTAGGAGATTAGCATAGTAAACTGCTTCTTCATTTTCAAAAGCTGTGTCTGTAACAGCCGGAGTTGCTGTCGTTGTTAATTTAGGCAAACGTTTAGCCTAGAATAGAATTTAGGATTAGGATGCTGGTACTGCCAGCTCTGATATGTACGAAAAGATAAGGCTATTTAAAGTCAGATACTTGCGTTAGGCTTGTAGTTAACTAAGACAAAGATTGTAAGGTATTAAGCTTCAATTTGTGCTCGTCTAAATACAATTGCACTCAGAATAATCCGGTGATAGCCATAACGAAGTTCTTTGAGATTCAGCCTTATGTTTTTTAATGTAAGCGCTTATTATGATCTTATGATGTTCATTGTTTTCTTTTGGCCAAGTAGTTGTTTGTTTTTCCTAGTAGATAAAGGAATATAATATTCATTTTTGCTGGTAACTGTGAATCCAAATCATTCATACGTAACTATTTTTAAATCTAGATTAAGAACTACCTAATAAACAGATTCATGCTGAACTAATATTAAAATAAAGGCTTATTTTTAAAAATACAGGCGAATATTCAGTATGAGAAAGATTCAAAAAACTAAGCTGCTGCGTTATTGAGATTAAGCAGATTATTAATACCATAACTTAAGGCCAATCTATAGTCAGAGCCAGGTCATTCGCCAAAGATTAAAGATATTGATTTTAGATAATTTAGTCAAAATAAAAGCATTTAATTTGTCCTAGTTTAGGTATTTACATCATTTTTGATAATAGGTTATAAAAGTGAAAATGTATTATAAAGATATTTTTTATTTAACTATTTTTGTTGTTTCAATTAAAATTGTATAGAAAATATGCTATAATGAAACCGATTACAAAAATACAGAAAGCTATTAGTAAAGATTTTTAGGGTCACTTTGTTTTTAACAACCAGTTTATTTCTAAAATGGCTGTTTGTTTTATTAAATGTTACGGTTAAAAGCCAGAAAGGCCGAAAAATGTTATGGATCAGTTTAATTTTGCTTTCGTTGTTAGCCTTAATTGAGTGTCAAGAAAAAGATTATTTGAAACTAGTTAATAAATATTTATTGCCCGCTGCTTTAGTGATTATTGCTGGTCCGTTAATTGTACTCTACTTTATTAAGGTACCAGCTCTTAGCTTGATATTTTATATTGTTGGTATTATTCAGGCCGGATTGTTGGTCGGACTTTATTTCTTAATTGATAAATTTGTTGTGTCGCGCAAAAAGGATAATAATACTATTTAAATTCGATAATTCATTTGGCTAATATGTATTAAAAGAGCTTACCAAACAAAACAAGCAGTTCACTGATTTTGCTAGTTATAAAATCGGCGTCTACGTGTTACTGAAAACTAACAAAGATAAAAATATGGCTGCTAACGCAGTGAAAACAAATTATGGTAAAACGCTGGTTTATTTGATTCCACCAAAGGCAGAACTGCCGAAATTACCAGAAAAAGTTTATTATAGTGAACAGGCTACTGCAGTTAACGGAAACTAAGAAGCATTATGATGACTTTAAGGGTTATCAAATTGGGGCAAATATTGATGTCAATCCAAGTAGCCCTACATATGGTGCATATAATATTTTGATTAAACCAGCTAATATGAAGATGGATATGAAACAAATTAGCTCGTTTAGTTTAACTGTTAAAAATCAAGATAAAAGACATAGTCCAAAATAGGACTATGCCTTTTTCATGTAGTAGTAATTAAGTACTTTACCAGTTTAATTAACTACATTAAGCTCTTTGCCTGCTAAAAAGGCCTTCAGGTTATCAATGGCGATTCCTAATAGCCGATCACGTGTTTCGCGCGGTGCCCAAGCAATATGGGGTGTGATGTAGCAGTTCTTTGTCGTTAATAACGGACTGTTAGTAGGAATTGGCTCCTTGGTGGCAACATCAACACCAGCTGCCCCAATTTTGCCATTATTCAAAGCGTCGGCAACATCTTGCTCGTTAATTAAGCCCCCGCGTGCTGTATTAAGTAATAGAACGCCATCCTTCATCTTGGTAATTGCTTCTCGGTCAATCATTTCGGTTGTTTCAGGTGCTTGTGGCACGTGAAGACTAATAATGTCGGCTTGTTGATATAATTTATCCAGACTAACTTGTTTTACGTAGTTTGGAAGATTTGTTTTTGGCCGATGATTATAAAAAATGACCTTCATTGAAAAGGCATGAGCAATTTCGGCGACTTTTTGTGCGATGCTACCAAAGCCAATTAGTCCCATTGTTTTACCTTGCAGTTCGATTAATGGTTTTGCCCAGAAAGTAAAATCAGGATTGCTGCTCCAGCGGCCCTCGTGAACCAGTTTATTGTGCAAACCAACTTGGCTAGTAATTTCAAGTAAAAGGGCGAAAGTGAACTGTGCTACTGCGTCCGTGCCATAAGTTGGGATGTTAGTGACGGGGATGTTAGCTGCCCGTGCAGCTGCAGTATCAATCACATTGTACCCGGTAGCGGTTACACCAATGTATTTAAGATTAGGTGCTTTGGTGATAACACTTCGATTTAATGATGTTTTATTAGTTAACACTATTTCAGCATCACCGATTCTGTGCAAAATCTCGGCATCATCATCGACTGGTGTTCGATCATAAATGGTACATTCACCCAACTGCTTAAGGGGTGTCCAATCAAGGTCACCGGGGTTTAAGGCATAACTATCCAAATTCACAATTTTCATTTTTAAACCTCATTTGTTCATTTTTAATCTCTAGTTTACTACAGTTTGAAAAAGTACCAACTATGAAACAGTTCATTATAGTCTAAAACTACAATTTGACAGTAAAAATAGATAATTTTACAATGAATTAGTGTTCTGCTTTTTTAGCTTTTTTTATATATAGTTTAGTTATTTGGGTAAAAGATAAAGTGGGAAGAATGTGTTTTACTATCCAGTACTGCTATTCCAGATTTTGGGAGCTGATGAAAGTAGTTAATAGACATATAATGTTGTTATAAATGTAAGGAGCAAGTAATGAAAAAGTGCCCTAATTGTGGTGCCCTAATGGAAAATGGGGTTAATTTTTGTACTAAATGCGGTAGTGATTTACGTTCAATTACGTTAGAAAAAGAGCCAGAGCAGGCTAATACTGCAACTGAAAAAACTGCACCAGTTGTGGCTGAAGTTAATCAACAGCATGTTAATTCTGGTAGTTATTTGCAAAATTATTGGGAATGGCTGGTTGAATCATGGAAACATCCCGCAGACAGTAATTTAACTGCTCAAAGCTGGTACGGCTGGTTAACAATTTTAATTGAAGATGTTTTATTTGTTACTGGATTATATTTCTTTGCCAAGTCAGTTATTACCGGTGCAATTGGCTTAGTCAATCATTTCGGGGTCGATACCAGAGGTTGGGGCAATTTTGATATTTCTTTCAGCATTGTCTTTCGGGTATTTTTAATCGTCCTGATTTTCCAAGTGATTGTGATTGCTAGTCACTTTGCGGCCTATAAATTTATTTATGATGAGCAAGTTCATCTACTAGATTTTGTCAACCGCGGGATTCATGCTAGTAACCTAAATTTGATTTTGACGGTCATTTTCTTTTTATTAATGGTTTTAGGACTTAACAGTATCAGATTTACTTTATTTTTAGTTTTACTATTATTTGTTTTATTCTTTATTGGTCAAGAAGTTGCCTTACTAGCAAATGATGGTGCTCGACGGGACAAAGCATATGGCGCTTTGCTTGCTTTTGGCATTATTTTTGTTTGTAGTTTGATAATGAACTCGCTTATTTATAATTCCGTTTTACGGTCAGTTTTTAATCAAATTATTTCAGGTTTTAATGGTTCAATGTAGATGGTGTAAAGATGAATAAAAATGAATTTTGTCCAAATTGTGGACGACGAGTTAACGAAAACGAGGAGTTTTGTTCCAACTGTGGTGCAAAGCTATCTAATAATAAGCAAAGCCGGCAAGAATACCGAACGGATCAGACTCACCGGCAAGCTGCTAACAATAATTCGCAAAACCAAGTACAGACTGTGAATAATCCGCGCCAGCCGATGAAAAAGAAAACTAAGATAATCTTGAGCATTGTGGGCGTTTTAGTTGTTGCTTTCATTGCTTTTTATGCTTGGGGATCAAATCATTATCAACGGAAAAATCAAGTTGATCAGATTACTGCGTATTTAAAAAATCCGCGGGAAAATTTAGCAGATTATGTTACTTCGGATAATCCTAGTGTGCATGTCACTAATGCGGCTTTGAAGCCAACGCAAAATTATTATTTTGATCATAGTAGCGATGCCGATAAGATGGCAGAAGCTTTTAAATATGGTGATACTTATGAAGACGTTTCGTTAGTACAGTCAGGACGGTATTTACTGCTTTTCCCTAAATATACGTTAAAATTTAAGACTTTTACGCCGCATATTAAGACCAATCATGCCAATTCGACAATTTATGTTAATGATGAGAAAATTGGTGGGGTTAATGGTAGTGGCGAAAATTATTATAAGCAGGTACAACCATTGTTTCCTGGAAAATACCATATTGTAGTTAAATCGACTGCTGCAGGTCATAAGTTAACTGCTGATAAAAGCGCCAATATTTTTTCAAATAGTGCAATTAATATGAATATCAAGACTGTCAATTTTACGGTTAAAAGCTCTCCTGGTGCGGATGTTTATATTAACGAGAAAAAAGTTGGTACGCTAGATAAGAGCGGTGAAAAAGTATTTAAAGAATATCCTGCTACGGATGACATGAAGATTTATGTCATGATGAAAGTTGATGGCAAGGCGATCAGATCAAAGGTAATTGATTATGATGATTTAGGCTTTGATGATGACGGTGATAGTAGTAGCAATGTCGTTAAGCCTGAATGGCCGGGCTTAATCAGCGAGGATGATGCCGAAAGTATCTTGGAAGACAACTTCGAAGATCCAGATGAAGATGCATTTGTTGGTGGCGCGGAGAATAAGGGTTACCAAGAACTGCACGAGCAGATCGGTAACTTTAATGATAATGACGAGATAATTTCTTATGATATGGATTGTAGCATTGTTTCCATTTCGCCTGCGCCAGATAATAGTAGTAATGTTGTCTATAAGATAACTTACACTTTTGAGCATGATGATTATGAGCATAAACAAGTAATGCTTTATTCTGGTTGCGTCTTCCACCAAAATGGTGATGACGATGATGCTTCACAAAAAATCAGATCAATCGGTAATGGAAAAATCATTAGCGATAAGAAGTATAATAACTAGACTAATAAGGTGCATCATGTTTGATGCGCCTTATTTAGTTTCAGATTACATTGATGATTAAATTAAGTAAAAAATAATATTCATTATTACTTAAGCCTAGGACTAGCACATATTTATTCAATAACAATCTGCCAAAATAGCTAGAGCTATCTAATTGGCTCAAATGGTGCTATGATAGCAACATAAAGTAAACTGACCAAGATAAAAATATCATCAATCTGTTAAACTTCAAAAAGCTAGGAGGACTTAAAATGAATAAATTGCTTAAGAATTATCATGAAGAAAAGCAATCATCGTTCCATTCTTTTTTTAACGGAAATTTTCTTTTTTGGAATACTGCATATATATTTTCATTAAAAAATGGGCGAAAACTCGATCTTCAAGACTATCCTGAACTTAATAAATTGGGGTAGTGGATTAAGGTGAATGACCAAACCAATTTACGGGTATGGTCTCGTTTAGGTCTTCCGCGTTTAACTGAAAAATTTTGTCAAATAACCGGGCTTCAACCAGATGATTTTTACGTAAATTCAGTTTCCGGGTTAAATAACATTTGGCCAACCCAACAATAACCGCACTTTCATAGTCAGTAATAAATATTTATCACATAGTAGTAGATAACTTTGAACCAAAAGTTATCTACTTTTTTTATCCTTGTAATTCCTATTATGCTTAGATTTTGTCACTTTAATCTAAAATGATAATTTATTTCTTTTAAGAAACCGCTTGCAAAACATCTTTTAAATGGTATAGTTAAATTAACAAGTGGTATATATAAGAAACCAATTGGAGGTGCTTAGATGAAAATGCAAGACTATGTCCGATATTCAGCGACAAAGCTAAAGGAAAACTTTGACAATAGAAATGAATTAGTTGGTCCAATTACCCGGATTTTTAAAAATGAAAATTATCAAAGTTTTACTTTAATTGCTTCTGGCTCATCGTACAATTCTTTGTTGATGGTTAAAGATGCTTTACAAGAGTTATCCCGTCTTCCGGTTTATTTATACACTCCGGAGCATGTTGAAGAGTGTAATTGTGCTTTATGGTCAAATACATTTGTGATAATAGTTTCACAAAGTGGCTCGTCGACCAATATTATTAGTTGTCAGAAATATTTACTGAAAAGAAAAATTTCATTTGTTTCTCTCACAGGAAATATTCATAGCCCAATGGCTGATTATTCAACAAATATTTTTGATTACGGTGTAGGTAATGAGTATGTCGATTATGTCACTATGGGTGTCCAGACCTTGGTTGAATACTTTTTACTTTTTGCCAATAACATTAGTACTTTATCGGAGAGTCGAAAATCTGCTTTTGGTGAACAACTGCTAAAAGTAATTGAGGATCAGCCTGGATTATTGAAAACTACTGAAGAATTTTTGAAACAGAATCATTTTGCGTTAGCGATGAATAATCCAACTTTTTTCTGTGGTAACGGACCGAACTTAGGTGTAGCCAAAGAAGGAGCCTTGAAATTTCAAGAAACATTAAAGCGACCGGCTATGTACTATGAACTTGAAGAATTTCTTCATGGACCAGATATACAGCTGACGCCTAATTACACTGTTTTTTTAATTGATGATATGGTTCAAAAAAAGCACGTACGCTTTCATGAAGTATTCACTGCTTTAAAAGAGGTCACACCAAATGTATTTTTAATAACCAGTTCAAGTCAAATTGAACAAGATAGGCGTGTTGTCAAAACGGGCGCCGTTAATAATTGGATTCTAAGTTTGTATTATTCCTTACCAGTTATTCAGTTAGTTGCAGCTAAAATGGCTGATGAGTTAAATACTTGGCCGCCTCATTCATATTTCGACCGATTTGATAAGAAAATCGCTATCAAAACTGCCAATTATGACCAAGAATTGATTGAAATTAAGCAAAAATGGCAGCTTGAGAATCATAATAAAACAAATTAGGAGGTATCAAAATGATTAAGATGGTTCGTGTTGATTATCGGTTGTTACATGGACAAGTTGCATTTTCTTGGACACAAGCAATAGGAGCAGATGCATTATTGCTAGTAAGTGACACTGTCAAGAATGATCCTTTAAGAATGAAGGCATTGCGCCTGGCCAAACCACAGGGAACAAAAGTTGTTATTAAATCTACTGACGAAGCTATTGAGCAAATACAAAGTGGGATAACAGACAAATATCATTTGTTTATTATTTGTGAAACTTTACCAATTGCGGCAAAGCTTGTTAAGGCAATTGGCGTTAAAGCGTTAAATCTAGGTAATATGCCGTTCGCAGAAGATAAAAAGCAGGTCTCAAAAAGCATATTTTTAGATCAAAAGGATGTAGCAATCTTGCAAGATTTATCTAATCTTGGAATTGATTTGTTTGTCCAAATGGTACCTAATGAAACTAAGATTGATGCCAAAAAGTTTTTAAAGGAGGCATAATACCTTGCTCTTAAAAACAATATTAATCTTTTTGATTAATTTCTTAGGTTATTCAGAATGGCTTCTTGGAACTAGCTATCTTCAAAGACCTATTATTTTAGGTCCGCTTGTGGGATTAGTGCTAGGAGATTTGCAAGATGGAATTATTATGGGCGCAACACTGGAGTTAGCGATGATCGGTGCAGTTTCTGTTGGTGCCTATAATCCTCCTGATTTAATTGCGGGAACCGTTTTAGGAATTTCCCTTGCAATTGAGTCCCATGCAAATGCAGCAGCTGCTCTAACATTGGGAATTCCTATTGCAACAGTAATGCTAGCCTTAAATACTGCGGTTGGGCAACCGGTAATGCTAATGTTGATTCATCGAATTGATCATAACGCTGATGAAGGCAATACTCATGCAATCACTAGAAATATGCTTTTGGCTGGTTGGGCCCAGAATTGGCCTGGCATAATTTTTAACCCTTTAGCATTTTATTTTGGGGCAGCTACGGTAGCTAAATTATTAAATATTATTCCACCTTTTGTGCAAGAGGGAATGAATGTCGCTGCAGGATTATTACCATTGCTTGGCTTTGCGATGTTGGCACAAATGATGATGAATAAGAAGGTAGCAGCGTTTTTCTTTCTCGGATTTTTCTTAGTGGCATACAGTGGCATTTCTACTACTGGAGTAGCAATATTTGCAGTAGTTATGGCTGCCATTATGTATGTTTTCTTTGAACATGACACCCAAAATAAAGTTGAAGAAAAAAAGACAACAGAACAGGAAGGTGACGGATTCGATGAATTTTAATTTAAAACCAACTTACAACAAAAAGATTAATAAGTCAGATTTAGTCAAGTTATTTTGGCGAAGCATACCGTATGAGCATTCATGGAATTACGAAAGAATGGGTAACGTTGGCTTTACTTGGGCATTAATGCCAATTTTACAAAAGCTTTATCCCGAGAAGAAAAGATTTACGCATGCTTTAAAACGTAATTTGGAATTGTATAACATGACGCCCTACATTGTTACATTGCCGTTAGGCATATCCGCTGCAATGGAAGAAGCTAATGCGACAAATGAAGATTTTGATGAAAGTTCAATTTCAGCGGTTAAGTTAGCATTGATGGGGCCACTGTCAGGGATAGGTGACTCATTTTTCTGGGGAACTCTTAGAGTGTTAGCAACTGGAATTGGTACTACTTTGGCACTAAAAGGCAGTATTTTAGGACCAATATTGTTTTTCCTAGTATTCAATACTCCCCATTATCTTATTCGGTACTACGGTACATTTTTAGGATATAGTTTGGGCTCTAACGTTATTAATAACGTGGAAAACTCGGGCGTAATGGACAAAATTACTAAATACGCGTCCATGATCGGCATGATGGTGGTGGGCGCAATGACTAAAGAAATGGTCAGTGTAAAGTTCATCACAAAGATCGGTATTGGGAAAAGTGCTTCAACCGTTCAATCGCTTCTTGATGGAATTTTCCCTGGCATAGCAACACTGGCATTATTTGGCATAACTTATTGGATGCTAAAAAAGAAGCTCAATCCGTTGCTGATTATGTTAATTATTCTAATTGTAAGCATTGCAGCAACATACTTTAAAGTTTTAGGAGCTTAAGTCAAAAATTAAGAGAGGTAAAAAATGACAATATTAAAGAATTTCGATGTTGAAAAGTATTTACAAAATGGTCGTGATGTATATTCTCAAAGAAAGAATATTGAAAATCTGGCAGATAAATTAGCTAAAAATGATTATCAAAACATTGTGTTAATAGGTATCGGCGGTACTTGGATGGAATGGTATCCAGTAGCTGAATATTTACGCCATTTATCGAATTTTCCCGTATATTTAGAAAATGCGGGAGAACTACTGGTTAAGAAGGATCTTGATTACTTGACCGATAAGTCTCTAGTGCTAACTTCTTCAGATTCTGGGGATACAAAGGAAATCTTAGATGCTGTTAAATATTGCAATCAACGTGGTATTTCAGTCTATGGCTTCACTAAAAATCCTGAGTCTTCATTGGGACTACTTCTTGAAGAATCAATTAATGGCTCTCTTAGCGAATGCGAGAATGCTTACTTAATGTACTTTATGTTGACACTGAGACTCTACCAGGATTGGGGTTATTATCAGGATTATAACCGTTGGGCAGATCAAATGCAGAATTTGTATCCAAACTTACTAAGATTTAGAGAGGAATTTGAAGAAAGAGCAAAATCCATAGCACGTAAATATTATAATGCACCGTTAACAATGACGGTTGGCTCAGGGATGTTGTGGGGAGAAACCTGTATGTTCTCAATGTGTATCTTAGAAGAAATGCAGTGGGTCAGAACTAGGCCAGTAACTTCAGCCGACTTTTTCCATGGTGCCTTAGAACTAGTTGATGATACTTTGCCAGTTTACTTAATTAAAGGAGAAGACGAATACAGAGCTCTAGATGAGAGAGTCGAACGCTTTTTACCAAAGCATACCAATAGCTTTGAAGTATTTGATACAAAAGATTATGTTTTTGAAGGAATTGATGATGATTTTCGGCAAATTTGTTCACCAATGATTATTACGTCACTCTTAACGGACAGATTAGCTTCGTGGTATCAGCAATACACTGGTCATGACCTTAATTTTCGTCGTTATTACCGTCAATTTGAGTATTAAAGTGTCCTCAAGAAATCGACAAGAATCAATACTACTCCTTCGCCTAAACTAATAGGTTTCTTTTTCGCCTAAAATACCATTGAGAGTGAATTGAAGATTGAGCTCGTCAGAGTCCAGATAGCTTTCGGTATACTCAACGGCTTTACTTTCTGCGTCAAAACCAAGATAAATAATGCTGTACAGCAAATTACCCTTTTTTACTTTTAATAAGCGAGCTTCTTTACTCAAAGCAGGTAAAACCTGAATAAATTGAGAAAAATAAATAGGTCGATGTCCAACAGAGTCCATGTAATCATATAAACTTACGTTTTTAAAATTGATTTTTTCGGCATTAGGAAATAAGTTGGCCGGAAGATAATTATATTCAACGGTAAAAGGCTTGTCTTTAATCTTTCTAATTCGATGAAGAGCAAAAACAGAATCATTATCGTCAAGTTGTAATTTCTGATTAAAAAATGAATTTCCAGCTAAAATTCCTGTGCCAACAACTTCATTAGTAAAGTTAATTCCATTTTTAGTTAAAAGTTCAGTAATACCGGAGTTTGAGTTTTTATCAGTAAACGACAGATTAAAGTATAAGTTGCTATTATCAATGTTTTTAGCAGTAACAAATGTACCGCTACCTTGTTTGCGAAACAAAAGACCTTTTTTCCTGAGAGCATCGATTGCTTTTTTTACAGTCATTCGATTGACGCCATATTGTTGGGCAAGATCACGTTCACTTGGTATTTTTGCTCCGGGGAGGAATTCCTTACTTAAAATTTTCTTTTCAAGCAAATCTTCAATTTGAATGTATAAAGGTGCATGAAAAAGATTACTCATTATTTTTATCCTTATCTACTTGCATTAACAAAACGTTTTCTGGAACTTTCTTTGAAACAAAATAAATAAAATTGTTATTAAGATTAACAATCGAAGTGCGTTGCAAAATTTTTGCTCTGACAGGAATAGCCAAAAGACTCGCTTCTTCAAAATTAACTGATTCAATTGACAGATTTTGATATTCCTTTATAGGTGTACCACGATAAGATTTAACCAATAAGTCCCAAAATGAATGCTCTAATAATTTATTTAACGGTAAATGTTCTACTAATTTCTCTGGCGCATAAATATAATCTAGTGAAAGAGTCTTAGCAGATTCTTGTTCATTAATAGTACGCTTATAAATTAGGTAATGAATTGGAGTTGCTAAAGGAACTTTTAACTTTTGAGCAATTTTCTTGTTTGCCTCTGTGACAGTATTCTTAATTAAATAGTTTTTAACGCGATGATTAGATTTTTTACCAAAAAATTCAAGCCAATCATAGTCTTCTTTAGGACTGTTTATATGATAACTATTTGATGCTAAAGAAATGATACCTTTATTTTGTAATATTTCTAAAGCTTCTCTAATCGTATTACGTGATACATTGTATTTAACAGCTAATTTTCTTTCGGAGGGGATAGATTTAACGTATTCTTGTTGTGAAATCAAAAACTCAAGATCTTTTGCAATTAGTTCACTTTTATTAATGATATTGAACATTTTAATAGCTCTTCCTTGTCAATATTAATTAACTTAATCTTAGCTTAAGACTAGCGTGATAGCAATTGGAAGTGAGCTAATAATTCTAAAGACAAGTTACAAGGTAATAATTGAAATAGAGCTGAAATTTGTTTATGGAGGATAAAATGACAAAAATTGTAATAGCAACTCATGGATATCTAGCAAAAGGCTTAAAAATGTCGACTGAATTTATTTTAGGAAAGCAGAAGAATCTCTTTGCCATTTGTGCCTATACTTCGGAATGCCAGGATTTTCATAAAGTTGTTAAAGATTTGATTGCTAAATATGATCAAGAAGATATTATTTTTGGTACGGATATCGTTGGGGGCAGTGTTAATAACGATTTGCAAGAATTTGTGGCCGGAAATAATCGGTTACACTTAGTTGCAGGCATCAATTTACCATTTTTAATTCAGTTTTTAACTTTAAATAATGATAATGTAGCTGACAATCTTGCTAAAAGTACTCAGGCTGCTAAAAGTGGGATTGTTAATTATGATACCTTGGATGATACTATTCAAACCGATGAATTAGATGGCTTTGATAGTTTTTGATAAGTGTGAGGATAATGATTTTAAAAACATTTTTAATATTTTTAGTTGGACTTCTAGGCTATTCTGAATGGTTACTCGGCACCAGCTATCTACAACGCCCAATTATTCTGGGACCACTTGTTGGTTTAGTCTTGGGCGATATCCAAGACGGAATTATTATGGGAGCAACCTTGGAATTGGCAATGATTGGTGCTGTCTCAGTCGGAGCTTATGATCCTCCAGATTTAGTTTCTGGTTCAATCATTGGCATATCTTTGGCAATTCAAACTCATGCAGCACCTGGAGCAGCATTAACATTAGGTATACCAATCGCGGCTATTATGCAGGCATTAGGTTTGGCAACGGGGCAACCGTTAATGTTAGCTTTTATCCATAAATGTGATAGTGCTGCTGAAAAAGGAAATACGCATGCGTTAACGAGAAACATGTTAATAGCAGGTTATATCCAAGATTGGCCAGGTATTGTTTTTATTCCCTTGGCATTTTACTTTGGTTCATCAACTGTAGCCAGAGTGCTTAATATTATTCCTTCTTTTGTACAGGATGGAATGAATGTCGCGGCAGGATTACTACCATTATTAGGTTTTGCAATGTTAGCACAAATGATGATGAATAAAAAAGTTGCGGCTTTCTTTTTCTTAGGTTTTTTCCTAGTAGCCTACAGTGGAATTACCACAACAGGTGTAGCGATTTTTGCTGTAGTAATGGCAGCAATTATGTATGTTTTTTTTGAGCAATCGCCAGTTCATAAGAAGGTAAGCCATGTAGCAGAGCAAGAAGAAGACGGATTTGATGAATTTTAAATAGCTAATACAAAAATAATGTTAAGAAGCATCCTATTTTATGAAGATTAAAATAGGATGCTTTAGCTTTGTCTTTTTATTCACATATTCTATTAGCTTGAATTTTCCGACAAATGCCAGTCACTTTACTGGTAAAATCTCTCATTTATATTCACTTGATTTCGCTTACATAAGTTACAAAAGGTTACATTAATTTACTATTATTATCAAAAATTTAGGTTAAAACTAAAATATATTGTGAAATATGTAATTAAGTAGGAGGAGAAAGATGAATATTGCGAAAGCAATTCAAGTGACATTTTCCAATGCTGCGATAGTTAGCTCAATAACGTCAACAATTTTTATTATTTTATTGGGCTTTTATTTACGTAAGCGTAATATCTTTACAGAAAAGTATGGTAAGCTTTTATCTAAGATTGTTTTAACAGTTGCGCTTCCGGCTTTGGCATTCAATTCATTTATGCAACCGATTAATGGCGAAACTTTTTCGCAAGGGATGAATGTGTTAATTTGGGGAATTGCAATTTATATTATTTTGATTTTGGTAACCCCAATTTCTTATGCCAAGTATCCTAAAGATAAACGAAATGTTCTAGCAATTTTAACCACTTTTGGTTCGACAACCTTTTTTGGGATTCCAATTGTTGGTGCGGTTTTTGGCACCAAGGGCATAATGTATAGCTCGATTTTTAATATTGGCTACCGGATCTTTTTATATTCTTATGCCTATATTAAGATGTCTGGCTTAAAAATGAAGGCAAGCAATATCAAAAAAATGTTTGTCAATCCGGTCGTAATTGCTACTTTTTTGGGACTGATTATGTGGCTTGTACAAAATTACATGCCACAGGTAGCTGTAAGACAAGCTGTTAATGGCGTAATTAATCCTGGTGCACCAATAATTAAGGTTGCCTTTTACCGAATTGATCAGACTGCAATTTGGCTGTACAAGCCACTGCAATATCTGGCTAACCTTGCATCACCACTTGCTTGGTTATCAATCGGTGCTACCTTAGGTTCGACTTCATTTAAAAAAGCTGCGGAAAACAAGACTTCTTGGTACTACAGTTTTAATAAGGTTGTCTTGGTACCACTGCTTAACTTGGTAATATTGGTCATCTTAAATGTGACTAACATCTTACCGATTAGCTATGTTGCCTTAGGTACAATCATTATTATGATGGCTACGCCAACCGCTGCCGTTGCTTCGTCTTATGCGATTAGCTTTGATCGTGAAGCGGTCTTATCATCCAATGCATCCTTTGTATCGACAATTTTAGCGGTAGTGGCAATGCCATTTTGGATCGCCTTTCTCGGTGTTCTTAGTCAAAGCGGATTATTTCATTAATTAGGAGGTTTTTATGTTTAAAATTGTTGCTTATGGCGTACGTGAAAATGAAGTAGATTACTTCAAGAAATTAAATAAATATCATTATGATGTGCAATTGGAATCTGAATTGTTAACTCACGATAATATTGAAACTGCTAAAGGTGCGGATGCTGTTTTGTTACGTGCCAATTGTAAGGCAGACGCACAAAACTTGGCAAAATTAAATGAGTGGGGCATTAAATACGTCTTTACTAGAACAGTCGGCTTTAACCATATTGATCTTAAGGCCGCAGCCAAATATGAAATGAAAGTTGCCCGCGTTCCGGCATATTCACCATACGCTGTAGCCGAATTGGCAATGACCCTAGGAATGATGCTCTTTAGACATACCGCCTTGGCAACCGATTTGACCAGGCAAGGAAACTTTAGTGTTTCGACCGCCACTTTTTCTGGGGAAGTTCATTCAAGTACTGTGGGAATTATCGGAACAGGTCGAATTGGTGCGACTGAAGCGCAGCTGTATAGCGGAATGGGAACCAAGGTTTTGGGCTATGATCCTTATCCAAGCGACTTTGCTAAACAATATGTTGAATTTGTTGAGCAGGATGAATTGCTGGCAAAATCAGATATTGTTTCAATCCACGTGCCGTATTTCCCAGGTCAAAATGATCGTTTAATCGATGCGGACTTTTTAAAGAAAATGAAACCAACTACTGTTTTGGTTAATACGGCGAGAACACAACTTGCTGATTATCCTGCTATTATTAAGGCAATCACGCAAAATCAAATCGCTGGTTTTGCTAGTGATGTTTTACCAGACGAAGTTGAAGTGCTGGGACATGATTTTAAAGGCAATATCACTAATGAACTGACTAAGCAGTTAGTTGATTTATATCCTAAGGTTCTACTAACTCCACATATTGGTTCTTACACCAGTCCAGCTTTAACCGATATGATTGCAGTCAGCTATGAAAACTTCCACCAAGTTTTGGAGACCGGCAAGACCGATAATGATGTTAAGTTAGATTAAGTTAATACACAAAAAAGCGAGCTATCAGCTGATAGCTCGCTTTTATTTATTAGCTTTATAAAGTTTAATTGGTCGACCTACTTTTAGGTAATGTGTTTTGATTGTTAATTCATTAGTTTTTACTAAATAGTCTAAATACTTTTTCGTGGTAATCCGCGAGAGTTTAGACTTCCGGGCAATCTCCTGATTAGAAAAATAATCGGGTGTTTCTGCAATGACCGCCTTTATTTTGTTAAGAGAAAAATTTGATAGTCCTTTGGGTAAGGAAGTCATTTCTTTTTCTCCAGCAAAATCTTGCGTAATGAAAACCTGATCGAGTTCATTTTGCGATAATTGTCGATCCTGGTTTAATACCTTATTATATTTTAGAAAATGCTCAATTGCCTTATGGAATCGCTCAAAAGAAAATGGTTTTA
Organism: Lactobacillus sp. B4005; assembly: GCF_026536045.1. Lineage (NCBI taxonomy): Bacteria > Bacillati > Bacillota > Bacilli > Lactobacillales > Lactobacillaceae > Lactobacillus > Lactobacillus sp. B4005. The sequence continues at coordinate 38,815 of NZ_JAFNOZ010000008.1, forward strand.
CCAAGTAATCGAGTACACCATAGTTTAACGCCTGGTTAACGCTTTGGCTATCTTTAGCAGCTGATAACATGATTACATTCGGATGAAGATTGTGCTCAATAAATAAATGAAGAAGTTCAGTACCTGAAATTTTGGGTAAATAAATATCGAGTAAGACCAAATCAAGCTGTAAATTTTGCGCAAGTGCTAATGCCTTGTCAGCCCTATCTACTTGAAAAAGCTTCATTTTTGCAGGCGGAATTATTTTCATTAGGTACTGTTTATTAATTGAACTGACCATTGGGTCATCTTCCACAATGAGAATCTGTAACATTTTTACTCCTCGCTGTTAATCGGTAATTCAAGATAGAAATTGCTACCATGTGGGTCACAAGGTGTAATGTCAATATAGCCGTGATGATTATCGACAATCTGCTTAACCAGCATTAAGCCGTAGCCATGATCTTTACCTTTAGTCGAATATTTTTGCTTAAAAAGTTGTTCACGGACAGCAGGCGCAATACCACTACCGTTATCGGTCACTTCGATAATCAGGGTTGTACTCTCGGAATCATAGTTAAGTTCGAGTTTAATGGTACCACTGGTATCAATGGCAGCTAAGGCATTGTCGATTAAATTGCCCAATATCTTGATCAGATCAAGATTTAATTGGTCTGAAACAATTGCTTCTGGCAGATAGGAATCAGGAGTAAGTGTCAAAGTCACTTTTTGCTCTTTAGCTTGATTAATTTTACCGGTTAAAAACCCGACTAAAGCTGGTGATTCAATCTGCTGGTTTAGCTGGCCAAACTCTTGCTGGTAATTAGCGTTAACTTTGCCAATAAAGTTAGTAACATTATCATATTGCTTTAATTCAATCATACCGTAAATTGCCTGTAATTTATTGCGAAATTCATGCGATTGCGCTCTGAGTGCTTGAATGTATTGCTCACTTCCAGCTAATTGTTCAGACAGTTTTTGGTATTTGGATTGATCTTGCAGTAGAGCAATTTGGCCGTAAGTTTTGTCATGATAAACAAGCCTACTAGTGGATACAATGTATTCTTTAGCGTTAATTAAGAGCGGAACATTGGTCTTATTTTGTGAATGATTATGATTAAAAATCAGTTTAGCTAAATTGGAATCTAGTACAGTATCCACTTTAACTGCTGGAAATGTTTTTTTAGCTAAATAATTGGTTGTAATTACGATATTTTGTTCATTAACGGCAATTAAGATTTCATCAATACTATCAATAATAGCGTGTAGTTCCGTCAGCTTGGTAGCAATTTCATCTGGTTCCATATTAAAAAGAGATTTTTTAATCCTTTGCGCTAAAAAAAGTGCCAAAACTATGCCAGCACATAAAGCAAATAATGATCCAAGAATAACCGCTTTTTGAGCAGATAAAATTGCCCGGTTAATTGAGCTATCGGTTAGGCCAACGCAGACAATGCCAACTTGCTGTTTGTTCTTGAAAACAGGAACAAAGATGCGGTAACCCGTTCCTAAAATACCTTTGCGATGTGAATAATGGCTTTTACCAGTGCTTGACTTTTTAGCATCTTGCGGAGAACTAAATCTTTTGCCGATCCGACTAGTATCAGGGTGGGAGTAGCGCATTAAATTCCGGTCTAGAATTACAACGAAATCAACCCGAGATGCTTGTGTAATTTGATTGGCATATTTTTGCAATGAATTATTTTTGGTGGGCTGGGGATGCTTTTTTAGGGTTTCCTTAACGGTTGTATCCTGGGCAGCAATTCTAGCAACCCCAGCGATTTCCTCTTTGATTATTTGCTTTTGATTCTGTTTGACGTGGTATGAAGCGATGCTGCCAGCAGTAATAACAAAAATAACTGTTGTTAAAAAAACTAGTAAAACAGATTTAGTTCGTAAGCTAAAGCGTGATTTTCGTGGCATGTTTTTCCTTTTTATATCGTTACAACTTATTACTACTAGTATAAACTACTAAATCAGAAAAAAAGCTTAATAACCTAAAGAAAGATTTTATCAATATCTATTGTTAAAACTAATATCGGAATGAAGTTTATGATCTGCTGTAGACTTTATTTTGGTTAAAAAAGAAATAGTTGATTAAACCTTAATTTTGCTGTTTATTTGTAAAGAAGAAACTGATTTAATAATTTTTTGAACAACATGATCTAGAATAGATTTAGTAAGAAGAAATAACTTGCAGCTAATTACTCTTAATTCACTTATCAAACATATTCAAACATTGACAAACAAAAAAGAACATTTATACTAAAGGTGAACTAAGTTAGTTGCATAATCTAGTTTAAAAAGTAGGTAATCAATGCTAAAAAGTGAAAGACTAAAAAATATCTTACAAATAGTTAACACACAAAAATTTGTTACAGTTGACGAACTAGCACAAGCGCTAAGAGTTTCTGACATGACAATTAGACGTGACCTCAATGAATTGCATAAGGCAAATAAGATTTTGCGAGTTCATGGCGGAGCTCAGCAGTTAACAGACCAAAGTAGAATTGAGAAGAGCTACCAGCAAAAGCGCGAAATCCATATTAAGGAAAAAATTGAAGTTGCAAAGCGTGCCTGTAATTTAATTCATGAAAATGATTCTATTTATGTAGGACCAGGGACAACTTTGGAATTGATGGTTGCTAATTTAAAGATCAAGCATTTGCGAATTGTTACCAATTCACTACCTGTTTTTGAAGCAGCCAAAAATAATCTAAATGACTATGACTTAATTATGGTTGGCGGTTCTTATCGCCGAATTAGTGGTGCCTTTCTGGGGGCTTTGGCTAATAGTGAACTGGAGACGATGTCATTTTCTGTTGGCTTTGTAGGAGTTAATGGCATTAAGGATGCTTCTTTGACAACAGCTAACTTAGAAGAGGGCCAAACCGAAGAAGTCGGGCTGGATCGTTCACAAATAAAATTTGTGGTAGCTGATTATACTAAGCTTGACCACAGTGATTTTCATGAATTTTATGATTTGCGCAAGGTCGACGGTCTGATTACTAACCATGGAATTGAGCCTGAGTTGGAAAAACATTACAGTCAATTTACAACTATTTATAAGTAGTTGTTAGGGAAAGGAGACATAGCGATGAAGGTGGTCATTGGCAGCGATAAAGGCGGCTTTGTTTTAAAAGAAAAGGTTAAAAAGTATCTTGAAAGTCATGACTATGAAGTTTTGGATGTGACGGGAAAGCCTACAGAGGACTTTGTTGATTCGAGCTTAAAAGTTACGCATGAAGTACTTGATAATGGTATTAAAAAGGCAATTATGTTTGACGAGTATGGGGTCGGTTCTGCCATGGCTTCTAATAAAGTTAAGGGCATGGTTACCGCAAATGTTAACGAGGAGCGTACCGCTCATATGACGGCAATGCACAATGGAGCAAAGGCAATTGCACTTGGTAGCGGGATAGTTGGTGAGCAATTAGCTTACTCAATTGTTCAACATTACCTTGATACAGACTATGCTGGTGGTCGTCACCAAGTTCGGCTCGATATGCTAGAAAAAATGATTTAGGAGGGATAGGCAAATGTTAGATAATGATCGACCTCAACCAGAATATGTTGATCCTAAAATTGATAAGCAAAAAGTAATCGCTCTAGGGAACGACCATATTGTTACTACAGTTAAAATGGCAATCTCTGATCACTTAAAGGCGGAAGGCTACCAGGTAATTGATGAAGGAACCCATGATAATACAAGGACGCATTATCCAATTTACGGCAAAAGGGTGGCCGAGGATGTTTCTTCTGGCCGGGCTGATTTTGGTATTGTTCTTTGCGGAACAGGAATTGGTATTTCAACAGCTGCTGATAAAAATGAAGGCATCAGGGCTGCGATGGTTGGTGATGTTACACAAGCGCAGTACGCTCGGCGCGAATTAAATGCTAATATTCTTGGCTTTGGCGGAATAGTGTTAGGACGCGACTTTATTTTTGATATTGTCGATTCATTTCTTACTACTGCTTATGAGCCAAGCAAAGAAAATAAGCAATTGATTAGTAAAATCGCGGCTATTGCTAAACCAAATCCAGACCAAAAAGATAATGTTCACTTTTTTGATGAAGAAAATAAAAAGTGGGCTGAGGGTGTTTACCACGATTAAGTGGAAATAATTGTTAATAATAAAAGAAAATATTAATCGCACACTAAAAGTCATGACGGCAATTGTCATGACTTTTTTAATACTCCCAGCATAATTATTTTTTCTAAAAAAGCGTTTGCATTTCCAATTATATTTACCTATAATAGCAATAGGCAAGTGAACAAATTCAAACATAAATAAACAAAAAGGAAAGCTTGCCATGAATGCAAAAGGAGTTAATGCTGTGAGTGAGAATAGCTTGTTTTTACCGAATGCTGTTTTTGTCAGTAATTCAACTAGTGTGACCGATATTTTTCATGAAGTTGCCAACCAGCTTAGTGCAGAAAAACTGGTTAAAAAGCAATTTTTACCTGAAATCATTAAGCGAGAAGAAAAGTATCCAACTGGAATTGATCTTTCGCCTGTTAATAAAAATTTACCTAATATTGCAGTTCCACATACTGAAGGTGAATTTGTCAATACTCGTTTGATTGTTCCAGTTTCCCTAATGACTGCAGTACCATTCAAAAATATGATTGATCCTGATCAGGAATTGCTCGTGAAATTTTTATTTTTAATTTTAAATAATGATCCAGCTGGACAAGCAAACATTTTGGCGAAAATTATGGACTTTCTGCGATTAACACCTGTTGCCAATTTACAAGAGTTATTTAAGCTGACTGAACCCGATAAGATTTACCGGTTTCTAAGTGAGCATTTTAAATAATAGGAGGGTTTTTCTGATGAGTAGAGAAGTTAAATTTATTGCTGCATGTGGTGCAGGAGTTAATTCGTCCCATCAAATCAAGGATGCGGTCGAAGAAGAAATGAAAAAAAGAGGCTACAACGTTAAAGTTGATGCTTATATGGTGAAAGATGTCAACGAAGACTTGCTTTCCAATTATGATGGCTATTTGACAATTGCCAAAACCGATCTTTCATTTAAGCCAAAAGTACCGCTTATTGAAGCTGGTGCAATCTTGTACCGAATCCCTGCGATGGCTAAGCCAGTCTATGATGAAGTCGAAAAAGTTGTAAAGGACGTTAACGCTAAGTAACTCTTTTTTTGAAAGGAGAAAAAAATGAATGGGATAATTAATTTCGCTAATTCTCTTTTTAAACCCCTAATTGACATGGGGGCGGCAACAATCATGCTAATCGTTTTAACACTGATTGCAGTGCTATTTCGGGTAAAGTTTACTAAAGCGCTCGAAGGTGGTCTAAAATTAGCGATTGCGATTACAGCAATTGGCAATATTATGAATATGCTGACGACGGCTTTTCAAAAGCCAATGTTGCAATTCGTCAAGCATACGGGAATTCATATGGATATGCAGGATATGGGCTGGGCACCGTTAGCTACAATTACTTGGGGCTCACCTTATACACTGTTTTATCTATTAGTTTTAATTATTTTAAATGTTGTTTTATTACTCTTGAATAAAACTAACACTTTAGATGTTGATATTTTTGATGTCTGGCACCTAGCCTTTGTTGGTTTGTTTTGTGTCTATGTCGGTGCGCCGCTTTGGCTATCAACTATTTTGGTTTTATTTATTGGTACGATGAAAATCATCAATTCAGATTTAATGAAGCCAACGTTTAACGACCTCTTGGATGCGCCTGAAGGCAACCCAATGACGACTACGCACATGAACTACATGATGAACCCGATCATTATGCTCTTTGATAAGTTTTTTGATAAATGCCTACCTTGGCTTGATAAATTTGACTTTGACTCAACTAAGTTAAATGAAAAAATCGGCTTTTGGGGTAGTCGATTTGCAATCGGTGTCTACTTAGGTATCTTTGTTTCTTTGCTTGCCGGCAACAATTTTGCTACCGAACAGGGTTGGAAAGATATGTTCACACTATCATTTATTGGCGGCTCTTGTATTGAACTGTTCTCAGTTATTGGTTCTTGGTTTATTGCGTCAGTTGAGCCCTTATCACAAGGAATTGCCGATTTTGCTACCAAGAAGTTTTCTGGTCGGACCTTTAATATTGGTCTCGACTGGCCATTTTTAGCAGGACGTTCAGAGATTTGGGCAGCAGCTAACGTCTTAGCTCCAATTATGATGCTTGAAGCAATGGTCTTACCTGGTAATCGGTTAATGCCACTTGGCGGTATCATTGCAATGGGTGTTACCCCAGCTTTGCTAGTAGTTACTAGAGGAAAAATTATTCGGATGATTATTATCGGAACAATTGAATTACCAATTTTCCTTTGGGCAGGAACAATGGTTGGTCCATTTGTCACTAATATGGCGCACTCTGTTGGTGCAGCTATTCCGGCTCATACTCTAGTTTCAGATACCACGATGGAAGGCCCAGTAGAAAAATTCTTAGCTTATCTTGTCGGTAATGCTTGGAAACAACAGGGAATGTTCATCGTTTATGCCTTAATTGCTTTAGCCGTTTATCTGCTCTTATTCATCTGGTACGCTAAGCAAATGAAGAAGAGAAATGCAGAATATGCTGCAGCAGCTAAAAAAGCTTAGGTTAAAAATAGTTATTTTTGCTCAAGGTGATTAAATTGAAAAAAGTAAAGGTGTCAGCAAAAGAACAGGCACGAAGAAACGGCATTTTATTATGGGCAATATTCGTTATTGCAATAAATTTTTTACAGCTGATCTGCAAAAACTGGTTAACTACAATAGTGGCCATGGTTGGCACAATTTATGCATTATACCGAATCGTTGTTTATGATAATCCCCGAAATCGCCTTAGCCAAAAATATTATAATTGGCAAGGTAAAAAATTGAAGAAATAAAAGAGTATTAAATTATGCCATTAGATTCAAAAAATCTAATGGCATAATTAGTTTAATTTAAGATAACTAGTTATTTTAAATAGGAGAAAATAAATAATGAAAAAGCATTATAAGATTTCAAACTTTTTAGCAATACTGTTTATTCTCTGCCTTTTTAACTTAATACCAACACGAAATTTGTTGGCTGCAGAATCTGAATTGCCTCCAATAGGTCAAAAAGCTAAAGTCACCTTTGATCGTTATTCTTTAATGATAGATGGTGTCAGAACCCCAATCTATTCTGGCGAATTTGAATATTGGCGTTTACCTAGTCCTTCATTATGGCGTGATGTTATGCAAAAGATGAAGGCTGAAGGCTTCAACGCTGTCACAATTTATTTTAATTGGGGTTACCATTCACCTAAAGAAGGGGTCTATGACTTTTCTGGAGTTAGAGATGTAGACAAACTTTTAACAATTGCCGAGGAAGTTGGCATATATGTAATTGCTAGACCAGGACCTTATATTAATGCGGAAACAGATGCTGGTGGTTTTCCAGATTGGCTTTTAACTCAAAAAGGCCGCGCACGTTCATCAGATGCGGATTATACTAAAAGTTATAAAGAATGGTTAGATCATATTGATCCAATTATTGCCAAACATCAAATTACCAATGGTGGTAGTGTAATTCTGTATCAGATTGAAAATGAATATACTGGATGGCACCGTGATTCTCAGTACATGGAAGATCTAAAAAGTAAAGTAAAAGCAGACGGAATCGATGTTCCGACTTTCCATAATGATAAAAGTGGTCCGCAAGGGACCTGGGCAAATGGCAAGGGTGCACCAGATATGTATGCTTTTGACAGATATCCCGGTATTGGTAACATCGGAGCATTACCAAATACGTTTGAAGATCCTCATACAAAAGGTTGGGGAGCGAAGTCACCAATATTTTTAGCAGAACTCGGTAATGGCTGGTTCGATCCTTGGGCTGGCAGGGGTTATGATTACTGGCGAAATCAACGCGGTACTTCTTCTGAAAACATTATTAATAAGCACATTATAGGAGAAGGAGGTACAATAATAAGTTCATACATGACATATGGCGGTACTTCTTGGGGATATTTGCCTTTCCCCGGAGGTTATACTTCTTATGATTATGGTGCTGCAATCAATGAACAAAGACAGCTTGACGATAAAACAGCCCAACAAAAAAAGATTGGTTTAATGTTGCAAAGTGTCAAGCCGATAGCAAAAACAGATAGAATATCAGAGCAAGCTTCAACTAATAATGTTTTTTACATTATTGAAAGGGAAAATCCAGATAATAAAACCAAGTTCTATTTCGTTCGACATAATAAAACTAATTCAACAGGTGATGATACGTATAGCTTACCAATCAAGACCGATGAAGTTAATACTAAAGTTTCTGTTCGGATAAATGGTCAAACTTCAAAAATAATTACTGCAAATTATAATTTTGGCAAGCAGCATCTTGTATATTCTACCAATGAGATTTTTACGCAGTTTTCAAATGATAATGAAGATACCTTGGTTGTTTATTCAGATAAGAATGATCCTAATCAAACGGTTTTGAAATATGACACAGAGCCAGAAGTAAGTGTTGAAACTGGTAAAGTAAATAAAAAGTGGGATGAAGCCAAAAAAACTTTAACTTTAACTAATCAGTATGATGGTTTAGCTAATGTTCAAATAAAGTCAAAAGGTGGTTCCTTAAGATTAATCATGGGCTCATATGAGCAAATGAACAATTTATGGCAGCAAAAGACTTCTGTTGGAACAATTCTAGTGAATGGTCCGTATTTACTTCGCAAAGCCGAAGTTCAAGGGAAAACGTTAAGTTTAAGTGGTGATACGAATTCAGACACGAATCTCGCAGTATATTGTCCAGCAGACATTAATGAAATTCGATGGAATAGCCAAAAGCTAACGATGAAAGAAGATGCCGGCTGGTTTAATACAAATATTCCAGGCGTAGATAAAGCAAAAATCAAATTACCAGAATTAAAAGATTGGCAGTATCATGATGCAAATCCAGAATCCAACCTCAATTTTGATGATTCTACCTGGCAAGTTGCTGATAAGGAATCTTCCAACAGTATAACTAAGTTTACTAGTAAAAAAGTTTTATTTGCTGATGATTACGGGTTCCATCATGGTAATGTCTGGTATCGCGGTCATTTTACATCTAATGGTCATGAAAGTAATTTAAAACTAAACGGTATTACTGGTAACTATGGTGCGTATTCAGCATGGTTGAATGGACATTTCTTGGGAAGTTGTGACTTGGAAAAGGAAGAAAGCAAAGAACAGGATTTTGGCATAGATCCTGCTTGGTTAAGAAAAAACCAAGATAATGTTGTTTCTGTCTTAGTTGCTAATATGGGGCATGATGAAGATGGGAATAATAAAGACTCACATAAAACTGCCCGGGGTCTTATAAGTGCAAATTTGCAAAGAAAAGATGGTACAGATACTGAAATTACTTGGAAATTGCAGGGCAATATAGGTGGAGAAAAAGTTCTTGATTCATCACGAGGTTCATACAACCTTGGTGGGCTATACGGAGAAAGACATGGTTGGTATTTACCTGGTTTTGATGATTCAAAATGGGAAAAAGTTACTTTGCCTGATAGCAGAAAATCTGCTGGTGTAGGTTGGTATAATACGTCTTTTGACTTAAACATGCCAGAAAATTACGATGTACCAATTTCACTTGAAATTTCTGATGATACTTTTGGTACAAATGGGGCTAAATATCGGGCATATATTTATATTAATGGTTGGCTATATGGCCAATATATAAATAATGCAGGACCGCAAAAAGACTTTTATCTACCAGCTGGCTTGCTAAATGAACAGGGACATAATTTAATTTCGATAGCTGTTTGGAGTTTAGATAATCAGAGTACAAAACTAGGGAAAGTAAGTTTAATTAGCAACGGAATTTATAATTCATCTAATCAAGTTGAAAAAGTTAAAGCCGCAACGTACCAGGATATTTTTGGTAAAATCCAAGAAAATAACTCAGCTGTTAACGAAATAACTAAAGATACTTCGAATGTAAAATATTCAGAGAACAGAGAAAATAATACTAATAGCAAGTCTAAGAAGTGGCAAAGTAAGCTAAAAAGAGTTATGCATAATGCATATTTATATGATAAAAAAGGACAAAAAATCTTATCAAGTTATGTAAAAGCTGGAACTAAAGTTCTAACTTACGGAAAGGTTTTAGTGCATCGACGCAAATTTTATAGGTTAAGTCCAAACAAGTATATTGTTGCTAGCAATATTGATGGCACATTTAAGAAATTAAAACATAATGCGTATATTTATAATAGGCAGGGAAATAAAATAAGTAAAAAAATATTAAGTAAGAAAGAGAAAATTTTAATTTATGGTGGAAAAGTCTTAATTAGAAATAAAGTTTATTTTGTAATTGGTCTAAATAAGTTTGTAAAAGCAAAAAATTTTACTTAAATAAAGATTGATAGAGAAAAGAGCAAGAAATTTAATCGCACCCATAATTGATTGTGTGTTTATTTAGTTGGCTAATCTGTCCAAACTTAGTAAGAGTAATAAATTAGAACTTTTAAGGAAAATAGTTTTATTTTTAAAAACAAATTGTATTTAACCGCTTTCTTTGCTACACTCGAAGTGGTATCAACCAGTTAAAAAGGAGGAGATGTTAATGCAAAAGCCACTTTATCAGCGGGTTATTCTCGACTTAGAAAAGTTAATCAAAAAGATGAGACCCAATGAGAAGCTACCAAGTGAACGGCAATTATTGGTTAAATATCGTGTCAGTCGCAATACTATTCGATTAGCACTGCAAAACTTAGAAGAGCGGGGACTAATTTACCGACTTCATGGTAAAGGAACATTTGTCTCGAGCATTTATTTAGATCGACCGAATATTGGTGGAATTTACTCTTTTTCTGAAGAAGTTACACGAGAAGGTCAAAAAGCAACTACGCAGAATCGAAGCTTAGAATTAGTGACTCCGTCAAAAAAAATAGCTGAGCAGCTTAATCTGGCTGAAAAAGAACAGGCATATAAGCTAATTCGCTTGCGTCTTGCCAATGGCCATCCACGAATGCTTAGTACGACTTATTTACCAGAAAAACTATTTCCTAAATTGAAAATAGTAGATTTGAAAAATAAAATGCTTTATGGAGTGCTAAAAGAAAAATATAATCAGTTGTCCGTGATAGCATTTGAAGATGTCCAAGCCGTCAGTTTAAATGAGTTAGAGAGTAAATACCTAGCTGAAAAAGTTGGATCGCCTAGTTTAAAAATTTACCGAAAAACAATTAATGATAAAAATATTCCGATTGAGTTCACTATTTCTTTAGCGCGTGGAGATAAGTTTATATATCGGTCAAGACAATATAACGATTTAGCAAAATAAGGAGAACAAATGTTTACAAAGACAGATGCAGAACTTGAAAAGATGGGTGCCAAGATTACTACCCGTGAAATTCAGCAACAGCCTGAATTATGGCAACAAACTTGGTCAATTTACCAATGTAATAAAGCCCAAATTAAGGATTTTCTTGCCAAGGTTAATGCTGAATGTGGCAAGGTACGGGTAATTTTTACAGGTGCAGGAACCAGTGCGTACGTTGGTAACACAATTATGCCGTATTTACAAAAACATGGTGATCGCAGCAAATATGATTTTACGGCAATTGATACTACTAAAATCGTGTCTACTCCAGAAGATTACCTTGAGCCGGAAACGCCTACCATTTTAGTTTCCTTTGCTCGTAGTGGCAATTCGCCAGAGTCGGTTGCGACAGTTGAATTAGCCAAAAAGCTGGTAAAAAATTTATACCAAATTGCCATTACTTGTGCTCCTGAAGGTCATTTAGCTCAAGACTTACAAGGCGATGAAACGGGGCTAGTTTTATTAATGCCGGAAAGATCACTTGACCAAGGCTTTGCCATGACGGGATCATTTTCATGTATGACTTTAGCAGCATTATTAGTCTTTGATACCCTTGGTGATCAAGAAAAAGAACAGATTATTAAGCAAATTGCTGTAATGGGCAAGAGCGTGATTGCTAGAGAAGACGAGATTACAAAGCTTGTCAAGACAGATTTTAACAGAATTACCTATATCGGTAGTGGCTGTTTAGGTGGACTTGCTGAAGAAACCCGGTTAAAGATTTTAGAATTAACTGCTGGCGAAGTTGCTGCATTATTTGACACATCGATGGGTTTACGTCACGGTCCTAAGTCGTTTTTGGATAAAAAGACGATTGTTTTCGATTTTGTTTCCAATAATTCGTACACCAGACAATATGATTTGGATATTCTCAATGAAATTAGGGATGATCAAATCGTGCCACTGGTAATGGCAGTTGGCCAAGAAAAAGATGGTCAAGACTTTGCTGGTCAAACATTTACTTTTGCGGAAAAGAAACTCTTGCCAGATGCATATTTAGCTCTACCAGATGTCATGTTTGGTCAGACCATTGCATTATTAACTTCAATTAAAGTAAATAACAAACCAGATACACCATCGCCTACCGGAACCGTTAACCGGGTCGTTAAAGGCGTCACTATTCATAAGTTTTAGCGCCATTACTTTGTTTATATAATAAAAGCTTGTATAACATAACAATAAAGTTATTATTATTAATTTAAAAGTACAGGTTGACAAAAATTGGTTGGTACCTTACCATGTAATTGTGAAAGCGTTTTAAAAATGTTTTGATTTCCTTGAAGATATGGAGGAAGATATATGAATATTGTGGGTGCAAGAGTTGATGAACGCTTGGTTCATGGTCAAGTTGCTAATCTTTGGACACCGAAGCTGCAAGTGGAACGAATTATTGTTTTAGATGAAAAAGCGGCTAAGGATGATATCCAGAAAAGTGGTCTTAGAATGGCAACGCCAATGACGACGAGGCTAAGTGTTCTACCAACAAAAATTGCTGCTGATCATTTATTAAAAAATCGTTATGGCAAGCAGAGACTATTTTTAGTTTCAAAAGAGCCAGAAAACTTTTTACAACTGCTTAATGCTGGTGTTAAATTTAACTCGCTCAATCTAGGGAATATGTCACGCAAAGAAAATACGACAGAACTGACTAAGCAGGTAAATGTCACGCCAGATGATGTTAAGATTTTTAACCAAATTGCCAATCAGGGTGTTGAAATAATCGCACAGGTGAATCCAAGTGTTGATGCAACCAATGTTATGAAACTGATTGACGAGAAGATAAAGTAGGAGGAAAAAAATGATAGCTTGGTGGCAAATATTACTGCTTACTTTGTATGCAGGCTTAGAAATTCTTGACGAATTGCAAATCTATTCATCTTTAAATACTCCTGTCGGCGCCGGCTTAATTGCTGGTCTGATTATGGGTGATTTACCTACTGGATTATTTATCGGTGCTTCAATGCAGTTAATGGTTTTAGGTGTTGGTACCTTTGGTGGTGCTTCAAGAATTGATGCAACTACTGGTACGGTCCTAGCAACTGCCTTTTCAACAACTGTTAAGGGCATGACTCCCCAAACAGCTATTTCTTCAATTGCTGTTCCTGTAGCAGCAATCATGGTAGAGCTGGACGTATTAGCAAGATTTGCTAATACTTACTTCTCTCACAGAATCGATCACTTAATTGATCAAGATAAGATTAACTATAAAGCCGTTGAAAGAAATGTCCTTTATGGTGCAATTCCGTGGTCATTATCTCGTGCGATTCCCGTTTTTATCGCCTTAGCCTTTGGTCAAGGATTAGTTCAAAGCATTGCCAATGCTTTAAATGGCGAGTTCTTATGGCTAGGTCAAGGTTTAACTGTTGCAGGTGCTACGCTTCCAGCAGTCGGTTTTGCGATTTTGCTTCGCTACTTACCAGTTAAGAAACATGTGGCTTACTTAATTCTTGGTTTTACTATTACTACCTTATTCTCAGTCCTATTTACTGGTCTGCAGACTTTAGGTACTGGTCTTGCTGCTGTTAATAAAGGCTTTACTTCCATCTTCAATGGGTTACCAATGTTAGCAATTGCAATGTTGGGCTTAGCTTTTGCAATCTTACATTACAAGAACATCTCGATTAGCAGACCTGCACCAGCAAAGAGCGCTGAAAGTGCAGGCAATGAAGAAGCAAGTTCAAGTGTTAATAATGATGAAGGAGAGATCACTGATGACGAACTCTAAACCTAAATATAAATTAACTGATGCGGACTTTAATCAGATTAACCGGAGATCATTATTCGGTTACCAGTTAGGCTGGAACTATGAACGAATGCAGAACAGTGGTTATCTGTACACGATTTTGCCGCAATTAAGAAAAATCTATGGTGACGATACCCCAGAATTAAGAGAAATGATGAAGACTCATATGCAATTCTTCAACACTTCAAACTTCTTCAATACTATTATTACTGGTATCGACCTTGCGGTTGAGGAAAATGAGGGAATTGCCGGTAAAGATACTGTTGAGAGTATGAAAGTTGGGTTGATGGGTTCATTTGCCGCTATTGGTGACTCAATCTTTGCTTCACTAATTCCAACTATTTTTGGTGCTTTAGCAGCTTCGATGGCTCATGAAGGAAACCCAATTGGTGTTATTATATGGGTTGCAGCCTGCTTGTTAATCTGTGTTTTCCGTTGGAAACAATTACATTTTGCCTATGATAAAGGTGTTTCATTGGTAACTGATATGCGGGATCGGTTAAACGCATTAACTGATTCAGCTACGGTTATGGGTGTCTTCATGGTTGGTGCATTAGTAGCAACTATGGTTAACATTAAATTTGCTTGGACACCACAAATCGGTAAGGTTTCAATGAATATTCAAAATAATCTTGATATGATTATTCCAAAACTGCTCCCAGCTGCAGTGGTTGGCTTTGTCTACTGGTTATTAGGTAAGAAAGGTATGACTTCGACTAAGGCAATTTTAATTGTTTTAGTTCTGTGCATTATCTTAGGCGGTGCTGGAATTATTGCTAAAGTCTAGCAAGCCGCTTTAACGCAGTAATGTCATGAAACGATAGTAAGAGAAAGAACTTATATGGCTGAAAAAGAATTAATACTAATTAGTCACGGAAAAATGGCAGAAGGCGTAAAAGCCAGTGCCGAATTAATAATGGGCGAACAAGAACATGTACATACAGTTTGTTTACTCCCATCCGAAGGACCAGAGGATTTCAAGCAGAAATTTGAGAATGAAATAGCAGGAATGGATATTGCTGATATTACTGTTTTCGCTGATTTGATGGGTGGAACTCCTGCAAATGTTGTTAGTAGAATGATTATGGGTGGACAAAAAATTCATTTGATTTCAGGAATGAATCTTCCACTTGTAATTGAATGGCTAAATAGTCAAATGAACGGGGTAGAATCTGACTATATCACTGCCGGGAAAGCAGGAATGGTCGATGTTACCGAAATGTTGGCTAAAATGAATAAATAAAATTACCAAAGTAAAAAAGCCTAATTCGATGAATTATCAGAGTTAGGCTTTTTACTATGTATGATTAACTAAATAAAATAGGATTAGCCTATGATATGAACCCCAAAATTAGGACACTTTGTATTAGCTGCTAGCTGAGGACTAACTTCCGATATTCAAGCGGAGTTAGTCCTTT
>NZ_JAFNOZ010000009.1:0-51910 GCF_026536045.1 Lactobacillus sp. B4005
CCCTCTTCCGCTTGGCTCTTGCCTTGCGCCCGACGACAGTTATTAATATTAGCAACTCTTTTTTACTTTTGCAAGTCTTTTTTACGATTTATTAAAGTGACTTAGAAATTTTTTCATGCTAAAGTTGTTATATCAACGTTTAGAGGGGAGTTTTAAAAATTAAAAAATTTGATATAGCAATCATCGGTGCTGGCCCAGTCGGTCTATTTTGTGCAAATTTTGCCCACCTACATGGTTTAACATCAATTACATTTGATTCTTTAAAGGAGGTTGGTGGACAACCACAATTTTTATATCCGAATAAAAAAATTTCTGATATTCCTGTTTTTGATCAAATTACTGGCTTTGATTTAATTAGTCGCTTAAAGAAATCCGCTACTGGCAAGACCACTTTTTCATTAAACCATCGCGTTACTTCTATTGAGCAAGAAGAAGATAAATTTCTTATTGATGGTGATTTTGAGGTAAAAAGCGTCATTATTGCTACCGGAACTGGTTCATTTAAACCAAAGAAATTGCCTCTAAAAATGGATGAGGCAATTGAAAAACGCGTGCATTATTTTGTTCAAGATTTAGCTAAATACGCCGGTCAAACAGTTGCCGTTTTTGGTGGCGGTGATTCAGCTCTTGATTGGGCACTTGAACTTGCGGAGCAAAGCAACACGCAGGTCAAATTAATTCATCGCCGAAATGAATTTCGCGGTTTAGAATCTTCAATACAGCAATTGAAAAGTTTAAAAAATGTTGAAATTCTAACTCCTTATCTTCCTAAAACAATTACATTAAGGAATAATCAACTTAAGGTTGGTCTCAAACAAATGGGAGAAACAGACATCATTAAGCGCCACTTTGATCAAATTATTGTTGCCTATGGCTTTAGAGCAGATAACAGTATTGCCCGTAAGTGGGGCATTAATCTGACCAACGGCCAAATTGATGTCACGCGGGAAATGGCAACTAATATACCAGGTATTTATGCGATTGGTGATAGTGCCATTTACCCTGGTCGCGTTCCTGTAATCGGACTTGGCTTTGGCGAAGCTCAAATTGCAATTACCGCAATTATGCGCTCGCTTTTCCCAGAAAAAACCTTAACAATTCATTCAACCAGTATTTAGGAGCGACTTATGACAATAATCAATTTTATTCTTCACATTGATCACCATCTGATTGAAATAGTCAACCAGTTTGGCAACTGGACCTACCTGATTATTTTTGGCATTATTTTTATCGAAACCGGACTTGTTATTTTCCCCTTTTTACCAGGAGATTCGCTGATTTTTGCAGCAAGTTCAATGGCAGTAAACCCCAAATATCATATTAATATCTGGTTAGTTTATTTAGCAGTTTTATTAGCCGCCATTTTAGGTGATGCATGTAATTATGAAATTGGGGCACGCTCAGTTAATGCAGGAGAAAAACATTCTTGGTTTAATAAACTGATTAATCAGAAAAATCGAATGGCAGCCGAAAAATTCTTTGAGCGCCATGGTCCGATCACAATTGTTATTGGTCGTTTCATTCCATTCATTCGGACCTTTGTTCCCTTCATTTCTGGCGGAAGCAAAATGCATTATGGTAAATTTGCAATTTATAACGTAATCGGCGGAATTATCTGGAGTGGTCTTTTTACAATAATCGGTGCCTTATTTGGTAACATTCCATTCGTCAAAGAGCACTTTTCCATGTTAATTCTTGCAATTATTCTAATTTCAGTATTGCCGATTTTAATTGTTGCCCTCAAAAAACGGCTAACACAAAAAAAGGAGTTCCACTAAGGAACTCCTTTTTTAGCGCTCTAAAAGCTGATTAGCAAAATATAACTCGTAAATAATTCCTGCGACTGCAAAACATGAGGCAAAAAAGCCTTCAGTCAGCACATTAATAATTGGATCAGTAGCCGGATCAAACAGCCAAGTACTGCTACCAGCAAATAGCAAATGATGAAATACAACAAAAAAGTTATCAAAATTTGTTAGTGCAAATGGTAAAACAGCAATTGGCAATAGTAAAAATAAAAGCGCCCAAACTTTATTTAGTTTCAATGCTTTATTTTTTTGACTCCTGTTCCACAAAAAAATAAGCAGACAACATAAAAAGGCTAAAACAGCTAGAACCAACAGTTTCTTCACATCTGCAAAATGCTGTGCAGCTAATGACGAAGTTGGTAAATTACTCATCTTCAGTTTGTGCTTAAACGGCCAGATTAAGTACCACATTAACTGATTGTAGTTGTGCATAACCTGCCCGATTGACAAATTAACAGTCTTATTAGTTTTTTGCACAATTACAAAAACTAGCAATAATGGCCAGCTGGCAATAATAGCGCCCACAACACTACTAGTAACGCCAAAAATAAAGTGATAAATGATTGTCAAAATGTTACTTTTTTTGCTCATAATTTTACCTTATCCAAGCTATCGACCAAAATCGTTGGTTGCTTTTTGCCAATTAGATCAGCAGCTTGGGTAATTCCTGTGGTTACCAATAATTGGTCAACCCCACTGTTAAAGCCAGCTTTTATGTCGGTTTCATAATTATCGCCCACTAAAAGAGCGTCTTTTTTAGAACAATGAAATTTAGCCAACACTTTTTCAATAATGATTGCAGATGGTTTACCAATATATAGCGGTTCTTGACCACTGGCAACAGCAACCATTGCACACAAAGAGCCGTTTCCTGGCATTAGCCCCTGATCACTAGGCAAGTTAACATCAGCATTAGTACCAATAAACTTAGCCCCATTTTGAATTGCAGTAGCTGCAACTTGAACTTTATGATAAGTAAAATCAGTATCAAGCCCCACGACAACATAATCCGGATTGGACTCATTTAACTCGAATTCTGGATGCTTTAAAAATTCTTGTAATAAGCCAATTTGGCCAATTAAATAAACGCCAATCTTCTTGGCTTGCCAATCTTCTTGCTCCAAAATATAACTAACTGTTGCCATATTCGGCGTATAAATATGAGAAACGTCCGTTTTAACGCCATGATGAGCCAATTTGTCAACAACCATTTGAGGTGTTCTGGTAGTGTTATTGGTTAAAAAAAGACACTCTTTACCTGCTTCTTTAATTCGGTGAATAAAACGCACTCCGGACGCAATAGTGTCTTTTCCACGATAAATAGTGCCATCGAGGTCCACTAAAAATAAATGGTAATCTTTCACTTACTTGCTGCCCTTTCTTTTTTTAATTACAAAAGTATGATTATTTTTCTGTTCTTTTTTAACCGCTACTGTTTCCGGCTTTTTATAATGTGCAGGTCGGACCTTGTAACGCTTGAAAGCAACACCATTCTTTTTATTAGGTTGGCCCTTCTTACGCTTACGATATGAACTGCCCCATTTTTTCCGGTTATTATTGCGATAATGGTGCACTGGACTCAGCAATTGCAAGATAAAATAAGGACCACCAGGATTGCAATACTCCATTAAGTAGTCAGCAATCGTCTGTTCTTTTCGATCAATTGCTGTCTGTACGTTATCTTTATAAAAGCCTTTGAGACGTAAATGTTCGCTGGAAACATCCCCAACCAAAAAATCATATTGATCAAGATATGGGTCATATTTCTGGCTTAATACCTCAAGATCAAGGGCATCTTCCTTATTCACCATGACCTGGTATAACTGTTTATTAATCTTTAAACGATCGTTTTCTAACGAAACAGCAGCCAATGGATGCCGAAAAGGCTGCTTTTTCTCAAACTTATTTTCCTTGTCAGTTTTTATCTTAACTACTTCAACGGCTTTTTCCGTCATTAGGTTCACTTCCTGTTAATAGGATATTTTTTGGCCAAATAATCCCCAATTACTTCACGTAAAAATTGTGGGAATAAAAACTTATTATCACCAACTATAGCTAAAGTAGGGAAAAACGGCACTAGAACATAGTGATCTAACACCGCAATTTCATATTCCTTAGCAGGATCAATTTCTTTGCCTTTAACGTAAACTATTCTGCTTATCGGGTCAAATTTGATTCCACGGTAATGCATTTGACCAAAAATTTTGCCGCGAAAACTCATCCCCTGCAAGTGAAAATGATCGAGATAATGACGATTCTTCTCAATCTCCATGACCAAGCGCCACAAATCCTTGCCCTTTAATTTTGATCTAACAACGTGCATGGAGTGCGGTAAAGCCACTTGTAAATCATATTTGGTTAAGATGCCGCGTTTAAAAGGTTGCAGAAAGAGTCCAGTACTCAGCATTGCCAAGTCGGTTTTAGCAAAATCAGCAATGGCATCCATTGAAACATTAATTGTTGCCTCATAATCATCATTGTATTTTTCCGGTAAATTTGCCACTTGCTCACGGTTTAATATTTCCTTACCGCATTCATAATAGCCTAGAACTGTCTCAATATCGCCATTATGCTCTTTCATTAAGCTAGTTGGCTCTACATGCGGCGTTATTTTAGTCACATGGTGCTGATCATCAATCTCCATGTAAGTGTTACCAACGTAATTACCCCACTTACCGGTTTGCGTAATCCAGACACCATTTACTCTTCTGCCATGCTTTAATAAATCGTGTGTATGACCGCCGACAATTAAGTCAATCTGGGGATAATTTTTGGCCAAAAACATATCCATGTTAAGACCAACATGTGTTAATAATATGAGCACATCATACTGTCCAGCAATTTTAGGTAACACCTCATCCATTGTTTCTTTTAGCATTCTAACGTGCCAGTGGTTAGGTTCATAAGAAAGCGGATATGCGGCAGTTAGACCGATTAAGGCAATTCGGGTACCCTTTTTGGTAGTGATAATCTTATTTTGAACGGCCCAATGCGGCATTGACTCATCTTCCTCACGGAGGTTGGCTAAAATGACGGGAAATTTAGCATGATCAAATAAATGCTCAACCACCTCATGTGAGTTGGAAATTCCCTCATTATTACCAATCGTAATTGCATCATAATGAAAAGAATTCATTAATTTAATGTTAGCTTGCCCGTAAGTTGCATCCGTTAAAGGGTGGGAACGGTCCATAAAATCACCAGCATCAAACGTGAAAATTTGATCAACTGATTGATCTTTTTGAGCCTCATGAAGATACCGACCAATTTTGGGAAAGTGTTCAAAGTGTGAATGCAAATCATTAGTATGTAAAATGCGTAGTTTTTCCATTTCTCCCACTTTCTATCCAATCTGATTGGATTTTAAAATCATCTTATAAGCGTCCAAGATTTTACCCCTAGGCTTTTGCCATTCCACCCAGTCAGGATTTTTCCAATCTTCCTCATTAGTCAACGTTTCAAGCTGATAAGTTTTATTGATGTACTTTTCATAAGTAACTAATGCCTTCGTTCGTGGGATGTTCAACTGCAAAATGCGCACATTCTTGATTTTGCCCCGATCAACCGCTAATTCAGCAATCCCATTCTGATCTATATTCGAAATTTCAAAATACTTGCTATTATCATTACGAGTGATTTCTTCAATTAAATCTAATTCTTCATATTGTTGATTCATTAATTATACCTATGAAATTAAAACTGTTACATATAGCAAAAAATGTGCAACCATGCTATTGTAATAAACGATAGAGGTGTACACATGAAACGTAAAAGCCATCTAATTACGGCTCTCTTTTTTAGCTTAATCTTTTTGACAACAACTGGTTTCACTGTTGTTGGGCACCGCGGGGATCCCACTAAATACCCTGAAGAAACTATTCAGAGTGATGATTCAGCTTTCAACTCCGGCGCCGATTACGTTGAACTCGACCTTCATCTATCATCGGATGGAGAATTGGTTGTTTCGCATGATGATGATTTGTTTCGAGTTACCCATACACATGCAATTGTATCACAAAATACTTGGCGAGCACTTAGTCAATTAACATATGATAACGGTGAACATGTGCTAAGTCTAGCGGAGCTATTTGAACATTATGAAAAAAAGCCAGATACAAAATTTATTTTAGAAACAAAAATAGATCACTCAATTGATTCTTCTTATGAACTTGAAGATAAAATTGCGGCAACAATTAAAAAATATCACATGGAAAAACGGGTCATGATTCATTCATTTTCCGCCGCCAGTTTATTTCATTTTCGGGAAATTTTGCCTGATGCTTATTTAATTTTAATCGTCGGCAGTTTAAAACGAATGAACTTCAGTAATCTTCCGCAAGTTAATGCAGTCAACGTGTCATCTGATCTAATTTTAAATCACTCTTGGCTAATACATTGGTTGCACCAGCTAAACAAGCAGGTTTTTGTTTGGACAGAAATGGACGAATCGCCTGAATTGTGGCACTGGCTAATTAACAAAAACATTGATGGTGTCGTGACCAACTTTCCCAGTACCGGTTTCAAGTACAAATTGGCAAAAGAAGGAACGCATAAATACGATATCCACCGCAAGGGATTATATTTTGGCAATAAAAAAGCTGCCACAATGATGAACCCATATGTTCGAATTAAGCGTAAAAAGTTTGTTTATCCTGGACAGAAATTAGAGGTATCGTATGGTGTGCGGGCACATAACCAGCTTTATTATCAAATAGATAACCAAACCTTTATTTCCGCCGAATTTGTTACCCTGGATTTAAAGCCGCAAGATGTTGCCCCGTACCAAGATAAGCAAGTCATCGCACGACCGCAAGAAGAAGTTGCGCTTTACCGTTATCCAGAAAACCAGGCAAAAACTAAGAAGAAATTGCCCCTTAACCAGCTTTATCGCATCTATAATTTCAACGGTAGCCCTAAGAGCATGTGGCTCAAAACATCGCTAGGCTGGGTCAAGGCCCGTGATATTCTCTTTTACGGCTTTTTCGACGAAACCAGTTGGAAAAATTATCATAATTTACCGCGAATGAGCCGTTATCCTAATATTGCCTTGACGCAATATCAACCGCTACAAGCGCCAAGAGAACTTACTTTTACCCAAAAAATTAAATTAGCAGCGCAATTAAATTAACGTAGCAAAAACCCGTTACACAAATGTGTAACGGGTTTTTAGTTAAATCATTTAGTTATTTGAAGTACTCTGCTTTTTCAATAATTCATATGGCAATTCAATTTGCATATTGTCTACTTTTTCATTACTCATCAATTTGGTCAGCATTCTCATAGCTACAGCGCCAATATCATAAAGGGGTTGACGAATAGCTGTTAGAGCCGGACGAACGACAGAAGCAATTTGAGTTGCACTAGCCGTAATAATTTCCAAGTCATCTGGAACTTTCTTTCCGCCATCAATTGCTGAATTTAAAATACCGACAGCAGTAACATCGCTAGTTACGATTACACCATCAATACCATCTTGACTTAGTTGTGAGAAGAGGTTATAGCCATCGGAATGATCCTTAATGTTGCTATAAATATGACCTGCACCTAAATTATGTTCTTCTAAGAATTTTTTATAGGCTGGAATGCGGTTTTCGGCATTAACAACCGTATCTGGATCATCCAATACAAGTGCTAAGTTCTTTTTACCATCGTTATAAAGCAAGTTCAAAGCTTCAGTATCGGCTTTCTTGTAGTCAATTGCAACGGAAGGAAATTCTTTGTGGTTGTCTTTTGTTCCTGCCAAGACAACGGGTGTATCAGTCCGTTTAAAAGCCTCGACAGCTTCTTCTGGCAAACTATCAGACATGTAAATAACCCCATCAACCTGCTTATTCAATAGGCCCTGGATTGCCTGGTCTTCACGCATTAAACGATTCTCAATGCTCGTAATAATAATATTATACTTATACAAAAGGGCAATATCGTCGATTCCTTTTGAAAGTTCAGCAAAATAAAGATTGGTTAAGTCCGGTACAATCAACCCGACAGTTGTTGTTCTCTTAGAGGCTAGACCCTGCGCCACAGCATTCGGTTGGTAGTGCAGACGATTAATCACTTTCATTACCCGGTCACGCGTATCTTTACGCACGTTGGTGTTACCATTAACAACCCGTGAAACTGTAGCCATTGATACCTTGGCCTCGCGAGCAACATCATAAATTGTAATATCTTGTTTACGCATCTTATTTCCCCTATCTTATGTACTAATATAAAATTTATCATGCTTTTGTAAAAAATGCAAGCGTTTACAGCTATTCTTTCATTTTTTCAACTCAAGAACATGATATACTTTTCTTAATTACCGCTTGATACGAAAGGAAAAGTTTATGAATTTAACCAAATTGCAAGAATGGCTACAGAGTTCTAATAACGACGTAGCTTATATTTCAAATCCAACCACAATAGCCTATTTTACAGGTTATGATATGGAGCCGCATGAACGAATTTTCGCTCTTCTAGCTTTCAAGGACCAAGACCCATTCGTCTTTGTTCCTGCCCTAAATGTAGAAGAAGCCAAAAATTCTGCTTGGAATGGCAATGTTTATGGCTACCTTGATTCAGAAGATCCTTGGGCTGTAATTGCTGACAAAGTTAAGCACAGAACTACAGCATACCAAAAATGGGCGCTTGAGAAAAATAATTTGTCTGTTTCTCACTACCAATTGCTCCATCAACAATTCCCTGATGCAAACTTTGATGCCGATGTGTCTAACTTTATCGCTAAAATTCGTTTGTATAAGACGCCTGAAGAAATTAAGCAATTACAAGCTGCCGGTGAAGAAGCTGACTTTGCTTTCCAAATCGGTTTTAACGCCATTAAGACTGGCGTAACCGAAAGATACATTGCTGGTCAAATTGATTACCAGTTAAAACTGCAAAAAGGTGTTATGCACGAAAGTTTTGAAACAATCGTGCAAGCTGGTGCAAATGCTGCTAATCCTCATTTAGGCCCAACAATGAACAAAATAGTGCCTAATGAATTAGTGCTATTTGATCTTGGAACTATGCATAACGGCTATGCATCCGATTCTAGTCGGACAGTTGCTTATGGCAAACCAAGCGCAAAGGAAAAAGAAATCTACGAGATCGACCGTGAGGCACAACAAGCCGCAATCGATGCTGTTAAACCAGGGATGACAGCTTCTGAACTTGATGGCGTTGCCCGTGACGTGATTACTAAGGCCGGCTACGGCAAATACTTCATTCACCGCTTAGGTCACGGAATTGGCAAGGATGTACACGAGTACCCTTCAATTGTTCAAGGCAATGACTTAATTATTGAGGAAGGCATGTGCTTTTCGATTGAACCTGGCATTTACATCCCTGGTGTTGCAGGTGTAAGAATCGAAGACTGCGGCGTTGTCACTAAAGACGGTTACCAACCATTTACACATACTGACAAAGAGCTCAAGTACATTCCGCTCAACGATTAATTTCTCTATAATAAAAAATGCACTGGCGGAAGATTGTTCCTGCTAGTGCATTTTTTGTTAATTTAATTGTTAAGGTCTTGGTAGAGTATCATCTTTTGGCAAAACACCTGGATCTTCTTGGCTTTCAGCATTATGCAGATCATCAACTGATTTTTCCGCATTGTCTTTTTGAATTGGGTCATCATCTTCTGAATTATCAATGACAATGTCATCAAAATCCTTTAATTCAGAATCATCCTCAACATTCTTAGGGAATGATGCCAATTGATTTTTAACTACTTCTGTACCGTTATCATATTTTTTCTTCAAATTTTGAACGGTATCGTTATTCTTAACTTTTCTCTTTAATTCATCAATTTGATTATCACTAACAAGCAATGAGCCAGCCAAGAAACCTGCTGCTCCACCTACAATAGCACCTAATACAAAATCAGTAAATTTTCTCATCGTAGTAACTCCTTTTTACTAATCCTTACCTTTACGACGCCTACGACGTGCAAACATCGACGATAAAGCAGAAGACATTATTCCGTTATTGCCTTTCAGACGGAAGTTGCTGACGCGTTTTGCCATCTTACGGGAGGACGCGTTAACATCCGAAACGCTAACTCCTAAATCTGCGGCTGCCTGAACCACCGGATCTAGGGTTTTCATTTTAACGTTCACGTCAGCCAATAACACATTGGTTTTATCAAGTAAATCACCTGTTTGCTGAAGCAAGACATCAGCTTCTTTTGAAATCTGCTGTATTGATTCATTGGTACTCCTAATCATTTCTTCTGCTTGTTTTGTCGCCTTTGTGGCACGAATAAGCACAGGAATGGCAAAAAGTACTAAAATTAATAATGCAACCGCAGCAATTATACCTGCTAATGCACCATAAGACATTATCATCTTCAACCTCCAATTCTATACCTAAAAAAAGTCTAGCATGAAAATGCTTCAATCTCAATCTATATGTAATATTTTGCTATAGTTAATATGCATATAAGAAAGGCGGGAACCATGAAACAAGCGTTTCAAATCAACCAAAAAGTTTTAAAAATCAATTGGGATCAAATTGGCGAGCAATTAATCTCAGTTGTGTGGCAATTAGCAATATCATCTTTGATATTCTATTTAATTAATCAATTTGGCAAAAAAATTATTAATCATTATTTAAACCATAGCAAGCGCCCACAAACCAAGCGATCGAAAACAGTTGCGGCTTTAATTAATAGTATTTTTTCTTATACAGTTATCTTCTTTTATTTATTTGCTGTTTTATCAATATTGGGTATTCCAATTGGGACTTTGCTAGCTAGTGCCGGTATCTTTTCTCTTGCTTTAGGCATGGGAGCTCAGGGCTTTGTCAGTGATTTAGTTAACGGCTTTTTCATTTTAAGTGAAGATCAATTTGATGTTGGTGACATTGTCCAGATTAATAATCAAACTGGAGTGGTTGTTCAGCTAGGATTACGGACAACCAGACTAAAAGGAACAGATGGTTCGATTATCTACATCCCTAACCGCAATATCTCAATCGTCCAAAATCTCGCCCACGGCGGTATTGGTCTTGATATTGAATTGCAGTTAAAAGTTTCCAACGACTTTAACAAGGTTCATCAACTCATTGAACAAGTAAATAATGACATAAACTTAGGTAAAAATGTCCTTGTCCAAGGTCCCAATATTATCGGGATTACCGCACAGACAGCTCAAACAGCTACATATGTCATTCATTTTCAAGTCGAACCAGGGCATGAAAAAGCTGTTCAAGATCAATATTTGACGCATTACTTAAAAACGCTGCAAGCAAATGGCATTTTATTAGCACAATAATGAAAAAGGTTAGTCCCATATTAGGATTAACCTTTTTTTAAAATTGCGCTAGCCAGGCAGGAAAAGCAGCCAATAATTTTTGAATTGCCCTGCCACGGTGTGACAAACTATTTTTTTCTTCAACCGTCATTTCAGCAAAGGTTTTGCCTTTTTCCGGAACATAAAACAAAGGATCATAGCCAAAGCCATCTTCTCCTCGAGGAGCCGCCAGAATAAGGCCACTACACTGACCCGAAACGACTAGATCCTGAGCAAAATTGCCCGGCATCGAAGCCACAATCGTGGTATTAAAACGTGCTGTCCTTTTTTCAGGTTTTACCCCACCAAGTTCTACCAACAATTTAGCATTATTTTTGCTGTCATTATGCTCCTCTCCGGCAAACCGAGCGGACCGAACTCCGGGCGCCCCATCAAGAGCATCCACCATTAATCCTGAATCATCAGCAATAGTCACCATTTGACTGTATTCAGCCAGAGCATGCGCCTTTAATTTAGCATTTTGCTCAAAGGTTGTTCCATATTCTTCAACAATTGGCGCATAGGCCAAATCTTTGTTAGTTTTGATAGCAACATCTATTTTGGCTTTTTTAAAAGCCTCTTTTAATTCCTTAACCTTGCCATAATTGGTCGTAGCAAACAAAATTTCTTTCATAACTTGCCTTTTCTTTTTTATAAATGATGAGCGGTAAAATTAGCGACATTGAGCACTATTTTGCCCAATTTTTCTACTAACTCAACTTCACCAGTTGTGTAATATTCATGTTGAGCAGCTTGGGTACTGGCACCCAACAGCCCTTTTCGCTTCATCAATTCAAAGGTACTTTCCGCTACCTGATCTGCAGGATCGACTACCTGAACCCCAGTCGGCAGACACTGAACGAACTCATCACGAATAATTGGATAATGCGTGCAACCTAAAATCAAGGTATCAAATGTGCTATTTTCAAGTGGCTTTAGGGTTTGCTGCAAGGCTGACAAATAGTTTGATCTGCCAGCATTTTTTTCAATCAAAGGCACTAATTGTGGTGCCGCAAGCTCTGTCACCTGAACTTTAGGATCGCGCGCATTAATTTCTGTTTGGTAAGCATGGAGTGCCACTGTCATTTGCGTGGCAACTACTGCAACCCGATTAGTTTGAGTTGCGCGAATTGCCGCACTGCTTCCAGATTGAATCACGCCGATAATTGGAACAGTTATTTCTTTTTGGATGATATCCATTGCGACTGCCGTGGCAGTATTGCAAGCAAAAATAATCAACTTAACATTTTTACTTAATAAAAAATTGACACTGTTTCTAGTCAGTTCGACTATTTCTTCTTTCATCTTATCACCATATGGGATATGGGCATTATCACCGATAAAAACAGTTGATTCGCCTGGCATTTCTTGAATGATTTTTTTGACAACAGTTAAACCACCAACGCCAGAATCTAACAGGCCGATTGGCCGATTATCCATAATATAAATCCCCTCAATTTTTTCTATTTCTCTCAATTTTACGGTAAAATAAAAGAAAATAAAAGGGATGAAATTCTTTATGCAAGACAACAAGCAACAAAGCGAACACGTGTATTTTGTTAATCAGTTATACCGCGACTTTCTTTTACCCACCATTTTAGGTGAAGACAATGATGCAATCTTATATTGGGGTGGCAAAAAAATTGCCCGCAAATATGATTTGTCGTCTTTTGACGACGTAGTCAGTTTTTTTGCTACCACTGAATTTGGCGATTTAACAAGAGTAAAGCAGCGGCGAACTGAGACCGTTTTTGAATTAAGCGGCCAAAGTGTAACCGATCGCTTGAACAGCGATAGTCATGAGTTTTCTCTAGAAGCCGGAATTTTAGCAGAAGCAGTCCAAAAAGAAACTGGTCGGACTACAGAGTGCGAACTAAAGATTGATGATAAAAGGAAAATCGTTCAAATAGCAGCCAAATTTGACTAAGTTTAAAAGCTTTTTAATTGAGTTTTTGCCCATTTTTGCAATATGATTAAAGTGAGAATGGAGGAAATAAAGATGCTAAAAGAGTTTAAACAATTTATTGAACGTGGAAATGTAATCGACTTGGCTGTTGGTGTTATCATCGGCGGAGCTTTTACTAATATTGTAAATTCATTGGTAACAAACTTAATTAACCCATTAATTGGTCTATTTATTGGCAAAATTGATTTATCAAATTTAGTAGTCAAGGTTGGCGGCGCAACCTTTAGATATGGTTCATTTATTAACACTGTGATTAACTTTTTAATTATTGCATTCATTGTTTTCTTACTTGTGAAGGCTGTCAATAAAGTAACCAAACCGCAACCGGCTCCAGCTCAGCCATCTGCTGAAGATTACTTAAAAGATATTCGGGATTTGCTCCAAGCAAAAAATAACTAAAAAAATAAGGCTCTCTCTTCTGAGAAAGCCTCTTTTTTTTGCGTTTAATCAGTATATTGATTGAGAATTTGATCAAGCTTGGCCTTTGGGGTATAGCCAGTTATCCGGTCAACAATTTCCCCATTTTTCTTAATGAGTAAAGTTGGGATAGCCATAATGCCAAGAGAACTTGGTGTTTCTTTATTTTGATCAATATCCATCTTCGTAAACTTAACATCTTGCCGTTCTTCAGCCAATTCATCGACAACAGGCGATTGCATCTTGCAAGGACCACACCAAGTTGCCCAAAAATCTGTTAGCACAACGCCATCTTTTGTTTCTTCTTCAAAGTTCTGATCTGTTAGTTCATCAACCATGAATATACCTCCCTATATATAATGCAATATTTCTTATCTTATAAAATTCATTATAGCAAGCCGACTTACTTTTTACAAGTAAGCTGTTTTATTTCAAATGGACAATAGTTGCACCGTTACCACCCTCGTTAGCAGGAGCATAATTAAAGCTTTTTACGTGACTACTCGAACGCAAATATTGCCACACACCTTTTCTGATTGCACCTGTTCCAATTCCGTGAATGATTGAGACGACATCAAGGCCAGCAAGCAAAACAGAATCAATATACCGATCAAGGTTGGTCATTGCCTCATCATAACGCTGTCCACGTAAATCAAGTTCGCTACGGGCGTTACTTCGCCGGTTGGAACTAACAGCACGGACGGTTTTCTTAGTTTGCTGCTTTTGCTGATTTATCTTTTCAACATCACGATCACTCACTTTTACTTTGATAATGCCCATCTGGACTTCATATTGATGCTCAGATAGTTTTTTAGTGATTGTTCCTGTTTGATTGTAAGATAAAACTTTAACCTGGTCGCCCACCTTGACGTGATGCCGTCTTTTTTCTTTTTGCAGGACGCGATTATGAGCTAGGTTTTCATTTTGCTTTTCAAGCTGCGTTAACTTTCCCTTCGCATCAATCAGTTCGTTTTGCTTAACATTATTCGGCTGCTTTTGCAGCTGTTCAATGATTTTTTCGGCTTTCTTTCGGCTTTTGGCAACAACTTCATTGGCCCGTTCCTGAGCAAATTCTAACTGCTTTTGCACACGCTGATTATACCAATCAAGTGCTTGCTGCAATTTTACTTCAAGTTTTCTACTCCGATCAAGGCTGGTTTCTAAATGCCGGCGTGCAGTTGACGCCTTTTTAGTCTGTTTGGCTAGTTCGGCAATCATTTGGTTAATATCTGCATTATCATCAGACATCAGACCTTCCGCATTTTTTACAACATCTTCACGCATTCCTAAGCGCCGTGCAATTGCAAAGGCGTTACTGTGCCCAGGAATACCGATTTGCAGGCGATAAGTTGGTGATAAAGTTTTTAAATCAAATTCCATTGAAGCATTTATTGCTTTGGGGCGGTTGTAGCCATACAGTTTTAACTCAGGGTAATGAGTGGTAACAATTATCTTAGCTTGCTTTTTTCGCAAGAAATCCAAGATACTAATTGCCAAACTTGCCCCTTCCTCGGGATCAGTTCCAGCTCCAATCTCATCGATTAGAACTAAAGTTTGCTCATCAACATTTTTCATTATTTTAATGATGCCATTAATATGCGAAGAAAAAGTACTAAGCGATTGTTCGATTGACTGTTCATCACCAATATCGGCACAAATATCCTTGAAAACGCCAGCCTTACTATTTTCAGCAACAGGAATGAATAGTCCTGCTTGCACCATTAATTGCAAAATGCCCACGGTCTTTAACGTAATTGTCTTACCACCGGTATTCGGACCAGTAATCAGCATTGTGTCAAAATCTTCACCCAAACGAATATCATTAGCAACTACTTTTTTGGGATCAATTAACGGATGTCGCGCCTGCAAAAAAACAAGCGAATGATCTTCAGTTAGTTGAGGCTCTGTCGCCTTCAGTTCACGTGCTAATTTTGCTTTAGCCTGAATAAAGTCTAACGCAGTTAATGCAGCAGCAATCTGCTCAATCGAATCAACTTCTTGCCGTGCCTGCGAAGAAAGAGAATGTAAAATTCGCTGAATTTCCCTGCGTTCCTGAGCTAACAGGTTTTGCACCCGATTATTTAAATTAAGGACGCTGCTAGGCTCGATAAACAGGGTTTGCCCGCTGGCACTCTGATCATGGACTACACCGCCAAATTTATTGCGGTATTCTTGTCTAACCGGAATAACGTAACGTTCATCCCTAATGGTAACAATTTGCTCAGACAAATATTTACTGCTATTTCCCTTAAGATAGCCGTCCATGCGCTTTTTGATTTCTTCATCGTTTGCTTTTAATTCTCGCCGTAATTGTGCCAACTCGCTTGACGCGGTATCGAGTACTTCACCATCAAAAGTTAGCGACTTTTTTAACTGATTAAAAAAGTCTTCTGGAACATTTAAATCTTCCAGAATAGTTTCAATTGCAGTCAGATCAAGCTCTTCATCATCAATGTCTTCTAAAAAGTCATTGACATCATTAGCCAAAGTTAAAACCAGCAGTAAATTACCAAGCTCAGCCGCATTTAAATTAGCATTAATCCGCAGTCGTTTCGTACTTGGCTTCACATCCATAAAGTCCGTTAAGGGTAGTTGCCCCTTGATGCGCAGCATATTGGCGCCAGTTAATGTCTGCTTTAAAGCTTGTTGTACCCACGAAAATTTGCTACTAGGTACCAAATTAGCCGCCTGCCTTTTTGCCGGGGCGGTAATTGCCATTTCCTGCAAGCGATCCGTAATCTTTGCAAATTCTAATGTTTCTAATATTTTGTCATTCATTTTCTTCAAAAAATTTCTATTAATAAAAAAGGCTGGCTAAGCCAGTCTTTTTTGTTTATTCACCACTTAAGCGATCATCATCCAAGAAGGTATTTAAAACTCCTTGAACCATGTTCCATTCATCGTCTGCCTCAATTTCGTGCAAATCACTGCTGGTTACATCGCCTGCATCGTCTGCATCATAACTAAAAGCAAGAACCTCAATTTCTTCATCCTCACCAGCTGAAGCAGGATAAAGCAAAACGTACGACTTATCATAGTCATCTGAATGAAATGTGAATAAAATTTCGTATAATTCTTCATTACCTTGATCATCAACTAAGGTAATTTGACGGTCATCACCGTGAACTTCTTGTGTCATATTAATCCTTTCGGTTTAAGTCTAAATAATTCTGCAAAATCAAAACCGCGGCCATTTGGTCGATTACTTTCTTACGCTTGTGCCGATCATGAATTCCGGCTTCTTCGACCAAAACACGACTTGATTCAACTGTCGTTAATCGTTCATCAGAATAATAAACGGGCAATCCGAATTTATCTTTCAGCCTTTTACCGTATGCCTTACTGCGAGCAACAGATGCTCCAGATGAGCCATCCATATTTTTGGGCAAACCCAAGACAAAACCATCTGGATCGTATTCACGGACAATTTTTTTCAGTGGGCGCATGCCAAAATTAAATCGTGTTTCATCAATTGGAATTGTTGTGACCTTTTGGGCGGTTATGCCTAGCTCATCGCTAACAGCCACACCAACAGTTTTTGATCCAACATCTAAACCAAGCAGTCTCATCTATTTGTTTTTTCCAAGATAACTTTTAACAAGCTCTTCAATAATTTCATCACGTTCGTGCTTTAAAATCAAATTACGAGCGTCATTATGCCGTGGAATATAAGCCGGATCACCAGACAATAAGTAACCAACAATCTGATTAACGGGATTATACCCTTTTTCTTCAAGGGCATTGTAAACATCTTGCAGAGTATCATAAACATTTTTGCCTTTATTTTCATTAAAGTCAAAATGCATTGTCTTATCTAGCGAACTCATAATTATTCCTCCTTGCTTAATTTTACTTGAAAAGCAGGATAAACTCAATTATTTATTATTTGAAACTAGTGTGAGAACTTGCTTAATCGCCTCGTCAAGACACTCAGGTTTTTTACCACCAGCTTGAGCCATGTTTGGACGGCCACCGCCGCCACCACCGAAGATTGGGGCAACTTGTTTAATTAAATCGCCAGCCTTTAAACCGTGATCAAGAGCTTTTTGATTCAAGCTAATAATCATGTTTGCTTTGCCATCTTTTCCAGCAGCTAAAACTAAGACATCTGACTTATTACCGCTCTTCCACGTATCTGCAAGTTCACGTAAGTCATTCATGCCGTTAACATCAGCTTTTTGAGCGATAACCGTTAAGTCACCGGCTTGTTCAACGTTATTAAAAATTGCTCCGGCTTTAATCTGATTAATCTTAGAATTAAGTTCTTCTACTTGCTTTTGACTATCATGCAAGTCTTGTTCTAGACTGTCAACCTTATCCAAAATATCTTGCGGTTTAGTCGATTTTACTTTAGCTTGAATCTCATCCAGTAATTCTGAACGGTTAGCTAAGTATTCATAAGCCTTCTTCGACATTACAGCTTCAATTCGTCTTAAGCCGGCTCCGATAGCTGATTCCGAGGTAATCTTAAAAATACCGATTTGGTTGGTATTAGCACAGTGCGTTCCCCCACAAAATTCAATGGAGAAATCACTAACTTGAACTACCCGAACCTGATCGCCATATTTGCCATCAAACAAAGCCAAAGCGCCCATTTCTTTTCCGCTTTCGGGATCAGTAATAGTCGTTTTAACATCAATTGCTTCCCAAATCTTTTGGTTAACCATGTTTTCAACTGACTTAAGTTCTTTAGGAGTCATTGGCTCAACGGCAGTAAAGTCAAAGCGGAGAAAATCTGGTTCAACTAAACTTCCTGCTTGGTGGGTATGTTCACCGAGCACACTCCGTAAAGCGGCGTGTAGCAAGTGCGTTGCGGTATGTGAATGACGCAGGCCTTCACGACGGACGCGGTCAATCTTTAAGGTATATTCTTGTCCTTTTTCCAGTGGCAAAATAACATCAACAAAGTGCATGTTTTGGTCGTTTGGTGCATGTTGCACGTCTGTTACTTTAGCTACCAAATCACCATCATGGTTGTAGATATCACCGTGATCAGCCACTTGGCCACCGCGTTCAGCGTAAAATGGGGTCTTGTCAAAAATTAACGTAGCCTGCTCGCCATCGGCTTTATCAACTAACTTATCATCAACAATAATGTCGATTAGCTTAGCGTGCTTTTCTTCATAGACACCATATTCAAACTCTGACTTATCCTTTAAGTTCATCAGGGTTTCATCTTGTGCACCCATGGATTGCAGATTACCACGAGCCTTACGGGCACGATCTTTTTGTGCCTTCATTTCTGCATCAAAGCCCTTTTTATCAACTTTTAAGCCTGCATCTTGAGCGGTCTCAAAGGTTAATTCATACGGAAAGCCGTAAGTATCAAAGAGCTTGAACGCATCCTTACCCGCAATTGTTTTATCATGATCCTTTTTCGCAGCTTGAATTAAATTGTCTAATAAGCTCAAGCCGGAATCAAGCGTCAATTGAAATCTTTCTTCCTCGTTCTTGATTACCTTAGCGATAAAGCTCTTCTGGTCTGTGACTTCAGGGTAATGGCTTTCCATAATCTTGCCGACTACTGGAACCAATTTATACAAAAATGCGCCTTTAATTCCTAACCGTTGACCATTTAAATCTGCCCGTCTGATTAACCGCCGTAAAACATAGCCACGTCCTGTGTTGGAAGGCAAAGCGCCATCGGCAATTGCGAAACTAACTGTTCTTACGTGATCAGCAATGATTTTAAAAGCAGTTGTATCTGCCTTATTTTCGCCATACTTCTTATTGGCAGTCATTTTTTCTGTTTCATGGATAATTGGTAAGAAGAGGTCTGTTTCAAAATTGGTTGGAGCATCTTGCAAAATTGACAAGACACGCTCTAATCCCATACCGGTATCAATATTCTTATGGGGCTGATCAACATATTGACCATTTGCCAAGTGGTTGTATTGTGAGAAAACAATGTTCCAAATTTCAAGGTAACGCGCGTTTTCCCCACCAGGGAAGTTTTCAGGATCATCTTCGGCCACATCATTATTTTCTTGCCCACGATCATAAAAAATTTCGGAATCGGGACCACAAGGACCTTCCCCAATATCCCAAAAGTTTTCTTCAAGTTTGACAATATGATCTTCCGGCATTCCGACTTCAAGCCAAATCTTTTGGGCTTCGGTATCCTTAGGATAAACGGTACAGTATAATTTTTGCGGATCAAAATCAAGCCAATCAGGACTGGTCAAAAATTCCCAAGCCCAAGTAATTGCTTCTTTTTTAAAGTAATCACCTACAGAAAAGTTGCCAAGCATTTCAAAGAAAGTTTGGTGTCGCGCCGTTTTACCGACATTTTCAATATCATTTGTCCGGATTGATTTTTGCGAACTTGTGATTCTGTGATTCTTCGGCACAACGGAACCGTCAAAATATTTCTTCATTGTCGCCACACCAGAGTTAATCCAAAGAAGAGTTGGATCATCTTGTGGAATTAGTGACTGACTAGGCAAGACCATGTGACCATGCTGTTTAAAGAAGTCTAAAAACATTTGTCTAAATTCAGAACTTGTCAGTTTCTTCATTAATTTTCTCCCTTTTGTCAAAATAAAAAACACCATTGCTATCTTTAAGGACGCCTAAAACGCGGTACCACCTCAATTGCAACAGTGCTTGTTACCTCTTAATAATCTTTATTATATAAAAACGTAAGGAGCATTTTTTAAGTAATCAATAAATCTTTCTCAGCAACCGATTCTCTCTTTGATTGATTAGCCTAAAAAACATATCTTAAGTCAAAAACAATTGTACTACTTGGCTTATCTTTGTCAATAAGCAGTTAAGTTTGATTACGGCTGTATGCATATTTATTTAAATAATTTATCCCAACTTTTTCCCAAAGCGTTTTTGCTTTTTAAGGTAGGTGTAACCCAAATGCTCATAGAATTTGTGCGCACCGGTTCGTTCCTCCCCAGAACTTAGCCTAATTTCAGTAATACCAGTTTTTTGTGCAATGTGCTCAACCTCAGTCATTAACTTGGAACCAATTCCTTGATGCTGTGCCAGTGGGCTAACAGCTAACGCCAAAATATTATACATTGGGGCAAAATAAAGTTCCTCAAATAGTTCGACATGAATATAGCCAATTACCTTCTTAGATGTATCGTCAACATAAACGAGAATAAGGTGGTGCTCTTGATCAGCAAGTAGCCGTTTGAGATTGGCAGCCGTTTTGGCCACAGGATAATCGTACCCAAGCTGTTCTTGATTAATTTTTTGAATTTGTTCCGCGTCGCTTTCCTGTGCAGATCGAATCATCTTGTTTTCCTCCTAAGCTTATTTTTAATTACCAATATCATTACACCCAATTTACGTCCGGTATCAGCAAACTGTCAATAACATTAAGGAAAAAGAAAAGAAGCTTTAATAAGCTTCTTTGTTTCTTTACTTAAGATAAAAATCGTCAAAAACGGTTACTGGCAGCCGTCTCTTATGTTCACTTTTACGCCACAAGTCTTCAATTCGTTCTGCAGCTTCTTCCGAAACTTCACGCCCTTCAAGATAGTCATCAACATCTTGATAACGAACGCCCAGAGCCGTTTCATCTGGAAGAGCAGGTTGTTCTTCTTCCAAATCAGCAGTTGGTGCTTTCAGATACAAATGCTCAGGGCAATTTAATTCTTGCAGCATCTGTTTGCCTTGCCGTTTATCCAGACGGAACAATGGGGTTAAATCGGCTGCACCATCACCGTACTTAGTATAAAAGCCACTAAAATTCTCTGCAGCATGGTCAGTGCCAACGACTGCACCGTTGTTGGCACCAGCGATTGCGTATTGTACAACCATTCTTTCACGGGCCTTGATATTGCCCTTGTTAAAATCCGAAATTTTTTCGCCAGCAGCAGTTAAACTAGCAACCATAGCATCAACAGCAGGCTTGATGTTGACAATTAAATCTTGATCAGGCTGTTGAAAAGCAACCGCATCAGCGGCATCAGCAGCATCGGCTTGCACGCCATAGGGTAAGCGAACCGCAATAAATTGATAAGACTGATCTCCGTTTTCTTTCCGCATTTCGGTAATGGCCATTTGACACAGTTTACCGGTTAAAGTCGAGTCCTGACCACCAGAAATCCCCAATACGTAGGTTTTTAAAAATGGGTTAGCCTTTAAATAGTTTTTCAAAAAATCAACTGACCGTCTAATTTCCTTTTGTGGATCTATTTTAGGCAAGACGTGTTCATAAGCAATAATTTCTTTTTGTAATGGTCTCATCGAGTAGTTTCTCCTTTATTGATTTGACTACGAATGTCCTGAATCATATTCATCTTACTGTCATATAAATCCTGAGAAAGATCCACTGGGTATTCTTGCGGATTCAGACTTCGCTTGTATTCATCCCATAGACCATCTAAGTTAGCAGCACAGAACTTCTTAATATCAATTAATTTTGGTTTTTCGTATACTAATTTACCATTTACAAAAATATCGTGAAGCAGCGGCTGAGCCGTGTAATCTGTCACTATCTTATTAATGTAGTTATATTGCGGATGAAACATATAGAGCGAATCAAATTTCCGCGGGTCGACACCAGCACGGGCAATCCAGTCACCCTCATTTTTCTTTTCAGTATTAGCAGATATCCGCCAAACCTGTTTTTTACCTGGGGTGGAAACCTTAACCGCATTAGAAGAAATCTTTAATGTGTCACGCATTTGGTGCTGATCATTCTCAATTGAAACCAATTTATAAACTGCACCCAAAGCCGGCTGGTCGTAAGCTGTTATATACTTAGTACCAATTCCCCAAACGTCGATTTTAGCTCCCTGCATTTTTAAACTAGTAATTGTCGTTTCATCCAAGTCATTAGACGCATAAATCTTGGCATCAGGATAACCAGCGTTATCTAGTTCATGTCTTACCTGCTTAGAGATATAAGCCATGTCACCCGAATCAATCCTGACACCTTGGAAATTGATTTTATCCCCCATTTCATCGGCTACCCGAATTGCATTTGGAACGCCGCTTCTGACTGTGTCATAGGTGTCGACCAAAAAGACACAATCATGATGAGTTTCGGCATAGGCCTTAAAGGCTTCGTATTCGCTGCCAAAAGCCTCAACTAAAGAGTGCGCATGGGTTCCAGAAACAGGGATTCCAAATAACTTACCGGCACGAACATTGCTTGTTGAATCAAAACCGCCGATATAAGCCGCTCTTGTTCCCCATAATGCAGCATCTGTTTCCTGGGCTCTTCTCGTTCCAAATTCCATGACGCCATCGCCCTGAACAGCCAGCTTCACCCGCGCTGCCTTAGTTGCTAAAAGAATTTGGTAATTAATAATATTTAAAATTGCTGTTTCAACCAATTGACATTGTGCTAACGGGCCTTCCACTTGAATAAGTGGTTCATTAGCAAAAACAATTTCGCCTTCACTCATTGAGCGAACAGTTAGTTGCAATTTGAAATTACGTAAATAATCGATGAAGTCATCATCATAACCTACTTCATCTTTAAGATACTTCAAATCGCTTTCCTTAAAATGCAGGTTTTGGAGATATAAAATCACGTGCTCAAGACCGGCAAAAACCGAGTAGCCGTTGCCAAATGGCTCTTTGCGATAATAAGCTTCAAAAACGGCATTACGTTCGGAAATCCCTTTTTTAAAGTAGGTATACATCATATTAATTTCATACAAATCTGTATGTAAGGTCAAGGAATCATCTTGATCTAATTCTTGGTAAAACATTATGTCCTCTTAACTTATCTATAATAGTTTTGGTTTAATTATAAACATTTAAGCAAGTTTAAACAATTTAGTCACCTTTTATTAAGGACTGATAGACGGTAAGAATACTAGACAATTGTTTATTCAAAGAGAAGTTATCCGCAACATAAGCTTTTTCACAAAATGCCATCTGCTTAAGTTCTTCTTTAGGAGTATTAACTGCTGCTTGCAGTGCCGCCGTAATCGATGCCACATCGCCCGTGTTAGCGATGAAGCCATGGCGTTTGTCAGGTATCATCATTTCAATGTCACCCACATCAGTCGATAAAATAGGTAAAAGATTATCACTTGCTTCCAAAAGGACTAAGGGGAAACTTTCAGAATAAGAAGTTAGAACCGCAAGATCCATTCGCCGGTAGAGATGCTTCAACTGCTTATGAGTCATAAAGCCCTGAAAAGTTACCTGTGGACCCAACTCCAATTTTTGCGTTAACTCTTGCAAAGACCGTTTTTGGGTTCCATCACCTGCGATATACAAGTGAACATTGCCATTGTCGAGCTTCTTTAGTGCCTGCAAAAGCAATTCTTGCCCCTTTACTTTTTCTAAGCGGGCAACATTAACAATGTTAAAATGCGGGTGCTCATATTTAGCCGGAATGGCTGAATCATCATGGAAAAAAGTACCGTTATAAATTACATGCACTTTAGCGGCCGAAATGCCAGCTTTGGTAGTGATTAAGTCGGCAAATCTTTTGGTTATCGCAAAAATACAATCAGCTTTTTTGAGCGCACGAATATTTTGGCGGGTAAAGACTTTGCCTAAAAAACCTCGCCCCTTGAAGTCTAAATAGGGATCAGAATGGACGGTAACGCACCACTTCGCCGTGATTTTTCCCTTAATTAAAGCTAAATAGAGGTTAGCTCGCGGTCCATGAGTATGCACAATGTCAAAATTACCATGGTTGATAAAGTCGGATAAGCGGCGAAGACTGGTAAAATCATAGCGACTCTTTACCCCCAAAACATGATAATTTATTTTTGTTTCTTGAGCGGCCTTAGCAACTGGTCCATCCGCTAAGCATAACAATGTAAAATCCTTTTTTTCGATTTTGGCTTCTTTTAGTAAATTGATAATATGGGTCAACCCACCGCCAGATTCAAGACCAGCATTGACATGCAGAACTTTCATGTTTTATTTCTTTTCCTTTTTAGCTTGATGAACATCAAGCATAAATCTTGGCAACTTGCTCACACGCTTAAACCGCGATGGCTCTTTAAGCAAACGGTAAAACCATTCAAGATGAGCTCTTTGCCATAATTGTGGCGCACGTTTAGCCATACCCGAAAAGACATCGAAACTACCGCCAACTCCCATCATTAAGGCTGGGAGCAGATTACGGCGTAAAAGTGCTAATAACTGCTCTTGGCGTGGTGATCCTAACGCAGCAAATACTAAGTCAGGCTCAGCGCGTTCAATTTGGTAGGCTATTACTTCCAAATCTTCTTTGAAATAACCATCCTCCGCTCCGACTAGTTGAATATCAGTATATTCATGGGCTATTTTAGCTTGAATTGCATGGATAACGTTTGGCTTTGCTCCGATTAAGTAGACGCGAAGGCTACGGTCATTGGCTAGTTTCATTAACCAAGTAAATAAATCATAGCCAGTAACTCGTTCCTTTAACGGTGTACCCAGTATATTAGCAGCTTTAATAATTCCTATTCCATCAGGAGTAATATAGTCCGCATCATAGTTTAAAATTTTCATGAATTCAGGATTTTCGTTGGCTGCCAGCACAATCTCAGGATTAGCAGTAACCACAAATGTTGACTGGTGAACATTGATTCGCCCGATAAATTCGTTTTGAAATTGATGAAAACTTTTGTTATCAAAATCAACACCTAAAACATCTACTTTATCCATGATAATCTCCTCTCGTGGTTAATTAACTTTATTTTAGCAGACTATTAGTTAATACGGGATATGTTTTACCTTTTCTACAAATATGATAATATTAAATCGTCAAAGCAATAGGAGCACCAAATATGAAAAAAGTTATTACTTACGGCACATTTGATTTATTGCATTATGGTCATGTTCGTTTACTTAAGCGTGCACGTGAATTAGGTGATTACCTAATCGTTGGCCTTTCAACCGATGAATTTAATGAATTTCAAAAACACAAAGAATCATATAATAATTATGCTGAACGCAAGTTTATTCTTGAGGCTATTCGCTATGTAGACGAAGTGATTCCCGAAGAAGATTGGGACCAAAAGGTGACGGATATCACTAAGTATCATATTGATACTTTTGTTATGGGCAGTGACTGGCAAGGTAAATTCGATTTTCTGAAATCAGTTTGCGATGTCGTGTACCTGCCCCGCACTCCGGGAATTTCAACCACTAAAATCAAAAAGGACCTGAAATAAAAAGACTCTGAACTAGTTGATATTAACCAGTTCAGAGTTTTTTATTTGGAAAAAGTGAATTCAAAGCGATCGGCCACATAACTTGCACGCGTATATTCAAATGGCTGCCCTGTTGACAGCTCGGTTACCTGCAAACGTGTTATTAGGGCCTCGCCCTTTTTGGCATCAAGCAGCCGCGCAGAATTTTCGTTGGCTACAGCTGCCGAAATATGTTCAGTAACACGACCAATTTGATAACCATTCTTTTCAAGGGCCTGATACAAGTGCGAAGAAATGTCAGCCTTAGAAATTTTACTAATCAACTCTTGTGGGATGGTAACCACTTCATAGCAGATTGGAACATTATCAGCATAGCGAATTCGCTCCATCCGCAAAACCTCCTGGTCATCTTTTAAATTTAACCGTTCAGTTTCTGATAAAGATGGCTTACCAAAACGATAAGAAATCAACTTACTTGAAGGTGTCTGACCGTTAGCATGAGTAATATCAGTAAAAGACATAATCCCCGACATTTTCTCTTGGACTTTTTGATTTGCCACGTAAGTGCCGCTGCCAAGGCGTTGTTCTAAAATACCCTCATCTTCCAGCGTTTTAATAGCCTGGCGTAAGGTCATTCTTGAAACCCCAAACTTTAGTGCAAGTTGTCGTTCAGCCGGTATCCGGCTACCAACTTGATAAACGTGATTTTCAATTTCACGTTTAATCTGATTATGAATTTTTATATAC
Source organism: Lactobacillus sp. B4005 (assembly GCF_026536045.1). Taxonomy (NCBI): domain Bacteria; kingdom Bacillati; phylum Bacillota; class Bacilli; order Lactobacillales; family Lactobacillaceae; genus Lactobacillus; species Lactobacillus sp. B4005. The sequence continues at coordinate 26,285 of NZ_JAFNOZ010000009.1, forward strand.
ATCGGCTCTTCCATTAGTACACCTCCAACGATAATTCTTATTATAATCCAAATTGGTCTACCTTGCACAAGCTTTATTAAATTTATTTTTTTAGCTTATTTTTTCTTAGTGGTCCACTTCATTCCTAAAAGACGAATATCAGCTTTTTGACCGCATTCAACTGTAATCGAAGAATCACTGCTAGCAATCACACTAGCACGCATTTGAGCTTGGTCTTTAACGGCTAGATCAGCACCGTTAGAATTTAAAATTAAATCGTGCCCTTCAAGAAGTGCATAATCACCTAATGCCAAGAAATATTGGTAATCAGCACCACCATTAAAAGTAGTGCGTCGCGCAGTACATTTAACGTGGTCTTGAAAATCGGCGTGATTAATAATAACTGAATTACTAAGCGTAATGACTGCGTCATTGACAGCAATTAAGCGATTAATCTGACAGTTTTGCACAATTACGTGCGGTTTTTGATCAAGATAAATGCCCCCATTAAAATTACTGCCAACAATGTTAACCCATGTTTCTTCCGTAATATACATGCAGGTATCATCAGTAGACAAAAGCTTGCTGTTAAGCATATTTAACCAAACCTGCCCTTGCAAGAGCATTGAATCAGCAATTGAATTGTTTAAATCGACCTCTGCATTTGTTTTAGTAAAGGTATCAATACTGCCGTAAACACGCGAGTTATTGATAATTGCCGTCCCGTGGCCCTCAATTGCTAGAGCACCAAATTCTTCAGAAACATGCTCAATTGAGGAATCATTCATTTCTAACCGAAAATCAGCATCAGCATAAATTGAAACAGAGCCATTTAAAATTACCGTTGAATATAACTCCAAGGTGGCCTTGCCATTAATAGCTACTGCCGCCGTATCCGTGCCAAAACCTTTAATAACGCAATTTCGCAGCGTTAAATATGTATTAGCTTCTGTCGGTACATATAAACTATTAGAATCATTGTTAGTGTTAATACATAAATTTTCTAAATTAACAAATTGACTGTCGGTGGCTAAGTTGACACAACCTAGAATTGTGGTGTCTTCTGGCAAACTGCCAGTGCCTTTAATCGTAATGTTGGAAAACAAGGTTTTTGCAGGTAATTCATAAAAACCTGGCTCCAGCAATAAAACGTCATCTGCACGTAAGTCCTTGAGGGCTTCATGCCAACTGATTTCGCCGCCTCCAGCACCAACGTTAACTAGTCTCGACATAAAATTCCCTTCTTATAAAAGTAAACTAGCCTTTATTGTACTATTTTTTAGACTAATTAGTTAAATGGTAAGTTTAATTGACGCAATTCACAGGAAAAACTTTAGAAAAATAAAAAGACAACCCAAAAGCTGCCTTTTTTCGATAATTTTTATTGGGTTAGCTGGATTCGAACCAGCGCATACTAGTACCAAAAACTAGTGCCTTACCGCTTGGCTATAACCCAGTGATAATGGAGGAGGGTGGATTCGAACCGCCGAACTCAGAGAGAGCGGTTTTACAGACCGCCGCGTTTAGCCACTTCGCTACTCCTCCGTTACGCACGTTAATTATCTTAACTAAAAACATGCGTAATTGCAAGCAAAAATTTGCGAAATTATTTACTTATTTTCTTCAACGTATTTTTTAATTCGGCGCAAGCCTTCATTGATCTGATCCATGCTGACAGCATAAGAAAAGCGAATATAGCCTTGGCCGCCCAAAGCAAAACTTGAGCCCGCAGTCACAGCAACGTGTGCTTTATCAACCAAATCATAGATAAATTTAGAATCGTCTTGTTCTAATCCTGCTGGAATTTTAGCAAAAATATAGAAAGCCCCTTGCGGTTTTGCACATTCAAAGCCAATATCGGTTAAGCCCTGGTACAAAACATCTCGCCGTTTTTGAAATTCACGCTTCATTGGTTCAGAATCATTCATACCATTTTTGAAGGCTTCCTCAGCAGCGTCCTGCATTGGCGTTGGCTCAGTAGTCACGATGGTTTGGTGAACCTTAGCAATTTGCTCCAAAATAGCCTGCGGTGCACAAACAATTCCGATTCGATACCCGGTCATTGCCCAAGCTTTGGACACACCGTTCATCAGAACTACCTGGTCATGCAGAGATTTTTCCATTGAAGCATGAGGCTGATCATAATTCAGTTCACTATATATTTCATCACATAAGGCAAAGATTGGTTTGTCCCGAATCACATCTGCGATGGCGTCAAGCTCTTCTTGGCTATACATTACCCCAGTCGGATTTGTCGGATAATTCATGACCAACATCCGTACTTTGTCACCGTATTCATCAAGAACTGCTTGCAACTTAGCTGGCGTTAACTTAAAACCATCTTTTGAAGTATCAATCGTAACGATTTTAGCACCATCATTTAAAATATTGACATCAGACATATAGAGCGGAAATATTGGAGTCGGAACCACCATAATGTCTCCCGGATTCAAGCAAGCGCAAACCGTATCAAAAATCGATTCCGTTACGCCATTTGTAACCAGCACTTCAGTTTCTGGGTCATACTTTTGCCCATATTTTTGCGCCAAAAAGTCTGCCGCCGCTTTGCGTAAGCCTATTGTTCCGTTTGACGGTGCATAATGGGAGTGATTTTCATCAATCCCTTTCTTGGCAGCATTTTTAATATGATCCGGTGTATTAAAATCAGGTTCGCCTAAGGTAAACTTGACTACATCAGGAATCTTGCTGGCATAATCCGAAAACTTCAAAATTGGATTCGAGGGTGCGTCTGCTAAGCCCTTTCTCGTGTACTTTATTAAATCAACCATTTTTTCACCAAACTTTCCTTTTCATTTTTGTTAATTATACATTTAATAAAAACTATTTTCTACCATATTTTTTTAATATCTAATTCATTTTAGTCACTTTAATTAATCATGTACTTATTTACAAAGGCTAATCAAGCCAATTACTCCCGGCACCCAGTAATAATTTACGGCAAAAAAAGACAGCTCAACTTAATGAACTGTCTTTCTTGGGTTGGGTGTTCGTAAGAACAATTGGGTTAGCTGGATTCGAACCAGCGCATACTAGTACCAAAAACTAGTGCCTTACCGCTTGGCTATAACCCAATGCAATTGAGCTTTTACTTGGCCGCTCAACATTTAATAGTATAGAAAAATGTCGTGCGCAAGTCAAGAGAAAAATTTATTTTTTCTGATTTGAGCTCACATGCGGTCGCATAAGCAAATATTGCATTTCCTTAATTAGTTAAAACAAAGTCCTATTTTGCCCTAATTAATTAGCGCAAATTTTTACGTGGCACAGTAACTAAAACTTTTAAACTAAGTTTAGTTCATAGGCATTTCTGAGCCCATCTTTTGTTTGATCGATGCGAATAACGCCGCGATATTTAAAGCCAGCAGATTTAATCAGCGCCTGCATCCGGAGATTAACTGCATGAGTGTCAATGCGGAAATTGGGTATTCCTAAAAACAGGCCACGAGAAATTAAGTTAGAAATAAATATTTGTCCTAAACGCTGTCCACGAAATTTAGCCGAAATCGCAATCCGGTGGATAGTGGCATACTGATCGGTTTCATTTTGCCACTCGCCGTCTATCGCAGCATAGCTAGGCTCAATACTAGTTTGCAAAACAGCAATACCAGCAACTGCTTGATCAACCATTAAACAATATGCCCGCTTTTTGACAATGTCATCCAGTAAAATTTGCTCATTCGGGCGACCATTTTGCCATTGCGGGATACCATCACTTTTCAGCAATTGCTTTGCTTCATTAATAATTGCCATTATTTGCGTTAAATCACTTTCTTGCGCTAATCGAATATAAATTGCCATGCATAAATCCTCACTTTAATAATAAGGTTAATTTTAGCGCAATTATTTCTTTTTAGCAGTAAAAAATAGGACAAAAAAGACAGCCTCTTGCAGCTGTCTCAAAACTAAAAATTATTTATTTAAGGTTTAAAACCAGTATTATACTTTTTATTCTTAGCAATATAAGTCGGTACGCTAATAAAATGCATTGAACAAATGTCATCAGTATGCGAGATGCTGAAACCATAGTAATTATAATCGCCATCGTGAAGCGAGCCTTGCGTATTAAACAAGTCGCCGGCATGTTCCCATTCCTGGTAATTACTGCGCTGCTTTCGTCCTTGCTCGCCACTGCCAGTATAGCCGAACATCATTTGCTTTAAGCCAAAATAGACGCTCTTTTTAAGTTCAGTCATTGTCATCGTATTATTTTGATTATAAAAGCCGGCCATGTCTTCAACGTAATTATCATTTAAATCTAGGCCATTGGCTTTACATGCACGAACGATGCCTGGGACATAATGACTATCGCGAATGGTCTTCTTATTTACCGCATATTCAGTCGCAATATCTTGAGCCAATTTGCGCGCACCAATACTATCGCGCCAAGGATCTAACCCCAAGTCATTGCGAGCCTGATTGATCAGACGCAGAGAAAAGGTCGTTAAAGTATCGGTTTGTTCCGGCGTAAGCTGGCTTAAATCAACGATAGTTTGATCATCGGCCTTGGTTTCACCGTTTTTAATCCGACTAAAATCATTAGTATCCATCCCGCTCATTGAGGCATCAATAAACTCCTTAGATGGATTCCCTTGATAAGCCTGAAGCAATTCAGCTCTGGTATAACCCGCTGGCAATTTCATTGTAGCTTGAACATTGACATTTGGCTTAATCGTTTTAATAACTTTAGCATCCTTAGCTAAAAGCCAATGTGAATTATTACCTATCTTATAAGCTGTTAGCTTCTTTTTACCAATCTTCTTTTTACTGCTATATGGGTATTGATACTTAGGACTGGCATAATAATTGGAATGCTTTCCAGAAAGCTTATAAAGCCGGACTTTTTTATTTTTCTTTGTTTTGACAAAACCTTTAACTGTAGCTGCTGAAACTGGTGTAGGTTCATACAGTACAAGCGCAGGAATAGTTGTCAAAAAAATAACATTAATAATGGCAATAGCTAATTTGCTTTTTTTCATTTATCTTCCCTCAAGAGTATTTACTGATTGGCTCTGATGGCTTTATATGTCATTCTAAATCTATTTAGAATTTAATGCCAATTAATTTTTCCACTCAAAATAACAAAATTAGACAATTCAACCGTTAAAGCAAATAAATTAGGTGTAGTGCCAGAAGCATTTGTTGGAATTTAATCATTACTTACAATACACCCTTTAACCATATTGGTCGATTAACAAGCTAATTATACGTGAAATTCATATCTGTCGGAGATAATATACTGTTCCCCAGCATGAACAACATTATTATGCTCATCTTCAATACAGACTTGCAAAAGAAGTAGCGGGAAGCCAATCGATTTCTTTAAAAATTTGGCTTCGCTCAAACTGGCTAGTGCAACACTAATAATCAAGTCGCGAGAATTCAACTTGGCAATTTGGTAGTTATCTTGCAAAATTTGGTACAAAGACTGACTTAGGTCTTCTTTTGCTAACCCAGCAAAACGTGGTAATGGGAAATAATTGCACTCCAACATAATTGGTTCGTCATTGACAGAGTGAACCCTTTCAATAAACAACGAATGCTTAGTTTCCAGAATTTTGCGTAACTTAGGTGGCGTTTCTACTTCCTTAACCTTGATTACCTCAACGCTTGCCTTAAAACCCTCTTTTTTGGCAATCTGAGAAAAACTTTCAGCTGCCGGTGAACTAATAATTCTTTTTACTTTTTGCGGTTTGCGGACAAACGTCCCAACTCCCTGAATTTTTTCGACTAAGCCGTCTTCAGCTAGTCCCTTAATTGCTTTACGCAAAGTAACCCGGCTAACTGCAAATTGTTCACTTAGCTCAAACTCATTTGGCAGTTTACTGTTAACGGGGTATTCACCAGTAATAATTTTTTGTCTGATTTTCTCCATTACCTGAGAATATAACGAACCTGTCTCTTTCAAAAGTCACCACTACCTATATCATTCTTTACTTTGCCCCAACGGCATTAGTTATCCAAAAACTTTTCTATCTATCCAGTTAATTTGTTTCTTTTTATTATGAACAGTATAAAACAAAATCAAATTAAAGTACGCTACAACTTTATGCGCAAATAGCTTTCATATTAACCTTAATAGCATAGAAACTAACAATTCAGCTATTAAACTAGCGAGCCATTCTTTCATTTTAACAGCTTGTTCCAGCAAAATTAGTAGGCGGTATGCTTTTAATTGCCGATAATCAAAAGTTATCCTACTAGTTAAAGTCATTTTACTATATCAGTTAAAATAAAATTTGTAATAAAAAAGGATTCTACTTTTCATAGGATCCTTTTCTAATCACTTAAAATTGCTCAATTAACTTAATTAATAAGTCAACTTCCACATATAGCGACGCTTAGTTAACGGATGTTTTCTTGCCTTAGCTAATTCTTCAGCAAAGACACGCATTACGCCGGTGTGAATCATTGGGTTGAAGTAGTCAATCACATTCTCACTAGCCACTTCATTTAAGCCATAATCTTTGGCATCAATATTAGTGATTTGTGCATCAAATCTTTGCAAGAAGGTCAATGCGCGGGCGTCTAAATGACGAGTTTTGCCATCATTCATGAATAACAAGTATGGTGCGTCTTTTTCTGTAAGTTCAAATGGTCCGTGGAAATATTCACCAGTATGAACTGTTGGGGCAGCAATCCACTGCATTTCCATGAATAAGAACGAAGCAGTTGAGTATGCTACACCAAGTGAAGCACCGCTACTCAAAACATAAATTGTTTTTTCGTCTCGGTATTTTTCACCAAATTCTTTTGCCATTGGTCCAACTGACTTAACCGCATTCTCAATCAAATCTGGCATCCCTTTGAATGCATCCAAAGCTTCATCGTAGAATTCATAGCCTTCAAATTCTTGCACAATCTCGACTGCCAAAGCCAAGCAATAGGTCATCTTTTCAGTTTTAGCAGCATAGTTTTCGTGGAAGCCGTGAACTACCTTATATTCAGTTTCCTTAATAATAGGTGAATCTTCTGCCATTGATAAAGTTACGACATGGGTACCAAGCTCTCTGGCCTTCTTAGTAGCAGCAACTGATTCCGGTGTAGTACCACCAAGTGATGCTGTGATGACAATGGTATTTTCACCAACACCCTTTGGCGTATCATAGTTAAATTCATTGGCAGTATAAATCGCAGACAATAACTTAGTGCTTTCATGAGAAATAAAGTAGTAGCCTGGATACAAATCAGCCATTGAAGCACCACAGCCAACAAACAAAACCCTGTCAATGTTAGGTTGCTTTGACTTGATATCACTAACAATTGCCTTAACTTTTTCAAAATCCATAATAATTTTTTCTCCTATCAATAAAATCAAATTTTAAATAACTGGTTACCAATATTTAGTTAAAAATTCCTAATACACTCAGCAAGATACCGCCGACAATACAGATCACCATAATCCAAGCGGTATTAACCTTTTTCTTGATTAGGTAAAACATGCCAAAGGTAAAGGCCAAGGACAGCATCTGTGGGAAAATCGAATCCAACGTCGTTTGTAAAACAAAAGTTTTACCAAATTTAATCGGCGTCGTAATCCCAATCATTGTGGCGATCATGGCCCCAATTACCATCAAACCAACCACATTCATCAATGACATAATGCGGTTAATCGTTCCGTTGCCAATCAGCTTTTGGATATTCTTCTTTCCTTGCAGATAGCCCCATTTGCCGCCCCAATAAGTAACAGCAGCGGACGGAATGATGGAAATTATCATTGCCAAGATTGGACCAAAGATATTGCCTTGCTGGGCCATATTAACTCCTAACCCAAAGGCAATAATCTTTATTGTTCCTTGGAAAAAGGAATCACCAATTCCTGACAATGGCCCCATCAATGAAGTCTTTACACTGTTGATTGACTCCGGATCAAAGGTATCAGGATTTTCAGCATATTCTTCTTCCATTGCCGAAGATAAACCTAAAACAAACGAGGTTAACTGCGGAGTACAGTTGAAGAATGCCATATGCCGGTGATAGGCCTCTTTCTTCTTCTGTAATTTTTCTGGGCTATCCGGTTTTTCACCATAAATCTCATCAATTGTTGGCGCCATGCCATACATAAAGCCCATGTTCATCTGCCGCTCATAGTTCCACGAAGTTTGAATGGCCCATGACCGCCAGAAGAATTGCCAAAATTTATGACGTAATTGCTTACTTGTGTGTTTTTGTTCAGCCATAATTTTTACTCCTATAATTCTTCCAAATCATCTAGGCTATCATCTTTGGCAGAAGAGCCAGAATCGTTATTACCATTATTATTCATAAACTTATTCAGGATAATTACTAAAATCACTGCAAAAATAGCAACACTGATTACCGACATCTTACCGTATGCCGCAATAAAGAAACCTAAGAATAAGTAAACAGCATTTTTCTTATCAATCATGGTTGACATTAGTAACGCAAATCCGTATGCTGGCAAAATTTTACTTGCTAAGGTCAAGCCGTTTGTCAACCAAGCAGGAATCATTTTTACCAATGCGGTAACTGCGTCGGTTCCTAGGTAGATTGCAAAAAAGATTGGAATGAAATAAAGCAAGCCATAAATAATTGGACCATAGACGATATGATAACTACGAGCTTTTCTAAATTTGCCATCATCAATTGCTTTTTCAACTAACGAGTTAAATGAAGAAAACAGCATTCTGACGACAATAGCAACCAATTGACCTAAAACCGCAACTGGCAAAGCCACAGTTAGTGCCGCTTGAGCACTTGTATGCGATAAAATCGCAAAAGCTGAGGCTACAACTGAGCCCAGAACCATGTCAGGGGGAACAGCGGCTCCAACAGCCACAATCCCCATTGATACTAATTGCAGTGTGGCACCAACCATTAGTCCTTTGGCAGGATCTCCTAATGCCAATCCCACTAGGGTACTGATGATTAATGGTTGTTCAAAATTTTCACGTCCAAGAAGTCTTGAGTCGAACATGGCAAAAACACCAATTAGTCCGACGATTAATGCTTTCCAAAACATTTTTCTAGCCTTTCTTTCTAAATAACATTATTTAGAAGCTCTTTATTAGATGAAGGAACCTGTTGCATTGAAATCTTTATTCCTTGATCACACATCTTTTTTGATAATTTAACCTCTTCAGGCGTCAAGTAAACAGCATTGCTAAAGCGCTTGGCATCAGGCTTTGCTGGAATTAAGCCATAGTTAATTTCTTCAACTGGTCCGAATTGATCAATAAATTTACTCAATTCAGTGACATTTTCAAAGATCAACATAATGTTATCTTTCAAGGCCTTGATTTGATCGATTTTAGCAATTGCAGCATCGACACTAAAAACGTTTAAGCGAACATCTTCTGGTTTAGCTAACTTTAACGACATTTTCTTAAAATCATCTTTAGCAGTGGCTGTGTCAATTACGATTACGCGCTCAATATTTGCAAACTTGGTCCACGAAAATATTACCTGTCCGTGCAATAAACGGTGATCAACCCTAATTACCTTTATCATAATAAATCTCCTTCATCATCATCTTCGCTCATTAACTTATTAACTGATAAAACTCCCTTCTGTCCTTCGGCAATTGCCTCCAAAATAGCATCTTCACTATCCTGCGCATTCACTGTGGTAACTAAAGTAATAATCAGAGGTAAATTCATGCCAGTCAAAAGCGTTAAGTTATGGTGATCTTTTAATAACTGGCTCATTTCATTATTAACAGATCCACCCAATACATCCGTCACAACAATAACTTTGTCCTCTTTAATTGCAGCAACAGATTGTCTGACTTCGGTAATAAAACCTTCGTCTTCGGAACCACTGCCATAAGCTTCATACGCCTCAAGATTGTCTTGCTTACCAGCAATCATCTCAACTGTATCCTTCATGCCTTTTGCAAGCTTGCCGTGACTAACTAAAATTATTTTCACTTCTTTTCACCCCTAATCAAAAATCAAATATTCTAAAATGTCTTTTCTAAAAGTATGATGTATTAACACGTATATCTAAATAATATTATAATGCCTAAATTCTGTAAAGCTTTTCTTTGAAAATAATTAAATTATTTTTGCATAATTATCATTTTAAAGCGGTGTCATTGCTTTTTAATGAGATTTTTAATTATTGATCAATCTTAAGGGTATTCTGCCAAAAGCTGCGCTCTTGTTAAGGGCTGCAGCAATTAGCAGCATTACTTATACTCTTCTTTCCACATATAGCGCCGAGTCAGATAACTTTCATGTGTTGTATATGATAGTTCCCTCATATAAACGTTATTTAAGATAGAAGAAAAAATTGAATGGTTAAAATATGGGGCAATCTTTTCTGGGAGATCATCTAGGCCAATTTCTTTACCATCTAATACGTATAATTTCTCCCCAGCAAATCTTTGTTCAAATCTTAAAGCACGTTCATCCTCTGGACGCGTTTTTCCAGTAGCGAGCAATTGAAAAATTGATTTTCCCTTATCGGTCACTTCAAATGGTCCATTGAAGTACTCGTAGCTGTGAATGGTGGGTGAATTCAACTGCAGCATTTCTTCTAAATTACAAATCGAGAAGATATAAGCAGCTCCATAGGCGGGCCCGCTAGCAATAACGTAGATTGTCCTTTGCTTTTTATTTAATTCTGCCCATTTTTTGGCTAAAGGAGTCGTGTATTCGACCGCCCTGCGGTAAATTGGATCTAAATCGGCAAAAGCCGCCATCGCAGCAGCATAATTATCATAGCCTTCAACTTCATTTAATACATTCATAGCAATACATAGACCAATACTGCTATTAACTCGTTCAATCCTACTTTCATCAAGTGCCAAACTCTCATACTTAATTTGGTAGTCAGAGTAGTCTAATAGTGCTGATTTTTCCACATATAAGGAGATTGTGGTTGCGCCCGCATTTTGTGCAATTTGGGAAGCAGCAATTGTTTCCTTAGTACCTCTCATTGAACACAAAACTACTAAGGTGTTTTGGTCCAGATTTTTCGGGGCTGCATAAATAAATTCACCACTGGTATACATTGCGGTAAAAATGTTTTTTGCTTCTTGTTGCAAAAAATAATTAGCTGCATAAAAGCCACCAAATGAGCCACCAGCTCCTACCCACAAAATTTGTTTAATCTTGCCGTGCTTTGCTATCTTTGCTATCGCCTGCTTGACTACCTTTTTCACTTCTTCTTCTATTTTCATCTTTTCCTCCCTTCAAATGATACCTGTATCTTTTAATTATCATAATAAAGCGCTTTATTTAAAAAGTAAAGGCCAAAAATATAATACATGTATTTATTTTTAACAAATAAAAACTAACACCTGTGCTTAAGTAAACATCTTTTGCTATAATATTAATAAACTAATTAAGGTATAGGCAGATTTATGTTAGAAAAAGAAGAAGGACATACGCCCCTTTATATTCATTTAGCGGATATTATCAAAAAACGCATTGATGACAAAAAGTATCGAGAAGGTCACGCCATCCCCTCAGAAATGACTTTGCAAGAGGAATTCAAATTAAGCAGGACTACTGTGCGTAAAGCTTTAAAACTATTGTCTGATCAAAATATTTTGATTAAATTACCGGGAAAAGGAACTTATGTTTCAGATCAGGGTAACGAGGTCAAAACACAGAATCATCATTTTTCTAGTCTCACTGATAGCGTAAAAAAAGCCGGAAAGACGATGTCTACTCGGCTAATTAGCGTTCAGGAAGTCCCAGGTCAACCTGAGCAAAGAAGTTTTTTGCAACTACAAGACGATGAGCAATTAATTGAAATTAAACGGTTAAGATACATTGATGAGATGCCTTTCTGCGTTGAGTGGATTTGGCTGCCACCTAAATTTGCCGGGATTGAAAAGGCTGATCTTGATTCGCCGTTATACCAACTATTGAAAAAGAACTTCATGGTATCTCCAAGCACAGGCAAAAAAACTTTTAAAATTACTTTTGCCACTAGAGAAGAATCTTTCTTATTAAACGTAGACGAAAAAACAGCCTTAATGCAAATTAAAGACTTTGTGTATGATAACCACAACTTGCCAATGCACATTTCGCAACAAGTTTTGCGCAGTGACAAGTTCACTTATGCCATTGATCATTAAAATTAACTACCAAAAAAGGGCCTAGTCGAATTGACTAGACCCTTTTTACTTATTAAGTTGTTATTTATATTTATTATCTATTTCAGGCGATTAGTACCAGCCATTTGCTTGCCAAAAGGCCTTAGCAGCTGACCATGAACCATACCGGTTAGCAACGTAACTGTTGGCAACACGTTCTTGGTTTGCAGCAGAGTAGTCACCGTTAAGGTATGAAGCTGAAAGTTGGTATTTACCAATGTATTGGCCGTTTTGAGCACTGTATGAGCCGCCTGATTCACGATTTGCAATCCATGCCTTAGCAGAAGATTCAGAATCAGAACCACCAGCATAATTTTGAGTAGTAGCATTGTAAGAAACATTTGTGCTAGCTGTATTTGCAGCACTGTTATCAGCAACTACTGCTTCTTGATTAGAAGCGTTTTCTGGGTAATAACCTTTGTTAACATACTCAGCTTTTACCCATTGATTCTTACCCAAGTCATACCACTTGTGACCATTTTTATCATAAGCAGTTTTAATAACTTTCCATGAAGAATTACTTGGTAAAATTTGCCCAGTAGCTTCAGGAGTCTTATAGCTGTTCCAAACGCGGATTGAGTTACCATCAACATAGTTAACAGTCACGACTTCTGCATCATTTTCTACTGTTGCAGCGTGAACAGTTTCCTGATTTTCACTGTTCATTGCAACTACACCAGTAATGGATACAGCTGCTACTGCCGCCGTTTTAGCTAAGATAGATTTTACCTTCAAAAAATATCTCTCCTTAATAAAAAAACCCTATCTTTTTTTCTATATCAAACTAACAAGTAAAGTCCTTACTAATCAATTTGACTGTATACATACTACAGCGTAAAAATTTCAGAACCATAACAAAGTGATCACTCGATTTTTAAGAAAAAGTTACTTAGTAAAAATTGCTTGTCATATTTGTAACATATTTATTACAACAAACAGCATTTAATAATTCCCTATCATAGCAACTAATTACACTAACTTTGCTAAATACAAGAACGTCCGTTTGTACCAAGCAAATGGTCTAGACGAATTAGTAATTTGCAACAAAAATGAAAAACTTCTAGTCCGGCTTTTCATTCCTTGATCCAAAATGCTATAGTTAAATTATATTTTGGAGAAAGGAAACTAATTATGAGTAAATATACTGTTGAATTAGACGAAAAAGACATTCAAATGATTAAGGATTGTCACTTAAAGAACCCATCAATCATGAAGGCATTAGCAAATGCTAAAAAAATTGCAGATTAAGTTCTCTTAATTTGATGCAGTAAAGCTTCTCATATAAAGAAGCTTTTTTCTTTACCCAAATATTGTCTGAAATGTGTGTCATGTGCTGATCACGGTTCAGAACGCCAACCATGCAAAAAGGATTAAAGTAATCAGCAATAGCATCTTCAGTATCTTCAATGCTGAATTTTTTAGCATTAACAATTTTATTCGTTCGATTTGGGTAACAGTGTTATCATAAGTTAAAAGGTAACACTGTTATTAGGAGAAAATTGCTATGAACCATACTAAAGACCAATTAATTTTACGGGCTATACAAGTAATTGATAAGAATGGCTATCAAAATTTATCTTTGCGTAAACTTACGGCTGCGCTTAATCTAACGACAGGAGCCTTTTATAAACACTTTAAAGATAAAGACGATTTATTTAAAGCAGTAGCCCAAGAATTATCACAGGAGTTTATTGAAGCAATTGACTTTAACAGCAGTTCACCTACTGAACAGCTGTTACAAATTGCTGATTATTTTGTCAATCAAATGCAAAAACACCCAAATAAGATGGAATTTCTGTTTTTTAATGACCAATCTATTATCGCTCTAAAGCAAAAAGATCTTACTTATCCTTTTTTACATAAATTACTACAATTAATTGATCAAATTAACACTAACTCTAATATGAATAATCAAGACTTTTTTATTCAAATTTGGTCATTTATCCAAGGATATACCTTTTTAATTAAAAATAAAGTTACTACTTATCAACCCGACCTAGTACGCAAAACTTTAACAGAAATAATGAAAGGGGCGAACTAACTTGAGCACGTTAATAGTCTATTGTCACCCTTATGAAAAAAGCTTTAATCACGCCATTTTGAGCATGGTGAAAACTAACTTAAACAAGCAAAAGCAACATTTCCAGATAATTGACCTTTATGCTGAACATTTTAATCCGGTCTACGATAAGGAAGAATTACGGTTATACCATGAAGGCGAAACACATGATCCATTAGTAACAAAATATTTAACCATGTTACAAAATTCATCTAGTATTATTTTTATTACACCTCTTTGGTGGAACAGCATACCAGGAATGCTTAAAGGCTTTATCGACAAGGTGATGAAGGAAGGAGCTGGTCTTTCACATACCGTTTCATCTCTTGGCATTCATGGTGAACTGACCAACATAAAGCATACCTATGTTCTAACAACTTCCACCTCGCCCAAATTTTATCTTCAATTCTTCTGTGGCAACGCCATTAAACGAGTATTCATCAATCATACTTTAAAGCAACTTGGAATGAAGAGGCGTCATTGGCTTCATTTTGGCGGCATCACGTTTGCTAAATTGTCAAAACGCCAAAAATACTTAAACTATATTGCCAACTATCGTTTTAAATAAAAGGCAAGGTCTCTTCGAAGCCTTGCCTTTTTTATATGCTATTCATTTTTAAATAAGTGATAGATTTCTTCCGGTGTATTAGCCTTTTTTAGACTAGCAATGAAATCCTCATGAGTTAATAATTTTGCCGTATTGGAAAGATATTTTAAATGTGAGTTACTATCTACTTCTGGAATTAAGAATGAAATTACAGTATCGATTTTCTGTCCATCTAGCGACTGCCAATCAATTGGTTTCTTCAATTTCAAGATTATCATCGCCGATTTATTAATTGCTGCTGATTGAGCATGCGGAATTGCAAAACCTTCAGTCATTCCCGTGCTGCCCTCTTGTTCTCGCTGTTTGTAACCGGCCAAAACCTTAGCGGCATCGGTAGCCAAGTTATTTTGTACTGCAAAATCAGCTAAATACTTAAGGGCATCATCACGATCTTTTACATCAACATCAACTTGAATATTATTTAATGCCAAAATTTTACTTGGATCATGGTCTTCGGGATTATCTTGAGCAGTTTCCGTAATGGTTGAACTTTCATTACTTGGAACTACAGCTTCTTTTTTAGCAAATCTGCCGGCAATTAAAGCCAGTAATGCACCAGAAATTATCGCTCCAATGACAATCCAAAGTACCCATAAAAATGGCTTATTGACCAATGGTAAAACAATGAAACCACCATGGGGAGCAGGAACTGTGATCCGTGTCAGGTAAGTTAAAACTGATGCAACAGCTGAACCAACCATAAAAGCAGGAATGTTCCATAATGGGTGTTTGGCAGCAAACGGAATTGCTCCTTCTGTGATATGTGTCGAGCCTAATAAGAAGTTGACATAGCCCGCCGTTTTTTCACTCTTAGTATATGCTTTTGGATTCATTAAAACAGCAAATCCCGTAGCTAGTGGTGGTGCAATACATGCGGCAGAAACGCCAGCCATAAAGTAATAATTGCCTTGGGCTAGTAAAACCGTGCCCGTTACATAAGCAGCCTTATTAATCGGACCACCAAAGTCAGCAGCACACATCATCCCGACGATAATTCCAAGTAATACTGGACTAGTATTTTCAAAGCCTTTTAGCCATGACATCAATCCCAGATTAATTGCTTTTATCGGTGTATTTAACCAGTACATAATTGCACCGGTAATTAATACGCCTAAGACTGGAAATAGAAAAATTGATTTTAGTCCCCTAAATTTATCATCTGGTAAAGGCTGAAATAATTTCTGCAGAAGCCAGACAACGATAACAGCCAGATAACCACCAACAATTGCGCCTAAAAAGCCACCACCGCCGTTAAAAGTTATAAAACCAGCCGCTAGTCCGACTACAAAGCCAGTCCTTTGAGCTAATGCCTCTGCAATATAAGCTCCTAAAACTGGCGCCATTAGGTTCATCGTCGTGCTACCAACTGTATTTAACATTGCAGCAAATTGGTTGTATTCACTATTTTTCGGATCAGCCGAGTTTATTCCCCAAAAAAAGGAGATGGCAATCAATACCCCACCAGCAACTACAAACGGCAACATGTGGGATACCCCATTCATTAATGAAGTATAAAGCTTATTACCAATAGTTTGATTATTTGCCACAGTTTCCGTTGACTGCAGTTTTTTATCTTGGCGATAAACTGGTGCATTCAGAGCCTTGTTAATTAATTCTTCTGGCTCTTTTAATCCCTTGGCAACTGGGACAACTACTAGTTTTTTACCTGCAAATCTCTCTGTACCAACATCAATATCTGAAGCGACAATTACTGCTTGTGCTGCTCCAATTTCGTCACTAGTCAAGCGATTTTCGACCCCAGTTTGTCCGTGAGTCTCAATTTTAATTGTATAGCCTAATTTTTGGGCGGCTTTTTCCAAAGCCTCTTGTGCCATAAAAGTATGGGCAACGCCGGTTGCACACCCAGTCGCACCCACTAAATCATATTTAGCCATTTTATTTCATCCCTTCTTTAACCGTAATTTGCGGCAATAATTTATCTAATTTAAAATCCGTCAAGCCCGTTCTGCTTGCCGTATCACTGCCGGCAGCTACTGCTACTTTTAGTGCTTCACTAATTGACTGACCTTTTTCTATGAAGGCAAGAAAAGTACCCAACATCGTGTCACCAGCACACGCTGAATTGACCACTTTGATTTTAGGAGCATTGGCAAATAAAACTTCTTTTTCACTAATTAGTGCTGCTCCTCTTGCACCAAGCGAAACTAGGACATTTTGACAGCCCGCCTGCACCAATTTCTGCGCTAATTCAACCGTTTTGGCACTAGTCATTTCACCTTGATAATGGTAAAAACTGGCCAGTTCGGTTTCGTTAGGCTTAAGTAAAAACGGATGGTACGGTAGGGTATCAATCACCGCCAAATAGCTACTATCAATTACCAGCTTCGCTTTTTTGGCAGCGACAATCCGGGCAATTTGCACCAAATAACTTGGTTCGATCCCCTGGGCAAAGCTACCAGAAATTACCACTAAATCTTCTTCAGTAAGTGTTTCCTCAAAATAAGCCAAAAATTGCTGCTGCACTTCTTTGCTAATTTCTGGTCCAGGATTAACCTCTTTATATTCAGTATTCTGGTCAATGACATTAGTGAAAACATTCACTCTAGTTAAACCCTTCACATTCAAAAATTTAGTTTTGATTCCCTTTGCCGCTAATCCATTAGTAACGTAGTCAAGCGTGAACCCGCCACCAATACCGGTCGCAACACTTTTAATGCCAAGCTTTTTTAAAATAAATGATACATTGACGCCTTTGCCATTAGGCTGCAATTCAAAACTTTCCGTTCGATTAACAACTTTTGGTTCTAATTTTTTCGTCACAATTACTAAATCGATTGCTGGATTTAAAGTTATTGTATAAATCAATGCTTTTTCTCCTTTTCCTTGCCTTTTGTACTATTATAAAGAGAATAAAGTGTAACGATTTTCATAAATGATAGCGTTTACTAAAAATAACAGAAAACTATTTACAAAAGAGGTATAATCATGCCGACAAAAGAACTAAGTTCCGCTGAATTGCATCTTTGGAATATTGTCGAAAATAATCCGGATAAAATTGCTAAAATGTCAATCGTTAAGTTAAGCCAATTTGCTAATGTTTCTACTGCCACAATTGTTCGCACAATGCAAAAGATGGGTTACAGTGGCTATACTTCTTATCGCGAAGCACTAAAACTAAAAAGTAAATCCAATTCTACTTTTACGGTTTTGAATGATGCAGATGACAAGATTAGGAGCGTTATTACTAAAAACGAGATTGAAATGAATAATACTCTGCACAACCTTAATTACAGTACGATTGAAGATAGCATCTCCATGACTAAACAAGCTAAGATCGTTTATTTATTTGCTCGGGGACTTTCAGAATCGATTGCACATGAAATGATGGTTAAATTGCAGCTAACTGGCAAATACTGTGAGTTCCATTCCGATCCTAATATCATTATGACAATTGCTAATAAATTAAACCATGATGCTCTTGCTATTTTTATTACGCTGAATGGCGAAACAAAAGAATTGGTCAAGGCAGCCAAAACATTGCGAAAAAATGATATTCCTATTTTAACTTTTACTACTAACCCAGCTGGCAGCATTTTAGCTTTCTCAACGCTTTCTTTCATTGGCTACAAGTCAAAAACAAATTACTTTCCCGAATATGAAGTACGCTCACGCCTGCCATTGCAGATTATGACGAGAATTTTTTGCGATGCATATTCAGTCAGAACCAACTTTTTCAAGACCAACTAAAAAAGGCTGCTAGTTTTTCTACTAGTCAGCCAGCTTATTGAGCTTTATAAGTAAATTCTTATCATAATTAAATAAGCGCAGACAAAAGCACGATTCCGTTATTAATCACTGAATCGTGCTTTGTAATAGTCTTATTAACTTATTCGCGATTATTGAACCGTCAATTTATCACGCCAAGATTTTGCTCCTTTGAGCGCTTGGTTTAAGTTTTCAATGTTTTCTTTACCTTTAGTTGATAACCATTTGCGCCCAGCTGCTTCACTTTCACTTGCAAAAGGCTTAATAGCAGGCTTCCAAGTTGCACGTCCACATAAGACTCCGTTAAAGTCAGCTCCAGCTTCTTCGGCCATTTTGATTTCAGCAATAAATTCTTCACTCGTTACGCCAGCAGATAGGAATATAAATGGCAGGTCAGTAATATCAGATTGCTGTTTAAGCAAGTCTTTAGCTTGTTCTTGTGTGTAAACCACCTCATTATTTCCATTAAAGCCTTCTACAAACTTGATATTAAATGGAATTTCCACCTTCAAAACAGTAACTTCATATTGCGGTGCGGAGAATTCTTTCATCGCTTGTAAAACCTTATTAGCTTTAACTTTGGCAAATTCTGCACTTTTTGTATCTTCAATCTTGCTGTCATAAGTCAATAGCTCAAGGAAAAATGGTAATTCGTTAGCTTTTGCTTCAGCGCCAACCCGCTCTACAAAGGCCTTCTTCTTATCATTGATTTCTTGGCCTTCATCCGGATCATAGTAAAGCAAAAACTTAATCGCATCCCCGCCTTCATTCTTAATGCGCAACCCAGATTGGTTAGCAATCAGATCTGGCATTCTGCCAGGCTCAGTAGTATCATAACCAGTCTTTTCGTAAGAAAGAAGCAAACCACAATTCTTGTCTCGGACTTTAGTTGCTGGTAAGCCATACTCTGGATCTGTCAAAATTGACGAGGCATAAGGTGTCAATTCACTTGAAACTGCCTTTTTAAAATCAACAATTGTTGTTTCATCAGCAGGTTTATTAGCAGCATCAGCCAGCATTTTCTTTAAAGAACCACGCTGATCGATTGCTAACGCACTAATTACGCCATCTTTAGTTGACAAATTTTCCAGATGTTTTGCAACTGCGGAAGATATTGATCTCATTATAAATCTCCTTTAACATTCTCTTTAATCGCACACGGTTATTATATACTCATTGTAAGCGCATTTAAAGAAGCGGTCGGATTTACGAAAAACTTTTCAGCTTTGAGATCAATTTTGAAAAAGTTTACAGCTCCCTAACAGCCTTTATTAGAAAATTAAAGGTAAAAACTATTTTTCCACATTTAACCATTTATTTTAGGCTTTTTTATAGATTAAGAATTCGGTTCCCGAAACAAACTCATTAACTGAACCTCCAGTTGGAATAATAAATCTTATCCAAGCTGCTTTGGTTCCCGGCGCAAACTTAATTTCCTTAGTTGAACTATCTTTTGCCCAATTCGAAGCACTACCAACCTCTTGCCAATTAGTTCCGTCTAAACTTACTTCAATCTTAATTGCCGTAATAATCCCATTAGTTCCACCATCATTACGCGGAAGATAAACAAAACGATCAAGATCTGTCGGCTCAGCTAATTGTGCGGTTATCGTCATTGGCGTAGCCGCCTGTTTGTTGCCATCAGAGAACCAATTAGAATGTGCAATTGTGCTTAAGTCATGGTCAAAAAGATTTTCAACCGGCTGATCGTCTTCCCAAATATTGGTGTCTTTAATGTTGGAACTAGTCTTAACTGACGTTATTTTTACGGTGTTTTTCAAAATACTTTCTTTCGCTGAGAAGGTTTGAATAGTGCTCCATTTGGAAGCTCCGTTAGGTGTAACCGCCTGAACCTGGAATGTGTGTGCAGACTCTGGCCTAATATTTGGTAAGGTAAATTTGGTTTCTTTAATATTGGTATGTAAAACTCCATCTACCTTTAAATTGTAACTTGTACTGTCTACTACAGGATTCCAAGTAACTGTGATTGCATTTTCAGTTGTTCCCTCATTGTCTTGCTTTAAAGCAGTTGGTTGAGCAATATTTGCATTCTCAGCCGGTAACTGGTTAACAATAGCAGTATCTTTGTTAAACCCGGTAATTGAAACTGTAAGTGAATTGCGAGTTACATCAGTTGCAGCCAACTTAATTCTTAAGAAAGTTTGCTTCACTGCACCAGCCATCTTATCTAGGTATGAGTTAGTGCTGTAATTCTGATCAAGGAAATAAACGTTATTAGATTTATTAAAGTCAGCCAGATCATGTGCCTGTCGTAAAGAAATATTCTTATTGCCAGCTTTCACCTTAATTGTTGCTGGCTCTTGCGTGGTTTTCACAGCAAATTCAGTCGTCCTATTTGGTTCAAAGCCAGCATATTGTCCCTTCGTCTTAGCAACATTAATAGTTAAAGTAGTATTTTTTAAGTTGCTGGTAATGGTAGTTTCGGCGTGCTGACCAGATTGATATTGGGCCGAAATGCCGTCATCTTCGTACACAGTAAAACTGCTATGTCCACTAGGATAAATTTCAAACTGGCGCTGATTCTTTAGTGACTGATATTCTTGCGGGGTATTAGTCGCTGGGGCAACCGGTATAATTGCACCTGCTTTAACAAAGACTGGAAGTTTCCAGATTGGAGCGGCAAAATTATTAATAACCTGACCTCCTTGATATTGCTTACCGGTGTAGTAGTCAATCCAAACCTGGTTCTTGTCTGGTAAATAAATTCCATTGCGAATATCATTTCCGGCTTGATCACTAGCAGTATTTTGATAAATTGGGGCAATTAAGAAATTGTCTCCCCACAAATACTGGTACTTAACCAAATCAGTGTATGCGGCAGGTTCGGTAGGATAATCAAGGAACATCGCCCGTACCATTGGCTTTCCAGCAAAAGTCGCTTCAGACGCAATACTATAAATGTAAGGCATTAACATTGATTTTTGCTTTAGATAAGCGCGATTAATTGCTGTGGTGGCATCATCAAAGGCAAACGGATTCTTCGGATTGCTGCCCCAGCCATCCATATTTAATTGAATTGGTGTAAAAGCTTTCCATTGATAGTCTCTAGTGTTAATGATTGCATTTTTACCACCAAATATACCGTCCATATCTGAAGCTGCATTAGGTTGCCCAGACAGACCCTCACCGATATAGGTTGGAATTTGGAAGCGAATATATTCCCATTCTCCACCGGTTTCATCACCAGTCCAAACTGCGGCTGTGTTCTGGGTGCCAGCCCAGCCATCAACTGTCACAATAAATGGGCGCAAGCTGTCGCCTTTAATTTTTTTGATCATTTTGGCGGCTGTTTGCGTACCGTTAAGACCAAAGGAATAGCCATTGCCGACCCAAGCTACGTCCGTCTTAAGAGCGGTCACTCCAGCAGCAATTTCTTGCTCAAAATCACGGTCATCTGGCTTAGGGTTAGCCGGATCTGCGGGAGAAAGGTTTTGTTGAGTCCATAAACCGACCTGAATTCCCTTGGAATTAGCGTATTTAATAAAGTCATGCAAGTTCGCAATATTTCCCTTTAAAGTATCCGTTTGACCATACCCTGCACCGTAACCATCGTTTGGCAAAAACCAACCAATTGGCATGTCGTGATCTAAATATTGGTCAAGCATTGCACGCGCACTGAACTGATAACTCGTGCCGCCATGCTCACCATTTAGCGTTTCACGAATTGCTTTATCCTTGTATTCTGCTGGCAACTCCTTTGGTTGATACTCTTTATAGTATTTTCCATCAGGATATTTGATTGCACCGTTGGTATCAGGAGTAACTTCAACCCAATAATCACGATTATAAGCATTTAAATGGGCCTCATAAAAACCATAGATTGGCGTCAAGGCAGGCAAGCCGGTTAATTCTTGATAGTCATGGATTAAATCATACGGTGAATCATCGAAAAAGTAGATTGCGTCAAAACGGTTTTCATCGTGCGTTGTCGTTACTAAACCGTCAGCTGCACTATCAAAGTCATATCGTCCCGGCTTAAAGGTATAACGTAAAACGCCGTAACCATTCGAGGACCAGTAAAATGGGTTAGGTGATGCTACACCTTGATCAACCCAATTGTTTGTATTTTCGATTTTAATATTGTCACCAGTTAGATTAAAACGGCCATTTTGCGTACCACCACCAAAATAATGACTGCCGGCAGGATCCTTTAAAGTCTGTGTACTTGACTTATCCGTAATTTCGATTGGCTTAGCCTCTTGTAAAATTGTGCGCTTCCCCTTAGTCACACTCATAGTGCCAGCTGCTTGATCAAAATTAATCTCGATTGCACCGGTCGAAAGCTTCCAGCCCTTATTGCTTTTAGTTGCAGTTGTTTTTTTCAAACCCTTTTTACCGTAAGCATCCTGACCCTTGGCCAGCATTTTAGCGTTCAAATCCGCTTCTGATTGCTCGGGCTCATCATATTTTTTAGTTGGGTCAAGATAATAGCGGAACATCTTGGGGCTTAAAACATATAGTCTGGCAACTCGGCCATTTGCATAAGTAACCTCAAAATAATTTTCTTTTTTAACTATATTGATAATTGATTGCTGCATTACTTCATTTCCTTTACTTGTTTCTCGCGGCTGCTCAGTATCTGGTACGGAATTTTGCTCAGAGCCATTTTCTTCTATTGCCTGCTTATCAGCTGGGGATTGTGAATTACTACTTTCACTAATGTTTTCTATAGCAGCAGCCGATACATTTTCCGTCTTTACACCGCAATATAAGGCACTAGCACCAATAAAACCCGTAGTGATTATGACAGACGCTGCGCCCGCATTAAACCGCCTAATAGACCAACGATTAATACATTTACTAACTTTCTTTTGTTTACCTAATCGATTATTTTTACCTAGCATATGCTATCTCCTTGATAAAAATTAAAATTACTAGATTTTTGGAAAGCGTTTTATTATATAATTATATAATAGGTATAGATTTTATGACATACTTTAACGAAAAATATTAACTTTTATTTATTGATTATAAAAAATAATATATTACATATTTACTATGTGGATGGAATGAAATCATGAAATTTATTTATACTTTGCGCTATATGCTTGATCCTCGTACCAATACAGCAGAAAAAGACCAGCAATTATTAGACTTTGTAAAAAAGGGACAGATTGATGATGTTGCTTTTTTCATTAATGGTGAAGAGCTCAATCATAGCCATTTGACTAAAAGAGAAACTCAGGTTTGGCTTAATGCAATTAAGCCGTTGCAGGCAAAATTAGCTGCAATTGGTGTTACCACCAGCTTAAATCCTTGGACAACAATCATGCATTCAGATCGCGGCTATCATGTTAATCCGCAAATTGGCTTTAACACGTTTGTTGATCTTAATGGCCAAAAGGCTAACGATATGGCCTGCCCAGCTGATCCAACATGGCGAAAATACCTAACAGAGATATACGCGCAATATGCAAGTATTCATCCTAAACGATTATGGTTAGAAGATGATTTTCGTCATTATAATCACACACCACTTGGGTTAATGTGCTTTTGTGACTACCACATGCACCTTTATGAGAAAAAACTTGGCCGAAAAGAAACTAGAAGTGAATTCGTTAAAAAAATGCTGCAGCCAGGTCCACCGACCTTGGAACGGAAAATCTATCTTGATCAAGCACGAACTGAAATGATCGAAACAGAACACTTACTCGAACAAGCTGTTCACGAAGTAAGCCCAGAAACAGACTTAGCGCAGATGACATCTTATCCTGATTGGCATGCATTAGAAGGACGTGATTGGAATAACCTATTTTTGGCACAAGCCGGAAAGGACCATCCCCAAATTGCCCGTCCCCACTTGCCAGCCTATAATGAAATTGCGCCAAATCAATATGGACGTTTTTTTGAAGAGTACACGAGAATTACAGCTGCTTTTTTAGGAGAAAAAACTGAACTTTATCCTGAACTTGAAAATTACATGTATTCACCCCTGGTAAAATCAACGACTTTTAGTCAGTTTCAAATAATTACGGCTGCTTTAATCGGTAGCCAGGGAATTTTACTAAACCTATTTGATATGATGGGTAATGGGATTAACCAAAGCTGGCATTACGCAGAAATGCTGGCTGAAACGAAGCCTTTTGTTAACCAATTATCGCAAAGCAGACTGCCTATTGAACACTTGCGTGGTATTAAGGTCCTGGTCGACCAGGATTCTTGCTATAACTTACAAACTAAGTATGGCTTGGATGTAACGGAATTATTGCCGCATGAAAAAAATTGGGCCAGTTTACTAGGTGCCATGGGATTTGCTACAACAATTTTGCCAGTCAGTGCTGACACTAAACTACAAAAGCAAATTATCGCTATTGCCGGCCAGCTTCTTAGAAATTTTAATAATCAGCAAATTACGCAACTTCTTCAGGACAATGTTGTCTTGTTAGATGGTGAAAGCATTCAAGTATTGCTGGACCGCGGCTTAGAAAACTTACTTCATATTCAAAAAGCAGTTTGGCATAAGTGCCGTACTGGCTACCAGTCCTTTGAGCAAGCAGATGGGAAGAAAGTTGATGGTGTCATTAATCCCCGCATTACGATGCTGCAACATACCGGTAATTACCTGCAACTTACCTACGATCCAGAAAGTAACGTTAATATTTGGTCCTCTGCCTATAATTCAGTTGATGAGCGCTTAGGCAATTTTATGGCCGTAATTGATAATCATCTACTTGTTCTGCCAGTTGACCAAGATCCACGTCACGGTTGGGAAGCACAATTTTCTACTTATAAGCAAGGGTTACTGCAACAAATGCTTACTAGCATCACATCCATTGATTACCTAGAACAGATGCCTAATGTAAAATTATTGCTGCAAGCTGATGGTAAAATTGCCTGGCTAGCTAATTTTTCGTCTGATTCATACCGGGAAATTAACTGGCACACTGGTAAAAAGCTACTTCATAATCAGGCCACTTTAATTAGAAAAAATGGTTCGACAGTAACGCGCAAGCAAATCAATCTTCGGCAAACGGGAAGTTCCGTAACTATTAACGAAGAACTTAAACCGTTTGAGTTAATTCAACTTATCTTTTCAAAATAAAAAATAGGATTAGCCTCTAGTGAAGTGACCCCCAAATTTAGGACAAATTTGGGGGTTATTTTTATGGCTAAATTATCTAAGCAAGATAAAATTGAAATCTATCA